>JABFWL010000664.1 GCA_013362315.1 Catenulispora sp. | reverse complement strand
ACGACCATCGCGGTCAGCCGCGCCGGCCGGTATGCGATCAGGTTGGCGGTGTTGTCGACGAGTACCGACACCGAACCTCCTCCTGGGGTGCTGCGAGCTTGTGCTCAGCGGCCGGTCCGCTCCCTCGCGGACCGGTCCATTCAGGTCATCGGCAGATCAAGCAGGCACCTTTAGGGCTAATGCTCGCAAGTTCAAGGAATGGGGCCCGAGCCGGCAACAGTCGGGCATACGATCATCCGACTTAAGGCTCTGACCTGCGGGAAGACGGTACGGGTGGTCACCCGGTCGGGTGCGGCCCGAGGCCGGGACCTGGGCGGCGCGGAGGTGGCGTAGGGCGTCGTTGGACGTCTTACGTGCGCTTCCGCGACCCGTGGGGCCGGATGGGCAAGAGGTGCCGATTGCTGGGCTGTACGGGGTATGGCTCTCGGCTGTTCAGGTGAGGCAGACGTAACAGAATGAGGCAGGACGGCGTCGGCGTTACCGGCGGGATCCGGCGGACGGGAGGTTCGCGACGCCCTCGTACTCCGGCGGCAGGCCGGCGCAGGCCGCCATCAGGGCGCACCAGGCCTGCAGGTGCGCGGCGAAGTCGATGCCGCTGTCGGTGCCACTGAGAGTGCCGGTGCCGCTGATGGTGCCGGTGCCCCTGGGGCCTTCGCCGTCCATCCCGCCGGCGTCCGGAACCGGCGTCCAGGAGGCGCGGATCTCGACCGCGGTGGTGGCCGGGCGGGCGGACAGGCCGCCGAAGCCGCGGGAGGAGGAGCGGGAGACGGTGCCGCTCTCGGCGGTGAAGGCCGCGCCGTGGTCGCGCAGCGCGTCCAGGAGCCAGGACCAGCCGACCTCGGCCAGCAGCGGGTCCTCGGCGATCTCCGCCTCCAGATCGGCCTCGACGAGCACCACGATCCGCCAGGCGCCGCGCCACTCCTCGTGGCCGCCGGGCCGGTGCAGCAGCACCAGCCGGCCGGTGGCCAGGTCCTCCTCGCCGGAGTCGGACAGCACGGCGCCGCCGACGGCGTGCGCGAACGGCGCCAGGTTCACCGGGGCGGGCAGCGGTTCGACGTCGATCGCGGCCGGCAGCGGCGCCGCCGACAGCGCGGCAACGGCCCGCGCGAACTCCCGCGGGTCGGCCGGGCGGCTGGGTGCCATGGGTGAAGCGTACGCCGCCGCGGTGCGCGGACCTCGTGCGGCACGCTGGCGTCGGGCCGCATGAGGTCGGCGCGCCGCGCCGGCACATCCCGACAGCCGGTCGGCAAACGCCTGCTCGCAGCGGCCACCCCGGCGTCGAGCACCCCGGCGAACGTGCGACCATCAAAGGGTGACCGACGACAGGAGCGATGCCGTGCGAGACAGCGTGACCGAGAGCTTGAACCCCGCGGCGGACCTGGGCGCGTCGGCTGGTCAGACGTTCAACGAGGTCCCCGGTCCGCGGGGCGAGGCACCGGTCACGCGGTCGGCGTCGGCGTCTGTGTCGGCGTCTGTGTCGGCGTCTGTGGCTACGGCTGCGTCGGCTTCCACATCGGCTTCCGTGCCTGCTTCTGTGTCTGCTGCTGCCGCCGCGGCGTCGGCCCGGTCCGCCGTCCAGGACAGCGACTTCCTGCGGGCGGCGCGACGGGAGCCGGTCTCCCGCACCCCGGTGTGGTTCATGCGCCAGGCCGGCCGGGCGCTGCCGGAGTACAAGAAGGTCCGGACCGGCATCCCGATGCTGGAATCCTGCATGCGGCCGGATCTCGTGACCGAGATCACCCTGCAGCCGGTGCGCCGGTACGGGGTGGACGCGGCCGTCTTCTACAGCGACATCATGCTGCCGCTGAAGGCGATCGGCGTGGATCTGGAGATCAAGCCGAACGTCGGACCGGTGATCGCGAACCCGGTGCGGGACTTCAGCGGGCTGGATCAGATCCGGCCGCTGGACCCGGAGGCCGACCTGTCCTTCATCGATGAGGCGGTGCGGCAGCTCGTCGCGGAGCTCGGGCCCAGGCCGCTGATCGGGTTCGGCGGAGCGCCGTTCACCGTGGCCAGCTACCTCATCGAGGGCGGCCCGTCGAAGAACCACGAGAAGACCAAGGCCATGATGCACGGCGCGCCGGAGCTGTTCGCCGCGCTGCTGGACCGGCTGGCCGACCTGACCATCGGGTTCCTGAAGGTGCAGATCGAGGCCGGCGCGAGCGTGGTGCAGCTCTTCGACTCCTGGGCCGGCTCGCTGGCGCCCCGGGATTATCAGCGTCTTGTGATGCCGCACAGCGCGAAGGTGCTCGCGGCGGTCGCGGACTACGGTGTGCCGCGTATCCACTTCGGCGTCGGCACCGGGGAACTGCTGCCCCTGATGGCGGCGGCGGGCGCGGACGTGGTCGGCGTGGACTGGCGGGTGCCGCTGGACGAGGCGTCGCGGCGCATCGGCCCGCGGTACGCGGTGCAGGGCAACCTGGACCCGGCGCTGATCTTCGCGCCGTGGCCGGTGATCGAGACCCGGGTGCGGGAGGTCCTGGCCGAGGGCGCCAAGGCGCCGGGCCACATCTTCAACCTGGGCCACGGCGTGATGCCGGAGATGGACCCGGATGTGCTGGCGCGGGTCGTCGATCTGGTCCACGAGGCCTCGGCACGCTGAGAGCTCCGGAGATGAGCACGTCGGGCAGAGTGGGAACGCAGAGCACTGAGAGCGCCCAGAGTACTGATAGCGCAATGGGCACTACGCGCGCCGAGCATGCGCCGCGCACTGTGGCGGTCATCGGCGGCGGGATCTCGGGCCTGGCGGCCGCCTGGTTCGTCAAGCAGGCCGCACCGGAAGCCGCGGTGACAGTGTTCGAAGGTTCTCCGCGCCTCGGCGGCAAGCTGGCGACCGGCGAGGTCGGCGGCGTGCAGGTCGATCTCGGAGCCGAGTCGATCCTGAACCGGCGTCCCGAAGCCGTCGACCTGGCCCGCGCGGTGGGCCTGGCCGAAGACCTGGTGCACCCGGCGACGGCCTCGGCGTCGGTGTGGAGCCGCGGCGAACTCGTGCCGATGCCCAAGGGCCATCTGATGGGCATCCCCGGCGACCCGGCCGTCTTGTCCGGCCTGTTGTCCCCCGCCGGACTGAAGCGAGCCGAGTCCGGTCCGTCGCTCCCCTCCCGCGAGCGCCTGCGTACCGAAGCTTTGACCGACGACATCGCGGTCGGCGGCTACGTCGCCGACCGGTTCGGCCCCGAGGTGGTGGACCGCCTGGTGGAGCCGCTGCTCGGCGGCGTCTACGCCGGCCACGCCGGCGAGATCTCACTGCGGGCGGCGATCCCGGCGCTGGTCCCGGCTTACGAAGCCGGCCAGCCGGTGGACGAAGCCGTGGCGAAGATCCTGGCCGCGCAGGCCGCGGCGGCGAACCCGAAGCCGGTGTTCGCCGGGATTCGGGGCGGAGTCGGGCGATTCCCGGTCGCGCTGGCAGCTTCCTGCGAAGCCGCTGGCGTGGTGATCCGCCGCGACACGATGGTCAGGGAACTGAGCCGGACCCCCGACGGCTGGCGACTGGTGTCCGGGCCGGTTCCGGCCGCCGAGGCGCACGCTTTCGACGCCGTCATCGTCGCGGTGCCCGGCGCCCCCGCCTCCCGCCTGCTCAAGGACGCAGCACCGGTCGCGGCGGCCGAGCTCGCGGCGATCGAATACGCCTCGGTGGCGCTGGTCACCTTCGTGTTCGAAGACGCGGTGCTCCCGCCGGGCAGCGGCTTCCTGGTCCCGCCGTCGGACGGCCGGTTCATCAAGGCCTCGACCTTCTCCAGCGCCAAGTGGTCCTGGCTCGCCGAGTCCGGCAAGACGCTGGTCCGGGCGTCGGTGGGACGCCACCGCGAGACCGCGGACCTGCAGCGGGACGACGCCGAACTGGCCGCGCTGGCCCTGGCCGACCTCCGCACCGCCCTCGGCCGCTCCGGCGCCCCGGGGGCTCCAGGCTCCCTCGGCATCCCCGTAGACACGCACGTACAGCGTTGGGGCGGCGGCCTGCCGCAGTACGCGGTCGGGCACGTCGCCCGCGTGGCGCGGATCCGCGACGCCGTGGCGGCCCAGCCGGGCCTGGCCGTGTGCGGGGCGGCGTATGACGGCGTGGGTATCGCCGCGTGCGTGGCGTCGGCGCAGAGCGCGGCACACCAGGTCACGCCTGGATAGCACCGAATAGCACGGCCCACCCGATAGGAAAGAATGGCGACATGAGCGACAACACGAACGAGCGCCCGGCCGGCGTGGTCAGCAACGTCCGCATCGGCAAGCGCGCGGTGGAGCTGAACGAGGTCACCCGGTACGCGCTGTGGTCGGTGTTCAAGGTGCGCGAAGCGCTCCCGGCCGCCGAGGACGCGCGCGCCGACCTGGCCGCCGAAGTGGAGACGCTGTTCGAGGCGCTGGCCAAGGACGACGTGGTGGTGCGCGGGGTGTACGACGTCGCGGGCTTCCGGCACGACGCCGAGTTCATGTTCTGGCTGCATGCCGAGACCTCCGACCAGTTGCAGGACGCCTACCAGCGGTTCCGCCGCACGGCCCTGGGCCGGCTGACCGAGCCGGTGTGGTCGCAGATGGCGCTGCACCGCCCGGCGGAGTTCAACAAGAGCCACATCCCGGCGTTCGTCGCGGACGAGCAGGCCCGCGGGTACATCGCGGTGTATCCGTTCATCCGCAGCTACGAGTGGTATCTGCTGGAGGACTCCGAGCGCCGCCGCCTGCTGGCCGAGCACGGCATGATGTCGCGTGAGTACCCGGACGTGCGGGCCAACACGGTGCCGGCGTTCGCGCTCGGGGACTACGAGTGGATCCTCGCTTTCGAGGCCGACGCGCTGGACCGGATCGTGGACCTGATGCGGCACCTGCGCGGTTCGGAGACCCGGCGGCACGTGCGCGAGGAGGTGCCGTTCTACACCGGCAAGCGGCGGGCGGTCGCGGAGATCGTGAACGCGCTGCCGTAACGCTAGACGGCGCCGGGGAAGAACGCGGGTGAGGACTCCGGAAAACACCGGTGAGAGCTCCGGAAAGAACACCGGGAAAAGACGAACACCGCCGGCGACACCGCTCGCGGCTCCCGCGGATCGGTGCCGCCGGCGGTGAGACTGGCGGGCATGACCGAGTCCGCCTTCCCCCGCTGGCTGCCGCGCGCGCTGGCGCTCCTGTTCTACGCCGGGTTCCTGATCAGCCAGTGGGCGCTGGGCCGGCTGAAGGACCTGCTCGTCACGCTGCTGGTGTCGTTGTTCGTGGCCTTGGCGATCGAGCCGGGGGTGGACGTGCTGGCGCGGCGGGGGGAGATACGACGTCGCCGCCAAAGACGCTTCCTGATCCGGATCCGTCTCAGGGCTCGAAGCGGTAGCCGGTCCCGTACTCGGTCATCAGGTGCCGGGGGTTCTGGGGGTCGTCTTCGAGTTTGCGGCGCAGGCGGGCCATGTGGAACCGGAGATATCCGGCTTCGCCGGTGTGGCTGGTCCCCCAGACATCGGCCAGCAGCCGGGAGGTGCTGACCAGTTGGCCGGGATGCCGCAGCAGGGCTTCCAGCAGCGCCCACTCGGTGCGGGTGAGCCGGACCGCCTCGCCCGAGCGGCTCACGCTGTGCGCGACCAGGTCGATGTCGCAGCTGCCGAGCCGCAGCACGCTGGTCTCGGGCCCCCCGGAGCCGGCCGTGACCTGCTCCCGGCGCCGGATCACCGCACGCAGGCGGGCCAACAGCTCCTCCATCGCGAAGGGCTTGGTGACGTAATCGTCGGCGCCTGCGTCGAGCGCCTGGACTTTCTGCCGAGGGTCGGAACGTCCGGACAGCACGACGATCGGCACGGCCGTCCAGCCGCGCAGCCCGACGATCACCTCGACCCCGTCCATGTCCGGCAGGCCCAGGTCGAGGAGCACGGCGTCGGGCAGGTGGCGCGCGGCCAGCGCGAGGGCGTCGACGCCGGTGGCCGCCGTCTCCACCTCGTAGGTGCGGGACTTCAGGTTGATGCGCAGGGCGCGCAGGATCTGCGGTTCGTCGTCGACGACAAGGATGCGGGTCACTGGCTCCCTCAGTTCTCAGGGGAAGGGGAAGTCGGGGATTTGTGCCAAGTCAACAGGATGGGAGCGTGATCGGAGCAGTTGCTCGCACGATGCAAACGCGACGGCGCAGACCCGTAGGGGCCGACACACCCCGCCCTGTGTCGGCCCCACCACCGGAAATCATCCACCACCGGTACGGGGCCCGGTCCCCGAAACGGCGAGCGCGTCAGCGATCGCGGCAGCGGCACGTCATCGGGAAACCGGGTACGTCTTGTCGAGCGCCAGATTCAGGGTCACGACGTTGACGTACTCCTCACCGAGGAAGCCGAGGCTGCGGCCGTCGGTGTTGTCCTTGACGGCCTCGCGCACGAGCGCCGGGTCGATGCCGCGCGCCGCGGCCACGACCGGCGCTTGGAGCTCGGCGTTCCGCACCGAGATCCCGGGGTCCTCGCCGGAGCCGGAGGCGGTGACCGCGTCCTCGGGGACCTGGGCCGCCTCGACGTGGTAGGCCTTGGCGTAGGCGGCGATGCGGTCGCGGATGGTCTGCTTCAAGGCCGGGTCGCCGGTGCCGCGGTTGCCACCGCCGGACAACGTGTAGTTGCAGCCGTGGTCCTCGGCGTTTGAGGAGTCCGAGGCGTTGGACGGCCGGGCTTGGAAGTACTGGGGCAGAGCGTCGCCGTTACTGTCGACGTACTGCTGGCATAGCAGCGAGGAAGCCACGATGCGGCCTGAACCGTCTCTGATCAGGGATCCGTCGGCCTTGCCCTGGAAGGCCAGCTGCGCGATACCGGTGATCAGCAGCGGGTAGGCGATGCCGAGGATGACAGTGAAGACCGCCATGGCCCGGATGGCGGCGGTATGCCGGCGGAGTGCTGCTCCGAGTTTCACAAGTGGCTCCTTTCCTAGTTCAGTCCGGGGATGAACTGCACGATCACGTCGATCAGTTTGATGCCGATGAACGGCAGCGCCAGACCGCCGGCGCCGTAGAGGACCAGATTTCGCCGCAGCAGCGCCGAGGCCGATGACGGCCGGTATCGCACACCGCGCAAGGCCAGCGGGATCAGCCCGATGATGATCAGGGCGTTGAAGACGATGGCGCTGGTGATCGCCGATTTCGGCGAGTGCAGGCCCATGATGTTCAGCACGTGCAGCCCCGGGTAGACCGCGGTGAACATCGCCGGGATGATCGCGAAGTACTTCGCGACGTCGTTGGCGATGGAGAAGGTGGTCAGGGCGCCGCGGGTGATGAGCAGCTGTTTGCCGATCTCGACGATCTCGATCAGCTTCGTCGGGTCGGAGTCCAGGTCCACCATGTTCCCGGCCTCCTTGGCGGCCGAGGTGCCGGTGTTCATCGCCACGCCGACGTCGGCCTGGGCCAGCGCCGGGGCGTCGTTGGTGCCGTCGCCGGTCATCGCGACCAGCTTGCCGCCCTCCTGCTCCTTCTTGATCAGCGCCATCTTGTCCTCGGGCGTGGCCTCGGCCAGGAAGTCGTCGACTCCGGCCTCGGCGGCGATGGCCTTGGCGGTCAGCGGGTTGTCGCCGGTGATCATGACCGTCTTGATGCCCATGGCGCGCAGTTCGGCGAAGCGTTCGCGGATGCCGTCCTTGACGACGTCCTTGAGATGGACGACACCCAGCGTCCGCGCGGCGCCGTCCGGCGACTTCTCCGCCACGACCAGCGGAGTGCCGCCGGCCGCCGAGATCGCGTCCACCACCGATCCGACCTCGCCGGTGGGCTGACCGCCGTTGTCGCGGACCCACTTCAGCACCGCTGAGCCGGCGCCCTTGCGCACCTGGCGGCCGTCGGCCAGGTTGACGCCGGACATCCGCGTCTGGGCCGTGAACGGCACGAATTCGGCGCCGGACAGCTCACCTTCGTGCCGTTCCCGTAGCCCGTGCATCGACTTCGCCAGGACCACGATCGACCGGCCCTCCGGGGTCTCGTCGGCCAGCGACGACAACTGCGCGGCGTCAGCCAAGGTGCGCTCCTCCACCCCGGTGTCCGGGACGAACTCGGCAGCCTGCCGGTTGCCCAGGGTGATGGTCCCGGTCTTGTCCAACAGCAGGGTGTTGATGTCCCCGGCGGCTTCGACGGCCCGGCCCGACATGGCCAGCACGTTGCGCTGCACCAGCCGGTCCATACCGGCGATGCCGATGGCGCTCAGCAGCGCGCCGATCGTCGTCGGGATCAGCGCGACCAGCAGCGCCACCATGACGACCAGGGTCTGCGCGGCGCCGGCCCAGGTGGCCATCGGCTGCAGGGTCACCACCGCGAGCAGGAACACGATCGTCAGCGAGGCGAGCAACACGTTCAGCGCCAGCTCGTTCGGCGTCTTCTGCCGGTTCGCCCCCTCGACCAGGCTGATCATGCGGTCGATGAAGGTCTCTCCGGGCTTGGAGGTGATCTTCACGACGATCCGGTCGGACAGCACCTTCGTGCCGCCGGTGACGGCCGAGCGGTCGCCGCCGGACTCCCGGATCACCGGGGCCGACTCGCCGGTGATCGCCGACTCGTCGACGCTCGCGATGCCCTCGACGACATCGCCGTCGCCGGGGATGATCTGACCTGCTTCGACGACTACGAAGTCGCCGAGCCGCAGTTCCGTCCCGGGGACCTCGCTTTCGGCTCCTGCGTTGCCGGGCGACCACGAGGCGAGCTTGCGCGCCACCGACGTGGTCTTGGCTTTGCGCAACGTCGCGGCCTGCGCCTTGCCCCGGCCTTCGGCCACCGCCTCGGCCAGATTGGCGAAGACGACGGTGAGCCACAACCACACGGTGATCGTCCAGGCGAACACCGACGGCCGGGCAATCGCCTGCCAGGTGGTCAGCACCGAGCCGATCTCGACCACGAACATCACCGGGTTCTTGGCCATCACCCGGGGATCGAGCTTCTTGGTCGCGTCCGGAACCGACTTCCAGAGCATCCGTGGATCAAAGCTGTGCCGTTTGAAGGCCTTCCCGCCTACGCGACGCGGAGCTTCGGAGGTGGAGACGGTCATCGGTGCAGTCCTTCAGCGAGCGGCCCGAGCGACAGGGCCGGGAAGTAGGTGAGGCCGACCACCAGCAGCACGGTGCCGAGCAGCATCCCGGCGAACAGCGGCGAGGCGGTCTTCAGGGTGCCCTCGGACTCCGGGACCGGCTGCTGCCGGGCGAGCGAGCCGGCCAGGGCCAGGACCCAGATCATGGGCAGGAAGCGGCCGAACAACATCGCCAGGGCCCCGGCGGTGTTCCACCACGTGGTGTTGCCACCGAGGCCGGCGAAGGCCGAGCCGTTGTTGTTGCCCATGGAGGTGAAGGCGTACAAGACCTCTGAGAAGCCGTGCGGTCCCGAGTTGGTCATGCGGGCCGTCTCACCGGGCAGCGCCATCGCGATACCGGCGAAGGTCAGGACGATCGCCGGAGTGGTCAGGATGTACAGCGCCGCGTACTTCATCTCCGCCGGGCGGATCTTCTTGCCCAGATACTCCGGCGTGCGGCCGACCATCAGCCCGGCGACGAACACCGTGATGACCGCCAGGACCAGCATGCCGTAGAGGCCTGATCCGGTGCCGCCGGGGGCGATCTCGCCCAACATCATGTTGACCATGCCGGCGCCGCCGCCGAACGGCGAGTACGAATCGTGCATCGAGTTCACGGCACCGGTGGACGTCAGCGTCGTCGACGTCATGAACAACGTCGAAGCCGGAAGGCCCAGGCGGACTTCCTTACCCTCCAGGGCCGCGTGGCCGGTGGCCAGGTCCACGCCGTGGCGGTGCAGTTCGAAGTACGTGGAGAACGCCAGCGAACCGAGCCAGATCGTGGCCATCACAGCCAGGATCGTGTAGCCCTGCTTGTGCGAGCCGACCATCTTGCCGAACGTCCGCGGCAGGGAGAACGCGATCACCAGCAGCAGGTAGATCTCGATCAGGTTCGTGAAGCCGTTGGGGTTCTCAAACGGATGCGCGCTGTTGGCGTCGAATATGCCGCCGCCGTTGGTGCCCAGGAGCTTGACGGCCTCCTGGGAACCGGTGGCCGCGGTGTAAAGGTTCTGATCTCCGTTGACGGTGTGGACCACGGTCAGGTGTTCACCCAGGGACTGCGGGACTCCGCTCGCAATCAGCACGAGTGCGAACACGACCGAGAACGGCAGCATCAACCGAACCAGGATCCTGGTCAGGTCCACCCAGAAGTTGCCGAGGCGGTCCGTCCGGTTCCGGGTGAACCCGCGGATCAGGGTCACGGCCACCGCGATGCCGACGGCGGCCGACACGAAGTTCTGGACCGTCAGGCCGATCATCTGGGCCAAGTAGCCCAGCGTGTTCTCGCCGTAGTAGTTCTGCCAGTCGGTGTTGGTCACGAAGGAGGCGGCCGTGTTGTAGGCGAGGTCCGCCTGCATCTTCGGCATGCCCAACGCCATCATCAGGTGGTGCTGGACCCGCAGGATCAGATACAGCAGCAGCACACCCACCGCGGAGATCGCGAACACCGATCGCAGGTACACGCCCCACGTCTGGTCCGCCTCGGGGTCCACGCCCATCGTCCTGTAGAGCGCCTTTTCGGCACGGAGATGCTTCTTCGCGGTCAGGAGGTGTGCCATGTAGTCGCCGAGCGGGCGGTAGGACACCGCGAGCAGCAATATCAGCGCGGCGACTTGCAGCGTGCCGGCCCAGGTGTCCGACATCAGAATTTCTCCGGACGGATCAGGGCCGCTATCAGGTAGCCGACCAGCAGGACCGCCGCGATCAGACCGACGATGTTCTCAACGCTCAAGGCGTTCGACCCCCTTGACGATCAACGCCAGCACGGCGAAGAACGCGATCGTGATCCCGACGAAAACCGCATCGGCCATCAGGTGCTCCTTAGTGGGAAACAGGGTGGCGGAACAGGGACGCCGACCAGTGAATCCGCGCAGGTCACGACCCCGGCGAGCGCAAGCGCGATGCAAACGGAGCGGCCGGATATCCGCACGGAGGCCAAACGTGCTGGCCAGCTGCGCACGGGCGAACATGCGAGCCGGTGACGGTCCGCCTACGATCCGTGAGGTAGTCGCATCACCCGTCGCATCACCCGTCCCGGAAAAGACCCGCAGGTGCAGCCCATGAACGACACACCGGACGCCACCATGCCGGTGCTCCGCCACGCCGACCTGATCGTGCGCGGCGGCCGCGTGCACACGCTGGACGCGGCCGGGACCGTGGTCTCCTCGCTGGCGGTGGTCGGCGACGAGATCGCCGCCGCCGGCGACGACCGCGAGACCGCGGTGCTGCTGGGGCCGGCGACCGAGGTGCTGGACCTGGGCGGGCGCACCGTGGTCCCGGGACTGCACGACTCGCACCTGCACCTGGCCGACGCCGGGAACAGCTGGAACCTGCAGGTCCGCTGGGACGGCGTCCCGTCGCTGGCCGACGGCCTGCGGCTGCTGCGGCAGCGGGCCGCCGAGGCCGCCCCGGGGCAGTGGGTGCAGGTGGTCGGCGGCTGGTCAGAGCATCAGTTCGCCGAGCACCGGCTGCCCACGGCGGCCGAGATCGAGTCGGTGTCGGCGGACGTGCCGGTCCTGGTGGTGTTCCTGGACGCCGCCGCGTTCCTGAACCACGCCGCGGTGCGCGCCCTGGGCTACACCAGGTACACGCCGGACCCGCCCGGCGGCGAGCTGCGGCGGGACGCCGCCGGCAACCCGACCGGGCTGCTGGTCGCCAAGCCGAGCCCGGCGGTGCTGGCGCTGGCCGTGCTGGGCGCGCCGCAGCTGGACGAGGAGGACCGGCTGAACTCCACGCACCGCTTCCTGCGGGAGCTGAACCGGCTCGGAGTGACCGGCGCGATCGACGCCGGGGCCACCGGGTTCCCGGACTGCTACAGCGCGCTGCGGACGCTGTGGAACCAGAACCGGCTGGGCCTGCGGACGGCGTTGAACGTGTTCGCCTCGCATCCCGGCTACGAACTGGCGGAGCTGGACCGGCTCACCACGGAGCTCAGCCTGGGGACGGACGAGCTGCTCTGGTTCAACGGCATCGGCGAGGCGCTGACCCTGGACGGCATCGACTTCTCCAACTTCATGCAGCCCCGGCCGGAGCTGTCCGACGCCATGGGCCGGCGTCTGGAGCCGGTGGTGCGGCTGCTGGCGGAGCGGCGGTGGCCGTTCAGCTTCCACGCCACATACGACGAGTCGATCCGGCGGTTCCTGGACGTGCTGGAGAAGGTGGACCGCGAGGTGCCGTTCGACGGCCTGCGGTGGGCCGTGGAACACGCCGAGACGATCCGCCCGGAGACGATCGACCGCGTGGCGGCGCTCGGCGGCGGGATCACGGTGCAGCACCGGATGGCCTATCGCGGCGAGCATTTCCTGCAGCGGTACGGCCCCGAGGCGGCGCGCCGGGTACAGCCGGTGATGGAGATGCTGACCCGCGGCGTGCCGGTCGGCGGCGGCACGGACGGCACCTGGATGGCCGCGCCCAACCCCTGGGAGGCGCTGCGCTGGTTCACCACCGGCACCACGCTCGGCGGCCTGGAGATGTGGCGGCCGCAGGACCGCCTGGACCGGACGCTGGCGCTGCGGCTGTTCACCGGCGGCAGCGCCTGGTTCACCGGCCAGTCCCGCCGGCGCGGCGAGCTGGTGCCCGGGATGCTCGCGGACTTCGCGGTGCTGTCGGCGGACTACTTCAGCGTGCCGGAGCAGGAGCTGGCGGGGCTGGAGTCGGTGCTGACGGTGGTCGGCGGGCGGGTGGTGTACGAGGCGGAGGGCGCACGGTCCGGCGGGGCGCGGGTGGGGGCGGCCCGATCGCAAACGTGATGCAAACGTCCATCGTCACCTGCGGCTTCGCGGGCGTGGGACGATCGATGCCGTGACTGCGAGCGGGACTGCGAGAACGACTGCGAGAGCGGCGATAGCCGTGGGCGCCTGATGAGCCAGCGCGGCCGGCTGCGCGTCTATCTCGGAGCGGCGCCGGGGGTCGGGAAGACGTACCACATGCTCGATGAGGCGCAGCGCCGGGCCGAGCGGGGCGGGGACGTCGTCGTCGGCTTCGTCGAGACCCACGAGCGGGCCCACACCGCCGCCATGCTCGACGGGCTGGAGGTGGTGCCGCGCCGCCGGATGGAGTACCGCGGCGCGGTGTTCGAGGAGATGGACCTGGACGCGGTCCTGGAGCGGAGCCCGGCGGTGGTGCTGGTGGACGAGCTCGCGCACACCAACGTGCCGGGATCGCGCAACGCCAAGCGCTGGCAGGATGTCGAGGACCTGCTCGACGCCGGCATCGACGTGGTCAGCACGGTGAACGTGCAGCACCTGGAGTCGCTGAACGACGTCGTGCACAAGATCACCGGGGTGCCGCAGCGCGAGACGGTGCCGGACGAGGTGGTGCGGGCCGCCGACCAGATCGAGCTGATCGACCAGTCCCCGGAGGCGCTGCGGCGCCGGATGGCGCACGGCAACATCTACCAGCCGGAGAAGATCGACGCCGCGCTGTCCAACTACTTCCGCCCCGGCAACCTCGGGGCGCTGCGGGAGCTGGCGCTGCTCTGGGTGGCCGGCCGCGTCGACGAGGCGTTGCAGCGCTACCGCGGCCAGCACGGCATCGACTCGGTCTGGGAGACCCGCGAGCGGGTGGTGGTGGCGCTGACCGGCGGGCCGGAGGGCGCCACGCTGATCCGCCGGGCGGCCCGGATCGCGCAGCGGCTCGGGGCTCAGGCCTCTGATCTGCTGGCCGTGCACGTGGCCCGCTCCGACGGGCTGACCGGCGCCTCCCCGGCCGCCCTGGCCGAGCAGCGGGAGCTGGTGGAGTCCCTCGGCGGGACCTTCCACTCGGTGGTCGGCGACGACGTCCCGGAGGCGCTGCTGCAGTTCGCCCGCGCGGAGAACGCGACACAGCTGGTGGTCGGCGTGTCGCGGCGGGGCCGGCTGGAGCGGTTCCTGAACGGCGGCTACGGCATCGGCGAGACTGTGGTGCAGAAGTCCGGCGACATCGACGTGCACATGGTCACGCACGAGCGGTCGGCGGCGGACCGCGGCCGGTGGGCCTGGATCCGGCGGGTGGCACGGCAGCCGGCCGAGGAACCGGCACAGCGCGGCCCGCGCTGGTGGGGGCCGGTGGCCGGGCTGGTCGTGCCGATCCTGCTCACCCTGGTGCTGGCGAACCTGCGCCACCAGCTGCACCTGACCAACCAGGTGCTGATCTTCCTGGCCGGGGTGGTCGCGGTGGCGCGCCTGGGCGGGCTGCGGTCGGCGTTCTTCGCCTCGCTGACCGCCTCGCTGCTGCTGAACTACTACTTCATCTCGCCGTTCTACCGGCTGACGATCAGCGACCCGCAGAACATCGTGGCGCTGGTGGTGTTCACACTGGTGGCGCTGAGCGTGGCCTCGGTTGTGGACTTCGCCGCCCGGCAGGAGCGGCGCGCGGCGAAGGCGAGCGCCGAGGCCGAGACGCTGTCCGAGCTGGCGCGCTCGGTGCTGCGCGGCGACGAGGCGATCGCCGCGCTGCTCGCGCGGTTCCGGGAGACGTTCGGGATGGACTCGGTGGCGCTGCTGGAGCGCGCCGAGCCGAACACGCCGCTGCTGCCGGACGAGGCCGACGACCCGGAGGCCTGGCGGATGGTGGCGGCCACCTCCGGCTCCGGCGCGATGCCGTGCCGGGCGCCGGGCGAGGGCGACGTGGTGGTGCACGCCGGGCCGGACGCGATGCTGGTGCTGCGCGGCCGGCCGCTGCCGGCCGCGGACCAGCACGTGCTGACCGCGTTCGCGGCGCAGGCCGCGGTGGCGCTGGAGCGCTCGAAGCTGGCCCGGCAGGCGGCCGAGGCGGTGCCGCTGGCGGCCGCGGACAAGATGCGCACGGCGCTGCTGGCGGCGGTGTCGCACGACCTGCGCACGCCGCTGTCGGCGGCGAAGCTGTCGGTGGCCTCGCTGCGCGACACCTCGGTGCGGTGGTCGCCCGAGGACCGGGCCGAGTTGCTGGCCGGGGCCGAGGAGTCGCTGGACCGGCTGTCCCGGCTGGTGGACAACCTGCTGGACATGAGCCGGCTCCAGGCCGGGGCGCTGAACCTGGACCTGGAGGACGTGGCGGTGGCCGACGTGGCGGCGATGGCGCTGGACTCGCTGGGGGCCGACCGGTCCCGGGTCCGGTTCCGGGACCTGGGCGGCGTGCCGGACGTGGTGGCCGATCCGGTGCTGCTGGAGCGGGCGGTGGCGAACCTGATCGGGAACGCGCTCAAGCACGGCTCGCCGGAGGCGCCGGTGCTGATCAGCGCCTCGGAGCTGGCCGGGTGGGTGGAGCTGCGGGTGGTGGACCGGGGGCCGGGGATCCGGCCGGCGGACTGGGAGCGGGTGTTCACGCCGTTCCAGCGGCTCGGCGACCGGGACAACACCACAGGGGTGGGGCTCGGGCTGGCTCTGTCGCGAGGGCTGGTGGAGGCGATGGGCGGGACGTTGACGCCGGAGGAGACGCCGGGCGGGGGCATGACGATGGTGGTGTCACTGCCGGCGGCCGGCCCGAGCGATATGAATGGGGAGCACAGCCTCAATGGGGAACACAGCTTGAACGGGGAGCACAGCGTCCCCGGAAGTGCCGCAGCCCGCGCCGAGGAGCCCGCATGATGATCAAGGTTCTGGTGGTCGACGACGAACCCCAGCTGCTGCGCGCGCTGCGGATCAACCTGACCGCGCGCAAGTACGACGTCGTGACGGCGGTGGACGGCACGTCCGCGCTGGCGCTGGCCGCCCGCACCCTGCCGGACCTGGTGGTGCTGGACCTGGGGCTGCCGGACCTGGACGGCGCCGAGGTGATCAAGGGGCTGCGGGGCTGGACCGAGGTGCCGATCGTGGTGCTGTCCGGTCGCACGGACGCCTCGGACAAGGTGGAGGCGCTGGACGCGGGCGCCGACGACTATCTGACGAAGCCGTTCTCCATGGAGGAGCTGCTGGCCCGGCTGCGGGTGGCCCGGCGGCACGCGGACCGCAACGCGCCGAAGGCGGCGGTGCAGCGGATCGGGGACTACGACGTGGACGTCGCCGCGCACACCGTGACCCGGGCCGGCGAGGCGCCGCCGGCGGTGCCCGGCAGCGTGCACCTGACCCCGACCGAGTGGGGCATCGTGGAGGTGCTGCTGAAGAACGCCGGCCGGCTGGTGTCGGCGAAGCAGCTGCTCAACGAGGTGTGGGGGCACGGCTACGAGAACGACACGCCGCTGCTGCGGTTCCACTTCACGAAGTTGCGGCGCAAGCTGGAGCGGGAGCCGTCGCGGCCGGTGCACCTGTTGACCGAGCCGGGGATGGGATATCGGTTCCAGCCCTGATATACGGATATTGAGGAACCGGCGCTCCGTTCCGGAACACTGCAGGTCGGTGCCCGGACGTCCACCGATCACAAGAGTGGACCCGCCGGTCGTAGATTGTTCCATTGGGTGTAACCGGCGGCGCGCCACGCATAACAGATAGCCGCTCCCCCGATATCTGGAAGCATGCGTTCGTTGCGTTCCGTGGCCGCGTTGGCCCTCGGTCTGACCCCGTTACTCGGCTCCCTGGCGGCCGGCACCGTACCGGCCTTCGCCGGCGGCGGCGCCGGCATGACCCTCACCGCCACGATGGAGGGCCAAGACCAGCGCCTGCTCGTGGGCACGAAGCACCTGGTGACGATCACCGTCGCCGACACCCCCGGCGAGGCCGACCTGCGGGACCTCTGGGTCGGGCTGGACGACCTGGACCCGCATCCGCTGGCGGTGATCTGCCCGGCCGGCGTGAACGGGCAGTTGTCGCTGGAGCCGGAGCAGTCGCTGCAGTGCACCGCGGTCGTCACCGCCGAGGTGGGCTACCGGACGCTGGTGGCGCGCGCCCGGGCGCGGGTGCCCGGCGGCGGGTCGGTGGAGCGGTCGGCGCCGCTGCACTACACCGGCTTCCTGCCGCCTCCTCCGCCCCCGCCGCCCGCGCCGGTCGTGCATCCGGCACTGAAGGGTCCGCACACGTCCGAGCCGGCGGCTGCCCGGCCGCGTCCGGGGCTGCTGGCCCCGGCGCCGCCGGTGACAGTGCTAGCGGATCCGCCTGGTGGTGCGGAGAAAACTGATCCTGCGGATCCCGCCGACCCCCCGAATCCCGCAGATCCCGCAGACCCGCCGCTGACGGCTTGCCCCAAGGGGAAGGCCGGGTCGGGCAGCGCGGGTTCGTGCTGTGGTGCGGCAAGCGGTTCGGCTGATGGGTGCTGCGCTGGTGGCAAGTCGTCTTCGAACGCTGTCAGCGGCTGCTGCGACTCGCACCGCTCGGAGACCGAATGTACGTAGTCGACCCTCGCCTCGGCCGGCAGCGGCCATAAGAAGCGCCTGTTGGCGTTCACCGGGATGACCACCACGGTGCTGGCGACGGTCGCGGGCGTCGGCGCCGTCTTGCTCGCCGGCGGGGCGTTGCTGGTCCGCCGGAGCTCGCGGCGTCAGGTGATCAGGTGACCGCTGGCCGCCGACCGGACGGGCGTTCCGCGCACACACACCCGGTCGGCGGCTGATGGGTGGCAGATGGGTGGCAGGTGGACAGCTGATCAGTAGCTGATCAGTAGCTGGTCAGCGGCCTGGTCACCGGTATACCGGATCCCGGCCGTTTGCCCGGACGCCACCTCCGGATAATCTCGCGGTATGTCCCGTATCGCACTCGTCACCGACTCCACGGCTTGTCTGTACGCGGAGGCGGCGGCGCTGTCGGGGGTCACCGTCGTCCCGCTGGAGGTGATCGTCCGGGGGGTGCCGTATCGGGAGGACGCGCCGGAGACCGGGAAGGTGCTGGTGGAGACGCTGCGGTCGCACGGGGTGGCGACCACGTCGCGGCCCTCGCCGGAGGACTTCGCGGCGGCTTACCGCGCGGCCGCGCGGGCCGGGGCGCAGGGGGTGGTGTCGTTGCACATCTCCGCCGAGTTGTCGGCCACGCTGGAGTCGGCGGAGCTGGCCGCCAAGGACGCTCCGGTGCCGGTCCGGGTGCTCGACAGCCGGACCGTCGGTATGGCGCTCGGATTCGCGGTGCTGGCGGCGGCGGAGGCGGGCCGGGACGGCGACCACGGCCTGGACGCGGTCGCCGAGATCGCGGCGAAGCGGGCGGCGACCGGGTCGGCGTTCTTCTACGTCGACACGCTGGAGTACCTGCGGCGCGGGGGCCGGATCGGGTCGGCGCGGGCGTTGCTGGGGTCGGCGCTGGCGATGAAGCCGCTGCTGCACGTGGCGGACGGCCGCGTGGAGCCGCTGGAGAAGGTCCGGACGTCGGCCCGGGCCATCGCGCGCCTGGAGGAGATAGCGGTCGAGCGGGCCGGCGGTGACGGATCGTCGGTCCAGATCGCCGTGCAGCACCTGGACGCCGCGGGGCGGGCCGACGCGCTCGCCGGCCGCCTGCGCGACCGGCTGCCGGGCCTGCGCGAGGTCACGGTGTGCGAGGTCGGCGCGGTCATCGGAGCGCACGTGGGTCCCGGTGTGCTCGGGGTCATCGTCTCGCCGCGCTAGCTAGCTCTGCTCTGTGCGCTGAGATAGCTCAACCCGCCGTCCACAACTTCTCGTCCTCAATCCACCCCGCCGACGTGTCCAGGTGGCTGCACAACCCGGCCAACGCCGGATGCGGATTGTCGCTCCGCCAGACCAGCGAGTGCGGATACGCCGGGGCCGGGTCCCGCAGCGGGATCCGGTGCAGGTCGTGGCCGGCGGGCCAGGCCAGCCGGGTTTTGGCGCCGATCAGCGTCGCGACGTCGGTGGCGTCGGCGATGACGTCCATCAGGTGGTCGGTGCCGAAGTTCGGCCCCACGCCGTCGATGGCGAGTCCGAACGCTGATGCGAGCTGTTCGTAGTAGCGGGCCCATTCGGCGCCGGGGGTGATGCCCGGGATCCAGATCCGGTGGCCGGCCAGCTGGGAGAGCGTTGCGGCGCGGCCCGCGGCCGAAGCCAGCGCGTGGCGGGGTCCGACCAGCAAGTCCAGCGGCTCGTCGTAGACCCGCGCGGCCCGGATGCCGGGCGGCAGGTGCCGCTCGGCCGCGATGTAGCGGAACGTCGCGTCGATCGTTCCGGCCTGCACCGCCGCGATCGCGGAATCGGCATCGAACAAGGTCAGCACATCCAACTCGACATCGGGCTGCGCCTCGTGGAAACCGCGCAGGAGCACTCCCGGCGCGCTCCTCATGGTGATGACGTCCACGCGCAGCGCCCGCCGCCCCGGGCGGACGGACGCCAGCGCCTTCTCCTCGGCCTGAAGCAGGGCCCTGGCGTGGGGCAGGAACGCCTGCCCGTCGATGGTGGGCTGCGCGCCACGGGCAGTGCGGGTGAACAGGCGCACGCCGAGTTCCCGTTCGAGTGCGGCGATCCGCTTCGACACCGCTTGTTGGGTGAGCCCGAGTTCGGCTGCCGCCTCCTGGAAGCGGCCGGAGTCTGCGGCGGCCAGGAAGGTGCGAACGGCGTCCAGGTCCATGGCGGTCGAGCCTAGCCCTACAACTATCAGTTGTGGCTACCGCCCCTGTTGGTTGTTTGACCTGCGGTTTCCCTACTCGCTTTGATGCTCGGAACGAGAGCGGACGTTGTGGGACGGGGGCGCGGGCGTGACGGCGAGACGGCGGCTGGGGCGGCAGTTCGGATGGCTGTGGTCGGCTTACGCGGCCAGCACACTCGGCACCTGGCTCGCCTTCAACGCCTTCAATCTGATCTTGATCAGGGTTCTGCGTTCCGGCCCGGCCGAAGTGGCGGCGCTGTCAGCGGTCGGGACGGCGGTGGCGGCGTTGCTGGCGGTGCCGCTCGGGCCCTGGATCGAGGTGCGGCGCAAGCTGCCGGTGATGATGGCGATGGACCTGACCCGGTGCGCGGTGCTGCTGACGATTCCGGCGGCGTATGCGTTCGGGGTGCTCGGTTTCGCGCAGTTGCTCGCGGTTTCAGTGGTAGTAGGAGCCTGCGACATCGCGTTCGGCGCGGCGAGCGGCGCGTATCTGAAGTCGATCGTGGCCCGGGAGGACCTGCTGGCCGCCAGCGGCCGGTTCGAGTCGACGTTGTGGGCGTCGATCGTCGTGGGGCCGCCACTGGGCGGGTTGGCGGTCGCCGTGCTCGGGCCGGTGGTGACGGTGGTAGCCGATGCGGTCAGCTATCTGGTGTCGGCGCTGGGGATCAGGACGATAGGCGGTGACGAGGTAAAGATGCGGCCGAAGTCGGCCGGTATCTCGGCGCAGCCCCGGCGAGGCGGGGAAAGGAACGTCTTCGAAGGCTGGCGGTTCATTCTGGGCAACGCGGCGCTTCGGCCGCTCCTCGCCAACAACGTTCTCGTCAATGCCCTGATCATGGCGACCGAACCGCTGCTGGCTGTGCTGATGCTCGGCCGTCTGGGGTTCCCCGCGTGGCAGTACGGCCTGGCCTTCGCCATACCGTGCGTCGGCGGCCTGATCGGCTCCCGGCTGTCGGGTCCTCTCGTCGCCCGCTTCGGGCGTCGCAGGGTGCTGATGACGGCGGGAACGCTGCGCGCCCTGCCGCCGCTCGGGCTGGTCTGGCTCGGGCCCGGCCTCAGCGGGCTGGTGCTGGTGATGGCCGTCGAGACGGTCCTGATCACCAGCGCCGCCGTCTTCAATCCGGTGCTGGCCGCGTACCGGCTGGAGCAGATCGACGCGGGGCGCGTCGCGCGGGTGCTGGCCGCGTGGTCGGTGTCGACGAAGCTCGGCATCGCGGCGGGGACGGCGGCGTGGGGCGTGCTGGCCGCCGTGGCCGGCCCGCGGTTCGGGCTGGGGTCGGCCGGCGTGCTGCTGGTGGCGGTGTCGGGTCTGCGGCCGCCGGGGTGCTGGCGGCGGCGGTCCTGCGGCCGCCGGGCTACTTCTGATAGCGGCGGCGGCCGCAGGCCTGGCTGTTAAGCCGGAACCACGTTGACCAGCTTCGGCGCCCGCACGATCACCGTGCGCACACCGCGGCCCTCCAGCGCGCGCTGCACGCCCTCGGAGGCCAGAGCCAGTTCGCGCAGCGCCTCGTCGGCGATGTCCGGGGCCACCTCCAGGCGGTCCTTGACCTTGCCGGCCACCTGCACGACGCAGGTCACCGTCTCGTCCACCAGGTAGGCCGGGTCGGCGACCGGGTAGGCGGCGTGCGCCACGGTGTCGGTGTGGCCCAGCCGGGACCACAGCTCCTCGGCGATGTGCGGGGCGAAGGGCGCGGTCAGCACCACCAGCGTCTCGGCCGCCGCGCGGGGCACGGCCGGCAGGCGCGTCAGGTGGTTGTTCAGCTCGATCAGCTTGCTGATGGCCGTGTTGAAGCGCATGCCCTCCATGTCGTTGCGGGTGCCGTCGATGGTCTTGTGCAGGATGCGCAGAGTGGCTTCGTCGGGTTCGGCGCCGGTGACGGTGACCTCGCCGGACTCCTCGTCGACGATGTTGCGCCACAGCCGCTGCAGGAAGCGGAAGGAGCCGATGGAGGCGCGGGTGTCCCAGGGCTTGGACATGTCCAGCGGGCCCAGCGACATCTCGTAGATGCGCAGGGTGTCGGCGCTGTACTCGTCGATCATCTCGTCCGGGGAGACGACGTTCTTCAGGGACTTGCCGATCTTGCCGAAGTGCTGGGTGACCTTCTCGCCCTGGTAGTAGAAGACGCCGTCGATCTCCTCGACCTGGTCGGCGGGGACGTAGACCTCGCGGGCGTCGGTGTAGGAGGCGCCCTGGATCATGCCCTGGTTGAACAGCTTGCGGAACGGCTCGGCGCTGGTGACGTGGCCCAGGTCGAACAGCACCTTGTGCCAGAAGCGCGCGTACAGCAGGTGCAGCACGGCGTGCTCGGCGCCGCCGACGTACAGGTCCACGCCGCCGGTGTCCTCGGCGCTGCGCGGGCCCATCCAGTACTTCTCGGCCTCGGCCTCGACGAAGCGGGAGTCGTCGTCCGGCGACAGGTAGCGCAGGTAGTACCAGCAGGAGCCGGCCCACTGCGGCATGGTGTTGGTCTCGCGGCGGTACTGCCGGGGGCCGTCGCCCAGGTCCAGCGTGACGTTCACCCAGTCGGCGGCGCGGGACAGCGGCGGCTCGGGGGCGCTGGTGACGTCGCCGGCCTCGAAGGTCTTCGGAGAGAAGTCGTCGACCTCGGGCAGTTCCAGCGGCAGCATCGACTCCGGCAGCGCGCGGGCGATGCCGGCGTCGGGGCCGTCGACGGCGTAGACGATCGGGAACGGCTCACCCCAGTAACGCTGCCGGGAGAACAGCCAGTCGCGCAGCCGGTAGGTGACGGTGCCCTCGCCGATGCCCTTGTTCTGCAGCCATTCGGAGATAGCGCGGATCGCCGCCGGGACCGGCAGGCCCTCCAGGGAGATCTCGTCGTTGGCCGAGTCCGTGATCTGCGCGGTCTTGGAGTCGTAGGACTGGGTCCACTCGGCGACGTCCTGCGGCCAGTCCGCCGGCGGGGCGACGACGATCCGCATCGGCAGGTCGAAGGCCCGGGCGAACTCGAAGTCGCGCTGGTCGTGGGCCGGCACCGCCATGATGGCGCCGGTGCCGTAGCCCATCAGGACGTAGTCGGCGATGAACACCGGCACGCCCTCGCCGTTGACCGGGTTCACCGCGAAGGTGCCGGTGAACACGCCGGTCTTCTGCCGGCCCTCGGTCTGCCGCTCCACCTCGGTCTTGGCGGCGGCCTGCGCGCGGTAGGCGGCGACCGCCTCGGCCGGGGTGGCGTGCCCGCCGGTCCAGGCCGGCTTGGTGCCCGTCGGCCAGGCCCGGGCCACGAAGGAGTCGACCAGGTCGTGCTCGGGGGCCAGGACCATGTAGGTCGCACCGAACAGAGTGTCGGGCCGAGTCGTGAAGATCTCGATGGTTTTTTCGGAGCCGTCCACCGCGGTCACCGGGAAGTGCACCCGGGCACCCTCGGAGCGGCCGATCCAGTTGCGCTGCTGCAGCTTGATCGGCTCCGGCCAGTCCAGCCGGTCCAGGTCGGACAGCAGCCGGTCGGCGTACTCGGTGATGCGCATCATCCATTGGCGCAGGTTGCGCTTGAACACCGGGAAGTTACCGCGCTCGGAGCGGCCGTCCGCCGTGACCTCCTCGTTGGACAGCACGGTGCCCAGGCCGGGGCACCAGTTCACCGGCGCCTCCGCGATGTAGGCCAGCCGGAAGGAGTCGACGACGGCGGCCTGCTCCTGCGCGGACAGGGCGTCCCAGGCCCGGCCGTCCGGGGTGGCGCGGGTGCCGTCGGCGAACTGCGCGATCAGCGTCGCGATCGGGCGCGCCCGATCGGCCTCCTGGTCGTACCAGGAGTCGAAGATCTGCAGGAAGATCCACTGCGTCCACTTGTAGAAGGGCACGTCGATGGTCGACACGCCGCGGCGGGTGTCGTGGCCGAAGCCGATGCGCTGGATCTGCTCGCGGTAGCGGGCGATGTTGCGCTCGGTGCTGATCCGGGGGTGCACGCCGTGCTCGACGGCGTACTGCTCGGCGGCCAGGCCGAAGGCGTCCATGCCGATGGTGTGCAGGACGTGGTGGCCGGTCATCACCTTGTAGCGGCCCAGCACGTCGGTGGCGATGTAGCCCAGCGGGTGGCCGACGTGCAGTCCGGCCCCGGACGGATAGGGGAACATGTCCAGGATGTAGGCCTTGGGCTCGGACATGTCGGCCGGGTGGTTGGGGACCTCGAACGTGTGGTTCTTCGCCCAGTAGGCCTGCCACTTCGGCTCGATGTCGGCGGCCAGACCGGCTGTGTAGCGGTACTTGGGGTCTTCGCTTGCAGGCTTGGGCTGTGGGGTCTGCTCGCTCATGTCGTCAGGTCTCCGCGGGATACGTCTATCGGAAATGTTCAGGGCTGGAAAAGAAAAAAGCCCCTCGGCATGGAGGGGAGCCGCGCTGACCCGGAGCATCGCAGCGCTCCGGCCTGTTTCAGCGCGGCTACATAAGAAGCAGCGTCACAGCCCGCATGGCTCAAGGGTACCAGCGGTGCCCCCGGGATATCCGCCCTACCTGCGCATCAGGCCCAGGACCAGCAGAAGCTGCGCGAGATGGTAGGTGACGATGATCGGCACATCTATTTTGCCGGCTCTGCCCGCGCCCTCCCGCGGCTCGTGTCCCGCGCGCGCGAACTTGGTCCAGCCGATCATCGTGTCTGAGGCGGCGAACAGCAGCGCACCGGGGATGATGCGCAGGTCGCCGGTCCACCACGCGGCCACCACCATGAGCGAGATCACGGTGATGTAGGCCAGGACCGGCCCGGCAAGCGCCGGATCCTGTTGCGCGGCGGCGGCATGGATGCGCAGGCCGGCTGTGGCGAACATGGCGCCGGACAGGACCAGTCCGGTGAGGACGAAGGAGATGGCGTAGCCGCCGTGGGCATGAAGGCTGACAAACGCCGCGATGTAGGCGATGTGGGCGAGCAGGAACGCGGCCAGGCCGAGGACGAAGGTCCGGGCGGCGGCTGGCGACTCCTCAGGCACCATCAGGAAGACATCGCCGACCAGGCTCAGTACGAGCGCCGCCACGGTGGTGACGACAAGGTACGCGGTCGCCCGGTGCTCGCTCGGTATGCCGGGGGCGGCGTGATCGTGCGCGATGGCGACGGCGGCGCCGATCAGCAGGAGCATGGTCAACGGTTTGGCGACGTATTCGGCGGCCCGGGCGCCCCGGGACGCCGGGTCGGCGGCGCGGCGTGCGACGGCCACCCAGTCGGCGAGGGCCGCCAGGAGGGTGAGCAGGGTGAGGGTGAGGGGCACACGCGAAAGCTACTACTCGGTAGGTTCGCTGTCAGCCCTCGTTCTACCTGCCGTTTTTAGCTTCCGTTTCGAGCTCCCGTTTTTAGCTTCCGTTT
>JABFWL010000392.1 GCA_013362315.1 Catenulispora sp. | reverse complement strand
GCCTGAGCCGGCGCCTATGCCAGGCGGCATCCCGTTGACCGGCCCGGCCGTGGACACATAAGAGGACCGGGCGAACCACACCGCGTATCCGGTCGCCACCGCCCACGCCGCCACCGCCCACACTTCCGGCGGCACCCGCCTCAACTGCACGAACCGCGGAACCGGGGCCATACGGCCGATGCTAACGGCGCTCCCGTTCCGGCGGCATCCGTCGCCGGGTGTACAACCACCGCAGACACCGCGGCCGCTGATTGCCTTCCCCGCTCGGACGACCGCCGGTGCCGGTCGCGGGCAGCCTCGAAGGGTGATCGAAGCCTCGGAACTGACCAAACGCTATGGCCGCACCACCGCGGTCGACCGCCTCACCTTCACGGTCCGGCCGGGCCACGTCACCGGCTTCCTCGGTCCGAACGGCTCGGGCAAGTCGACCACGCTGCGTTTGATCCTCGGCCTGAACGCACCGGACGGCGGGCACGTCACAGTCGGCGGCCGGGTGTTCGCCACCCGTCGTAGAGGGCTGCGGCAAGTCGGCGCGCTGCTGGACGCCGGTGCGGTGCACGGCGGCCGCAGCGCCCGGGACCACCTCGCCGCGCTCGCTCGGAGCAACGGCCTGCCGGTCCGCCGGGTCGCCGAGGTGCTGGCCGAGGTCGGGCTGGAGAACGTGGCGCGCAACCGCATCGGCGGGTTCTCGCTGGGGATGAAGCAGCGGCTCGGGGTCGCCGCCGCGCTGCTCGGCGATCCGCCGGTGCTCGTCTTCGACGAGCCGTTCAACGGGTTGGACGTGGCGGGCATCGCCTGGATCCGCGGCTTGTTCCGAAGACTGGCGGCCGAAGGCCGGACGGTGTTCGTGTCCAGCCATCTGATGAGCGAGATGGCTCAGTCGGCCGACCGGCTCGTGGTCATCGCGCGTGGCGCGCTGCTCGCGGACGAGTCCGTCGAGGAGTTCGCGGCTCGCGGGTCCGGAGATTCCGCCGGCCTGGAGAACGTGTTCATGGAACTGACCGCTGACCGCCTCGACTACCTTGCCGGAGACGCGAAATGACGGACCTGCTGTGGGCCGAATGGATCAAGATCCGCTCGCTGCGGTCGTTCGTCGCCGGGCTGGTGCTCGGGGCGCTCGGGGTCCTGTACTGCAACGTGAACGCGGTGATCGCCGACGGCCCCGGAGGACGCGGCGCGCGGCTGCATGTCGGTGGCGGCGTCTTCACCAACAACGCTCATATCGTCGTCCTCTACATCTTCGGCTGCCTCGGCGCGATGGCTGTGGTCAGCGAGTACGGCAGCGGCCTGATCCGCACGACGTTCGCGGCCGTGCCCGCGCGCACGGAGGTGATCGCCGCGAAGGCGATCGTGGTCGCGCTGGTGACGGCCTTCGCGGGGCTGCTGACGTATGCGGTGTCGTTCGTCGTCACCATGATCCTCGCCGGACAGCGCCGCTTCCCTTCGGCGCTGCTGGGGAATGCGGACTTCCAGCGGGTGATCGCCTCCTCGGTGCTGCTCTTCCCGCTGAGCGCGCTGGTCGGCCTCGGCGTCGGCGTGCTCGTCCGGCACACCGCCACCACGATCGTGGCCGTCAGCGTGCTGCTGGTCCTGCTGCCGACGTTCGTGACCTCGCAGAAGCACGCCTGGGTCAACGACCTGCACAACGCGACGCCGTTCGCCGCGTGGCAGGGGCTCATGCTCGCCCGCCCCAGCCACCTGGGGCCGCCGCCGGACTTGACCGGGTTCGCGAACCCGACCATCGGCGGGTGCTGGCTCGTCTACCTGCTGTGGCCGGCGGCGGCGGTGGTCGTCGCTATGGTGGCGATCCGGTGGCGGGATGTGTGAGTGGTGCCCTCGTGATCCGGCCTCTGGCATGCCGGCTCACTGCGCGGTCGGGGCGTCCCCGCCAGCGGCGCGGCGCAGCGCGTAGGCGTCGGCGACCGGTCCCAGGTGCCCGAGCTTGTCCGGGTTGACCAGGCCGCGGATGGCCGTGATCCGGCCGTCCAGCACGTCGAGCGTCAGAGTGCTGAGCACCCGGCCGTCTGAGTCGCGGAAGATGGCGCCGGGCTGGCCGTTGAGGTCGTGGGTCTCGAAGACCACGCCGAGCTGCCCGAAGTAGCGGATCAGCTGGCCCATCACCGGCGCGACGTTGCCGACTCCCACCAGGTGGCTGGTCAGCAGCGGCGCCTTGCCGCCGGCGTCGCCGACCATCACCACGTCGGCGGCCAGCAGTTCGCGCAGCCCGTCGACGTCGCCCACCCGGAACGCGTCGAAGAACCGACCGGCCAGCTCCTCGCGCTCCTTGCGGTCGGCCTCGAAGCGCGGCCGGCCGGCGTCCATGTGCTGCCGCGCGCGGTGCGCGAGCTGGCGGCAGGCGCCCTCGGACCGGCCGACCGCAGAGGCGATCTCGGCGAACCCGAACCCGAACACCTCGCGCAGCACGAACACCGCGCGCTCCAGCGGGCTGAGCCGCTCCAGCAGCAGCAAGGCCGCCATCGACACCGAGTCGGCCAGCTCGGCGGCGCGCTCGGGGTCCTCGTAGGGGTCGGACAGCAGCGGTTCGGGGATCCACGGGCCGACGTACTCCTCGCGCCGTACCCGGGCCGAGCGCAGGACGTCGATCGAGATCCGGGTGACCACGGCCGACAGGAACGACTTGGTCGAGGCCGGTTCGGTGTCCGACACCTGCCAGCGGACCCACGTCTCCTGCACCGCGTCCTCGGCTTCGGCGACGCTGCCCAGGATGCGATAGGCGATCGAGAACAGCAGCGGACGCAGGTCCTCGAACTCCTGCTCGCGGGTCAGACCGTCAGCGGACATCGGCGGTGCCTCCTTGCAGGCGGTGCGCCCGGCGGCGCGTTCCTATCGAACCGTGTCTTCAGGACCTGGGACGAGGCAGGCCTATCGGTTGTGACATGGGCCCGGGCTGTGCCGCCGAATTCCTCCCTCACATCTCGATGACGACCTTCCCGAAGCTGTCCTCGTCGCGGTAGGAGGTGTAGGCGCGGACCGCGTCGTCGAAGTCGAACGTCCGGTCCACGACCGGCCGCAGGCCGCCGGCCGCGACCGCCCGGCACAGCGCTTCGAGCTCCGTGCGGTTGCCGACGAACTCGCGGCGGATGGTCGCCAGCGAGCCGTTGAGGTCGTCCTCGGTGACGGTGAGGGTTTCCGGCTGCTCGGAGACCACCCACAGCAGGCAGATCTGCGCGTACCTGGCGGCGGCGCGCAGGGACTGGCCGAAGGTGGCCGGGCCGCGGGTCTCCACGACGAGGTCGGCGCCCTCGCCGCCGGTGAGGCGGCGGACTTCGGCGGACCACTCCGGCGTGGCGACGTAGTCGACGACGTCGTCGGCGCCGAGCGCGCGCAGCCGGTCGGCCTTCGCGGCGCTGGAGGTGGTGGCGATCACGCGGCAGCCCAGCTGCTTCGCGAGCTGGACGGCGAACAGCGAGACGTCGCCGGTGCCGAGGGTCAGCACCGTCGCGCCGGGGACGAGCGTGCCCGGCCGCGTGAGGGCGTTCCAGGCGGTCAGGCCCGCGCACGGCAGTGCCGCGGCCTCGGCCCAGGTCAGGTGGTCGGGCACGGCGACCGCCGCGGTCTCCTCCAGGAGGACGTACTCGGCCAGCCAGCCGTCGACGGTGCAGCCGAGCTGGTCGACAACCTCGGGCCGCAGCTGTCCGCTGATCCAGCGCGGCCAGTAGGAAGCGGTGACGCGGTCGCCGACGGCGAACCGGCCGACGTCCGCGCCGACCGCCACGACCTCCCCGGCGCCGTCGCTGAGCGGCACGACGCCGGGCCGGGCCGGCAGCGGATAGCGACCGGTGGTGATGAGCAGGTCGCGGCGGTTGAGCGTGGCGGCGCGGGTCCGGATCAGGAGCTGGGTCGGGCCGGGGGCCGGGCGGTCGGCGGTCTCGAGCTCGATCGGGTCGCCGGAGCCCGGCTTGGCGAGGCGGTAAGTACGCATGGTTCCAGGCTGCGGGCGGCGGTGCGCCGAACCAATTCCCGGCAGGGTATGGCGCGTCCACCGCCGCCACTACGTTCGCAGCCCGCTAGAGGAAAGGCCGCACCTCAACTACAGGAAAGGCCGCACCTCGATTTTGCGCTGGCAGGCCTTCGATCCCTCGGTGGCCAGGGCCAGCGCCGCGTCGAGGTCGGGCGCCTCGATGATCCAGAAGCCGATCAGGTATTCCTTCGACTCCAGGAACGGGCCGTCGGTGACGACCGGCTGCTCGCCGCGGTTGTCGACGACGGTCGCCGCGCTGGGGAGGGCGAGGCCGCCGGCGAAGACCCACTGGTTGTCCGCTTGCAGGCGGTCGTTGAACACGTCGATTGCGGCATCCTGCTCCGGGGTCGCGAGGTCGGGTGTGTCGGTGATGACGGACAGCAGGTACTGCATGGGTGCTCTGCTCCTTCTGTTCCTTCTATGCGGTGACTATGGCTCTGCCAGTGCTACGAACGCCGGAAGCCGGATCCGACAAGGGAGTCGGAGTTTCTTCGGCGGTGATCCGATTCCCGGTAGGGAATGGACCACAGACCATGCTGTGGCGAAGACTTCGTTTGTGAGCACCATGATCTCTCGAACACCGCCGCCGTTCGGTGCCGAGCTGCGACGGTGGCGGACCCTGCGCCGCGTGAGCCAGCTGGAGCTGGCGAACCAGGCCGGGACCACGCAGCGGCACCTCAGCTTCATGGAGCAGGGCCGGTCGCATCCGGGGCGGGCGATTGTGCTGCGGCTGGCCGAGTCGCTGCGGCTGACGCTGCGCGAGCGCAACGCGCTGCTGTTCGCCGCCGGTTACGCGCCGGCGTTCGAGGAGACAAGCTACGACGCGCCGGCCCTGGCACCGGTCCGGGAGGCGCTGGAGCAGGTGGTCCGCGGGCATCTGCCGTATCCGGCGCTGGTGATCCGGCGGCCGGGGCGGCTGCTCGCGGCGAACCGGGCCGTCGGGGTGTTCCTGGAGGGCTGTTCCCCCGCGCTGCTGGAACCGCCGGTCGACGTCTTCCGGCTGATGCTGCACCCGGACGGCATGGGGCCGCGGGTGGCCAACCTGGCGCAGTGGGGGCGGCACGTCGTGGAGAACCTGGGCGCGCTGGCCGGCCGCAGCCCCGACCGGGAGCTCGACGCCCTGGTCGACGAGCTCGCCGGCTACGTCCCGGCGGCCCCGGCCGAGCCGGACCACCTGGGGTTCGCCGTGCCGCTGCGGCTGACCGCGCCCGAGGGCGAGCTGCGGCTGCTGAGCGCGCTGTCGTCGTTCGCCACGGCGGTCGACGTCACCGTGGCCGAGGTGATGCTGGAGTCGTTCCTGCCGGCCGACGCCGCCACCACCGCGATCCTCGGTGAGCGGGACCGGCGGGCTGCCGAGCGTGGGGAGCCGCCGCTGCTCGCGCTATCAGCAGCCTGAAATTCAGCGAGCCGGGTGCGTCGGCGCCCCGGACCGGATCGCCTCGTCGGCGAACAAGTGCTTCGCCGGCGCGTGCCATCCGTCCTCGCCGGCCATTCCTGCCGCCTCTGCTGGTCCCCAGCTGCCCACCGGGTAGCGGATCGGCGGGGTCTGCGGCTTGAGGATCTTGCTGATGATGCGCCAGGACTCTTCGATCGCGGGGAAGAAGGCGAATCCGCTGGAGTCGCCCACGATGGCCGCGTGCAGGATGTTCTCGTAGGGCTTCGCCTGCCCTCCGAGGACGCGCTCGAAGTCGATGCCCATCGGGAACGGCGCCGGCAGCTCTCCCGGGTCGGACTTGCGGGCCATCAGCTCCAAGCCGACTCCGGCGCCGGGTTCCAGCCGGATCCGGATCAGGTTCGGCGGGATCTCGTTGGCCAGACCGCGGAACAGCTCGGCCGGCGGGCGCCGCAGCTGGACGCAGACCTCCGTCGCGGTGACCGCGAGGGCCTTTCCGCTGCGGATGTAGAACGGGACGCCGGCCCAGCGCCAGTTGTCGATGAACAGCCTCAGCGCGATGTAGGTCTCGGTGGTGGATCCCGGCTTGACTCCGGGGACGTCGAGGTAGCCGTCGTATTGCCCGCGCACGGTGTCCTCGGGCTCGATCGTTCGGACCGCGTGCAGCAGGCGCCACTTCTCCAGGGCCTGGGCCTGCGGGTCGGAGACGTTCGGGGGGTCCATCGCCAGGAGCGTCATGACTTGGAAGAGGTGGTTCTGGACCACGTCGCGCAGGGCGCCCACGGCGTCGTAGAAGGAGCCGCGGTCGGAGATGTCGAAGTCCTCGGCGAGGGTGATCTGAACGTTGTCGATGTAGGACCGGTTCCAGACTGGGGCGAAGAGTGTGTTGGCGAAGCGGAAGGTACCCAGGCCCTCGACCGACTCGTCGCCGAGGAAGTGGTCGACGCGGAGTAGGTGGTCTCGGTCGAAGTAGCGCTCCAGCTCGACCTCGAGCTTTCGCGCCGAGGCCAGGTCGTCACCGAAGGGCTTCTCCACCACCAGGCGGGCGTTCTTGTTCAGGCCGGCTTTGGCCAGGCTCGCGGCCACCGTGGCGAACAGGGACGGCGGGATCGCGAGGTAGTGGGCTGCGAAGCCTTTGCCCTCGATCGCCTTGGCGATGTCGCCGTAGACCTGCTCCTTGGTGAAGTCGCCGTTGATCAGGCTCAGGCTCTCGGCGAGGCGCTTGAAGACCTTCTGGTCGAGGTCGTGGCCGGCGTCGATGATCCACTGGCGCGCGTGCTCGCGCAGGCTGTCGTCGTCCCAGTCGGAGGCGGCCACGCCGACGACCGGCACCTTCAGCAGGTCCCGCTCGGCGAGCTTGTACAGCGCCGGCAGCAGCATCTTCTTCGCCAGGTCACCGGTGATGCCGTAGAGGACGAGGACGTCGGCGCCTTCCAGGTCGCGGGTCTCGGTGCTGGTGATCGTGGGGCTCAGAGGCATGAGCGGGCTCCTTGGCGGTATTGGTGTGGCGCTTGCGGTATGGGAGCGGTGTGGGACGACCGGTCCTGCACCGCGTGTCAGTCCACGGCGATACCCCGGGAGCTGCGGTATTCAACGTCCGGTTTCGGGCGGGTGTGGGGGGCTTCGTTGGCGGGGGCGTTCCGCGGGGCGGTCAGTGGCTCGTGGGCGAGGGCGAGTTCGCAGCCGAGGTCGCAGCCGAGGTCGCAGTGCCGGTCTACCCGGTGGCTCAGCTCTCGCAGACCTGCACCCGATTGGGTGATCACCGTACGGTGGGGGGCCGCGTTGATCTCGTACTGCTCGCCAGCCACGTAGTCGGACATGCCTCCTTGTTATAGGCAGCCTGCAACACCCGCCCCTGGAGAGCCCCGGCGCTGCCGCCATCCGGGGGCGCTGCGCCATTGGGATGAGAGCTGGCAACTTGCGGCTGGACGTCAAGTGGCGCAGACACGGTGATGGCGGGCGCGCTGTCAGCGCTGTCGGCTGGCGGTTGGGCTGTGGGTAAAGGCGATGTTTACGAAGCGCGGGTGGATGCGGCCTCGGGGTTCGTGGCGGGAGTTCTGTTCTTCGGCTGGCGGTCGTCGTGTGCACGGTCCCGGCACCGGTGGGTCCTCCTTCGCTGGCGGTCGGTGAGGTGGCTGGGCTTCAGTCGAAGTCAAGAGCAAGTCAAAGGCCTGTGAAGAGCTGGCGCCTTCAGCGGGAGCCTCAGTTCCCTCGGGGAACATGCGCCAGTCCCTAGGTGGGTCGTCTCAGGGCTCTGCGCCGCCGGTTGTTGAGGTGGCTGCGGTT
>JABFWL010000473.1 GCA_013362315.1 Catenulispora sp. | reverse complement strand
GGCAGGAGTGACAAAACTCCAGCTTGTGCGTGGGGACCGGTCCCCACGCACAAGCTGGAGTTCACTTGCGAATCCTGATTCCGCCTCTAGCCGTTCATCTTGCTGCGCCAGTCCCCCGGCACGCGCCCGGCCGGGCCGGGCACCGGCTGGTCCAGGGGATGGCTGTCCGGCGGCGCCAGCTCCGGCCCGGACTCGTAGAAGTTGTCGTCGCTGAAGTCGTAGAACCAGACCTCGCCGGGTTCGAAGCTGGTGATCATGGTGTGGCCGGTGTCGGCGGCGTGCTTGCGGCCGTGCTGCTCGGGCGAGTTGTCACAGCAGCCGATGTGGCCGCACTGCGTGCACCGCCGCAGGTGCACCCACCAACCGCCGGACGCGTCGCACTCCACGCAGCCGGTACCGCTCGGGGGGACGCTGGGGTCGACTCCTGGGATGGACATGAACACGACGCTACCCGCAGCGGCGCCCGGCCGCCTGTCATGCCGGCACGGTTCGGCCCGTACCGAAGCGACGCGGCATTACGGTCGGGGAATGGTCACTCTCACCGCACGCGCAGACATCGAGCAAGCTCTCGCCGACCCGAACCTGGTTCCGCTGCCGGCGCCGGACGGCGGCACGGAAGGCTCGATGGCGTGGTTTCGCGCGACGGTGGCGCGGTTCGCGCACGGGGAGGCGCATGCGCGGCGGCGGGCCCATGTGGAAGCGGAGCTGGCGCGGATCGACGCCGACGGCCTGCGACGCCTCGCCGCGGGTGCGGTCGGCGAGACGGACGCTGTCGGCGAGACCGGCGCTGTCGGCGCCGTCGGCGCCGTCGGCGACGACCGGATCCGCGTCCTGCGCGCGCTCGCCCACGGCATGGATCTCCCGCAGCTCGACGCTGCGGCGCTGCACGCCTTGCTGATCGTCGCGGCGAACTACTTCGGCGGCGCAGGCCTGGATGAAGATACCGATCCGGCCGCCGACGCCGCCGTACGCCTCCTCCTGCCGCTCATGCAGACCCCGGACGTCGAACTGGACCCCGAGCAAGCCGCGAACCGGATCGGCATCCTCATCCAGGCCTGCGACGCGACCGCGACGTTGATCGCGGCGGCCCGCGCCTCCGGCGACCTGCACGCCACGCTGCGGACCGATCCACCGGTGCGGGTCATGCGCCGCACCGCCCTCGCCGCCACCCGCGTCGGCGACACCGAGATCGCGGCCGGCGACCTGATGCTGCTGGAGGTCGGTCCGCTCGGTCTGACGTTCGGGCACGGGCCGCGGGTCTGCCCGGGCCGCGCCTTGGCACTCGCCCTCGCCGAAGGGGCGCTCGAATCGGCAGAAGGCGTGCAAGAACCAGAAGAAAGGGCGTAGCTCGCTCGGCGCACGCCACCATGCACGCCCTGTCCAGCCGGTGTTGTCTGGATCCATGTCCACGAGCTCCCTCGGCGGCTACTTCGACCGCTCCGACGATCCCTTCAACGACCTGCTGAACCGGTTCTTCGGGATGTCTCCGGAGTTCTCGCCGCCGCGGGTGCAGCGGGTGCCGATCGGTCAGCTGCTGACCGAGTCGGCCCGCGACCTGATCTCCCGCGCCTCGCGCCGCGCCGCCCGGGACGGCAGCGCCGACCTGGACACCGACCACCTGCTGTGGGCGGCCACGCAGGTGGAGCCGACCCGCGGCATCCTGGCCGCGGCCAACGTCGACCCGGACCGGCTGGCCTCGGCCGTCGAGAAGTCGCTGCCGGCCTCGGGCGGCACGCCGTCCGCCGAGCCCGGCCTCACCCCGGCGGCCAAGCGCGTGCTGATCCGCGCCCACGCCCTGTCCCAGGCCTCCGGCTCGTCCTTCGTCGGCCCGCAGCACATCCTCGCGGCCCTGACCGAGGATCCGGACTCCGGTGCCGGACACATCCTGAGCACCACCCAGGTCGATTCCAAAGACCTGGGCCGGCGCGTCACGAAGGCCTCCCGGGCCGAGGGCATGCCGGCCGGGCCGGAGCAGCCGTCGGACACCCCGACGCTGGACGAGTACGGCCGCGACCTGACCGAGGACGCCCGGGCCGGCAAGCTGGACCCGGTGGTCGGCCGGGCCGAGGAGATCGAGCAGACCGTCGAGGTGCTGTCCCGGCGCACCAAGAACAACCCGGTGCTGATCGGCGACCCGGGCGTGGGCAAGACCGCGATCGTGGAGGGCCTGGCGCAGCGCATCATCTCCGGCGACGTGCCGACGACGCTGGCGGGCAAGCGCGTCGTGACGCTGGACCTGGCCGCGCTGGTGGCCGGGTCCAAGTACCGCGGGGAGTTCGAGGAGCGGCTGAAGAACGTCATCGACGAGGTCGGCAAGGCCGCCGACTCCACGATCCTGTTCATCGACGAGCTGCACACCGTCGTCGGCGCCGGCTCCGGCGGCGAGGGCTCGATGGACGCCGGCAACATCATGAAGCCGGCCCTGTCGCGCGGCGAGCTGAACGTCATCGGCGCCACCACCATCGAGGAGTACCGCAAGAACATCGAGAAGGACGCCGCCCTGGAACGCCGCTTCCAGCCGGTCCTGGTCGCCGAGCCGACCGTCGACGAGACGGTCCAGATCCTCCAGGGACTGCGCGACCGCTACGAAGCGCACCACGGCGTGAAGTTCACCGACGAGGCCCTGGCCGCCGCCGCCGAGATGTCCGACCGCTACATCTCCGACCGCTTCCTGCCGGACAAGGCCATCGACCTGGTGGACCAGGCCGGCGCCCGCATCCGCATCCAGAACCTGGGCAAGTCCACCGAGGCCGTCGAGCGCGAGGACAAGCTGGCGAAGCTGACCCGCGAACGCGACGAGGCGGTGTCCGGCGAGAACTACGACCGCGCCAAGGACCTCAAGACGCAGATCGACCAGCTCAACGCCGAGATGGCGACCATCGAGGAACGCCGCGAGGGCACTTTGAAGGTCACCGAGAACGACATCGCCGAAATCGTCTCCCGCCGCACCGGAATCCCGGTGGCGCAGCTCAACGAGGACGAGAAGACGCGCCTGCTCAAGCTGGAGGACGCCCTCCACGACCGCGTGGTCGGCCAGGACGAGGCGGTCACCGCCATCTCCCAGGCCGTCCGCCGCTCCCGCGCCGGCATGGGCGACCCGGACCGCCCCACCGGCTCCTTCCTGTTCCTCGGCCCTACCGGCGTCGGCAAGACCGAGCTGGCCAAGGCCCTGGCGGAGCTGCTGTTCGGCGACGAGGACCGGCTGATCCGCTTCGACATGAGCGAGTTCCAGGAGAAGCACACGATCTCCCGGCTGCTGGGCTCGCCGCCCGGATACGTCGGCTACGAGGAGGCGGGTCAGCTCACTGAGAAGGTGCGGCGCAAGCCCTACTCGGTGATCCTGTTCGACGAGGTGGAGAAGGCACACCCCGACGTCTTCAACACCCTGCTCCAGGTCCTGGACGACGGCCGCCTGACCGACGCCCAGGGACGCACCGCCGACTTCCGCCACACGGTGGTCATCATGACCTCCAACATCGGCTCCCAGCTGATCCTGGCGCACAAGGGCGAGACCGGCGACATCCGCGAGCAGCTGATGGAGCAGGTCCGCGAGTTCTTCCCGCCGGAGTTCGTCAACCGCCTCGACGAGGTGGTGGTCTTCCACGCCCTGGGCCGGAACGAGCTCGGCGACATCGTGGACCTGATGCTCGACGGCTCCCGGCGCCGCCTCAAGGCGCAGGATCTGGGCCTTGAGGTCACCGAGAAGGCCAAGGACTGGCTGGTGGAACGCGGCTACAAACCGGAGTTCGGCGCGCGGCCGCTGCGCCGCACGATCCAGTCGGAGCTGGACAACCAGGTCGCGTCCCTGCTGCTGTCGGGTGACACGCAGCCCGGGGACGTGATCGTCGCGGACGAGACGGACGACCACCTGGTGTGCAGCGTGCGGCACAGCGAGGGTTAGGGGCCCGGCTGATGTCCGCGCACGCCTACGCGCACCCCGGCTTGATCAGCCCCGTCTCATAGGCGACCACCACCGCCTGCGCCCGATCCCGCAAGTTGAGCTTGGCAAGGATCCGCGCGACGTGCGTCTTCACCGTCGCCTCGGACAGGTGGAAGCGCGCGGCCAGCTCGGCGTTGGACAGTCCCCGGCCCAGCAGGCCGAGGACTTCCCGTTCGCGCGGGGTCAACGTCGCCAGGTCCTTGTGCAGCGCCTCGGTCCGGGGGTTCGCGGTCGGCACCGCGAACCGCTCGACCAGCCGCCGGGTGATCGCCGGCGCCAGCATCGCGTCGCCGGCACGGACCATGCGCACCGCCGCGACCAGGTGCTCGGGGCTGACGTCCTTGAGCAGGAAGCCGCTCGCGCCGGCGGTGATCGCCGAGTAGACGTACTGGTCCAGGTCGAACGTCGTCAGGATGATGATCCGAGGCGGCTCGGCCTCGCCGGTCCACCCGAGGATCCGCCGGGTGGCCTCCAGGCCGTCCATGCCGGGCATCCGGATGTCCATCAGCACCACGTCCGGGTGCGTGGCCCGGACGACTTTCAGCGCCTCCTCGCCGTTGGCCGCCTCGCCGACGACGTCGATGCCCTCGGACATGAGGATCATCCGGAACCCGGTCCGCACCAGCACCTGGTCGTCCGCGATCACCACCCGCAGGTCGGCCTGCGCGTCGCCCCGCAACTCACTCTGCAGGTCGCCCCGCAGGTCGCCCCGTAAGTCACCCCTCTGGCCACCACTCAGCGTCTCGTCAGGATGAGTCATCATCCCCCCTCCCCCAACGGAATCACAGCACTGACCACAAAACCCCCGGTGAGCCGCGGCCCGGCACTCAGCGTCCCACCATAAACCGCCAACCGCTGGCGCAACCCCGCCAGTCCCCGTCCGTTCCCCGTCGCAGCCGCGGCCGACGGGGTCCCCCCGCTGTCCACCACATCCACCCGCAGTCGCTGCGGGCTGTACTCCAGGGTCACCCGGATCAACGCTCCCACGGCGTGCTTCACCGCGTTCGTCAGTCCCTCCTGCACCACCCGGTACGCCGCCAGATCCAGCCCCGACGGCAGCGCCACCGCATCGCCCTCGACGGTCAGCTCCACTCGCACGCCGCCGTTCCGGATCCGCTCCACCAACGCAGGGATCTGATCCAGACCCGGCTGCGGCGTCAGGTCCGCGCTCCCGGCCGCCTGCGCGCCGCCCTGCGAGGACATCGTCAGCAGCCCCATCACGTGCCGCAGCTCCGCCATCGCCGCCCGGCCGCTGTCCTCCACCGCCAGCAACGCCTCGCGCGCCAGATCCGGCGACTTGTCCAGCACCTTCCTGGCGGCACCGGCCTGCACCACCATCACCGCCACGTTGTGGGAGACGACGTCATGCAACTCTGCCGCGATCCTCGCCCGCTCCTGCTCCACCGCCCGCAGCGTCTCGGCATCCCGCTCGGACTCCAGATCGTGCACCTTCTGCTTCCAGTTCCCGATCGCGTTCGCACCGAGCACGACCGGCACGAGGAAGAGGAACGGCAGGAAGTCCTTCGTGACTCTGGGGATGTCCCCACCGCGGGTCAGCGCCAGTACCAACGCGCCGCCGGTGAGGCTGTAGACCATCGCCGACCGGTACGGCGTGTGCATCGCCGCGCTGTAGGCGGCTATCAGACACGACACCAGCGTGAACAGCGCGGTCTGGTTGGTGTCGAAGATGTTCGCGTGCAGGGTCAGGGTCGCGACGAACACCGCCCAGAACGTCGACAGCGGATATTTCCGCCGCAGAGCCAGCGGCAACGCGGTCATCACGGTCCAGAACATGTCCCGCGGCCCGACGCTGATCATGTGGTCGACGCCGTAGAAGGGGCCGTGGTCGTCCGGATTGTCCCCGTGGTGGTAGCCGCTGTTCAAGGTGCTCGCCGTCATCGCCAGCGCCAGCGCGATGTCCGCCGCCCAGGCCCAGCGCGAAGGCGGGGGCAGTGTCCCGGTCCGCCTGCGCAGCGCGGCCCAGGCGCCCTGCCGCATTCCGTCGTCTCCCCAGTTCACCGCATCAGTGTCGCAAGGAAACGGCTGATCGACATCAACCGCGGGGTCCGCCGGGCGTACGCCTGCGGGATACATCCCCAGGATGATGCGCCGGCCGCGTAGGCACCGGGATGTACCGGATTTCATGACCGCGGCCGACGCGGGCGGCCACCGTCCGTTCGTAGCTTCCTTCCATGACGAATCCGCCGCGGAACGCGCCGCCGAGCCGGCCGATGATCGACCTGGTCGAGGCCACCAAGAAGTACGACGCCGGCCCCCCGGCCCTGGCCGGGGTGACGCTGAGCGTCGCCGCCGGCGAATGCCTCGCAGTACTGGGCCACTCCGGCAGCGGCAAGTCCACGCTGCTGAACCTGATCGCCGGCCTGGACCGGCCCAGCAGCGGCACGGTGACCGTCGACGGGACCCGCGTGGACCGGCTCGGCGAGGCCGGCTCGGCCCGCTTCCGGCGGGCGTCGATCGGCATGGTGTTCCAGTTCTTCAACCTGCTCGACGACCTGACCGTCCTGGACAACGTGCTCGTCCCGGCGCAGCTCGCCGGGATGGCCAAGGCCGAGGCCCGGCGGCGGTCGGCGGAGCTGCTCGGCGCGCTCGGCATCGACCGGCACGCCAAGGCCTATCCGCAGCGGCTGTCCGGCGGCGAGCGCCAGCGGGTGGCCGTCGCCCGGGCGCTGATGAACCGGCCCGCGCTGCTGCTCGCCGACGAGCCGACCGGCGCGCTCGACTCCCACTCGGCGGCCGACGTCCGGCAGCTGCTGCTGGATCTGAACGCCGAGGGCCAGACCATCCTGCTGGTGACGCACGACGTGGAGCTGGCCGCGAGCACCGCGCACCGGACGATCGAGCTGGTGGACGGCGCGGTGGTGCGGGACATCGACAACGGCACAGGCGCGCAAGCGCGGCGTACGGCCACGGCCGGTGGCCCGGGATGGGACGACGAGATCGGTGCGGCGCGGGGGTCCGCACCGGTGCGCTCTGCGTTCCAGGCCACCGGCCCCACGGGCGCCGCTGGTACCGCGGGCGCCCCGAGCACTCCAGGCACCCCCGGAGCTCTCCGATGAACCTCCACCGCCCGCTCCCCCGCCGCCTCTTCGAATCCGCCTTCCGCGCGATGGCCCGCTTCCTGCTGGCGGTGACCCGGTGAGCGCCCTCGGCAAGGTCGTCCGCTCCGGCGTGGGCCGCCGCCGCGTCCAGTCCTTCGTCATGGCCCTGACCACGCTCGCCGCCGTGACGTCCTCGGTGTTGTCCCTCGGCCTGCTCACCGTCGTGCAGGCGCCCTTCGACCACGCCTTCGCCGCCCGTAACGCCGCGCACCTGGCGATCCAGTTCGACGGCACCAAAGCGACCTCTGCCCAGGCCGCCGCGACCGCGAAGGTGGCCGGCGTAACCGAGTCCGCCGGCCCTTATCCGATCACCACCAACCTGACCGCGACCGTCGGCCCGGACTGCACCGAGCGCCTGGGCCCGAACCTGCCGTTCGCCGGGACCGAGGCGCCGCCGGCTTCCATCGCCGCCCGGCCTGATCTGGCCCACTCCCCGATGGACCAGCTGGTCCTGGACGACGGCCGCTGGCCGCGGTCGGCGTCGGAGATCGTGCTGACCAACTGGCCTTACGACTGCCGGGGCAAGTCCGTGGTGTTCAGCGGCCTGCCCGGCAAGCCGGCTTTCACGGTCGTCGGCATCGCGAACTCGCTGACCACCACCGCGACCGGCTTCACCACCCTCGACGGCTTCGCCCGGCTCACCGCGGCCGGAGCGAAGGCCGACTCGCAGATGCTCTACCGCTTCGCGCAGGCCGGCACCGACGCCGAGATCGCCGCGGACAAGCAGGCGGTCGCCGCCACGGTGCCGGCCGGCTCGATCGAAGGAGCCCGGTCCTACCTGGCGGAGCGGACCAGGGCCACCGGCAACGCGAAGGCGTTCGTGCCGTTCCTGATCGTGTTCGGCATCCTCGGTCTGTTCCTGTCGATTCTGATCATCGCGATCGTGGTCAGCGGCGCGGTGGTGTCGGCGATCCGCCGCATCGGCATCCTGAAGGCCCTGGGCTTCACGCCGGCGCAAGTGGCGCGGGCCTACATGGCGCAGGCGCTGATCCCGGCCACGTTCGGCGTGGTGGCGGGCACGGTGCTCGGCAATCTGCTGTCGATACCAGTGCTGAGCGACACCAGCCACGAGGTCGGAGCAGCCGGCACCAGCCTGCCGATCTGGGTCAGCATCCTGGTTCCGGTCGGCACGCTGGTGATCGTCGGGATCACCGCGATGGTGCCGGCGCTGCGCGCGGGAAGGCTGCCGGCGGCGCAGACGCTGGTCGTAGGCCGCGCCCCGAAGGCCGAGCGCGGCCGGGCCGCGCAGCGGCTGGCGTCCCGGCTGCCGCTGCCCCGGCCGATGTCGCTGGGGCTGGCGCTGCCGTTCGCCCGGCCGGCGCGCGCCGCGCTGGTCGGCGGGGCGGTGCTGTTCGGCGCGGTGAGCGCGACGTTCGCGATGGGCCTGGAGACGTCGTTCGCGCACTTCCAGGACAAGCGGACCGGCGGGTTCGGCGCCGGTTCGGTCATCGTCCGCCCCGGGGACGCCGAGCAGAGCGGCCCCGGGGGCGCCCCGGGCCCCGGCCCGGGCATGCTCGACGCGAACGACCCGCGCACCAAGCACCTGGACGCCGCGAAAGTCGCCGCGGCGATCGCCTCGGTGCCCGGCACCCGGGCCACCTTCGGCTGGGGCGACAGCGGCTCGACGGTGATCGGCACGCCGGCCATGACCGAGGTGGACACGATCTACGGCGACCCGTCGTGGACCGGCTTGGAAGTGGTGTCCGGCCGCTGGTACTCGGCGCCGGGCGAGGGCGTCGTCAGCGACCGGCTGGCGTCGGCGGCCGCGATCCACGTCGGCGACACCGTCACGGTCGTGCAGCAGGGCAGGTCGATGCCGTTGAGGATCGTCGGGATCGACTTCGACACCCACGACGGCAGCAACATCGTCGCGGCCGACGCCGCCTCGTTCACCGCTGCCGGCCTGACGCCGCGCATCGACCAGTTCAACGTGCAGCTGGCTCCCGGAACCGACGGCCCGACCTGGGCGGCCACCGCGAACGCGGCCCTGCACCGGCTGGATGCCAGCGTGGACCACAACGCCGGCGGCCACGCCTCCGACGTGGTGATCGTGATGAGCACCCTGGTCGCCACGCTGACCCTGATGCTGGTCGTGGTGTCCGCGCTCGGCGTGCTGAACACCGTGGTGCAGGACACCCGCGAGCGGATCCACGACCTGGGGATCTTCAAGGCGCTGGGAATGACGCCGCGGCAGACCGTGACGATGGTGATGACCTCGGTGGCGCTGTCCGGGCTGGTGGCCGGGCTGATCGGGGTGCCGATCGGGGCGGCGCTGGAGCGGATGACGCTGAACCCGATGCAGAACGCCGTCGGCATGCACCTGCCGCCGAGTGTGACGCACTCCTACACGGCGAGCCTGGTGCTGCCGCTGCTGGCCGGCGGAATCGTGATCGCGCTGCTCGGGGCACTGCTGCCGGCGGGGTGGGCCGCACGGTCGCGGACCGCGACGGCACTGCGCACCGAATGACCGTGTTTAGTACCCGATGTGGAAAGGACTGCCGGCCATCTGCGGTTGATACCCTCAGATGGCCGGCAGTCCGGCGGTAGCTCTGCGATTAGCACAGCCCTCAACACAAAGGCGTGAGAGGCACCCACCCATGGCGGTCAGTGTTTTCGACCTGTTCTCGATCGGCATCGGGCCGTCGAGTTCGCACACCGTCGGCCCGATGCGCGCGGCCCGGATGTTCGTCAAGCGCCTCGACAACGAGGACCTGCTGCCCAAGGTGGCGCGGGTGCGGGCGGAGCTGTTCGGTTCGCTCGGTGCGACCGGCCACGGCCACGGCACCCCGAAGGCGGTGCTGCTGGGGCTGGAGGGACAGGTCCCGGCGACCGTGGACGTCCGCGGCGTGGAGCCGGACCTGGAGCGGATCCGGACCAGCGGGCGGCTGCGGCTGCTCGGCACGGAGCGCGGCACCGAGTCCGAGGTCGCCTTCAGCGAGGACCGCGATCTGGTGCTGCATCGCCGCAAATCGCTGCCGTACCACTCCAACGGCATGCAGCTGTCCGCCTACGACGAGCACGGCGAGCAGCTGCTGGCCAAGACCTACTACTCGGTCGGCGGCGGGTTCGTCGTCGACGAGGACGCGGTCGGCGCCGACCGCGTGGTGCTGGACGACACTGTGCTCAAGTACCCGTTCCGGACCGGCGCCGAGCTGCTGGAGCTGACCGCCCAGACCGGATACAGCGTCAGCGGCCTGATGCTGGAGAACGAGCTCGCGTGGCGCACCGGGCAGGAGGTGCGCACCGGGCTGCTGGAGATCTGGCGGGTGATGCGCGAGTGCGTCGCCAACGGCGTCACCACCGAGGGCATCCTGCCCGGCGGTCTGAAGGTGCGGCGCCGCGCGCCCGGCATCGCACGCACCCTGCGTGCCGAGGGCAACCGCGAAGTGCGCGCCAACGAATGGGCCACGCTGTGGGCGATGGCGGTGAACGAGGAGAACGCCGCCGGGGGGCGGGTGGTGACCGCCCCGACCAACGGCGCCGCCGGCATCATCCCGGCGGTGCTGCACTACTACGTGAACTTCGTGCCGGACGCCGACGAGGACGGCGTGGTCCGGTTCCTGCTGGCGGCCGGCGCGGTCGGCATGCTGTTCAAGGAGAACGCCTCCATCTCCGGCGCCGAGGTCGGCTGCCAGGGCGAGGTCGGCTCGGCCTGCTCGATGGCCGCCGCGGGCCTGGCCGAGGTGCTGGGCGGCACTCCGGAGCAGGTGGAGAACGCCGCCGAGATCGGCATGGAGCACAACCTGGGCCTGACCTGCGACCCGATCGGCGGCCTGGTGCAGATCCCGTGCATCGAGCGCAACGGCATGGCCGCGGTGAAGGCCGTCACCGCCGCGCGGATGGCGCTGCGCGGCGACGGCCGGCACCACGTGTCGCTGGACAAGGTGATCAAGACGATGAAGGACACCGGCCGCGACATGTCGGTGAAGTACAAGGAGACGGCGCGCGGCGGGCTCGCGGTGAACGTCATCGAGTGCTGAAAAACGCCGGTGCTTATACGATGCTGACCACGTGTTGCCGTCTCAGCTGCTCCGAGCGGGGCTGACGGTCACGGTCAGCAGCGGCGGATACAGCCCGGGAGGCGAAGGGCTGAGGAGGTCGACGGCGAGAGCCTTCGCCTGCTGCTCGGTGAACGCCGCTTCGCTTTCGATGACCCCGTCGCTGACCCGGCCGTCGATGATCGGCTCGGCGAGCCCCATACTCCCGGCCAGCACAGTGATGCGCTCGTGCGGCGCGGCGCGGTCCCCGGTGAAGGCGCTGTAGCTCCGGGTGGTGGCCGCGTCGAGGTGGATGACCACGGCCCAGTCACGGGGGCCGGGTCCGCGGTGCACCGCCTGTGCGGCGGCCGCGGTCAGGTTGTCATCCGCCGATCCGGAGCTGGAGTACACATAGCCGTGCTGATCACAGATCTGCAGGTCGGGGCCGATGTCCTGCTTCTCGACGCACTTGCTCGGGGGCAGAGGAGTCTCACCCGGCGCAGGGTAAGCGCCCATCTCCGCGAAGAACAGGTCGGCGGGCATGCCGAGCATCTTCAGCCGTTCGGTATCGGAGGCGCGGCCGGTGATGGTGACCGCCAACGGCTGCCGGCGCACGGTCACCTCGACGTCGCGCAGTCCGTCGGCCTTTGCCCTGCCGAGGATCCAGGTGCGCACGTCCTCCGGTTTGAAAGAGGACGCAGACGGGTTTGAGTCCTGGTCTCGCTCCGCCTGGAACGTCACCGTCACGCGCGCCTCACCGTGGCTCACCGCCGACACCACTGCACCACCGGCTCCTCCAAGCCCCGCCAGTCCGATCGCGGCGAGCAGCAGCACCCGCCGCTGCCGCCAGAACCCTTTGCGCACCGCGTTCTCGGCGATGCGCTGCGCGCTGAACACGGGGATGTCGTGGCGGTCGGCCTCGGCGTTGAGAATCCCCGTCAGCTTCTCTTCGATGTCTGTCATGCCGTCCGCTCCTCCTGTTCGGCTTGTTCCGCCGCCTCTTGCGGAGCCATCGCCTCGCGCAGTTTGGCCAGGGCACGCGCGCCCTGCGACTTCACAGTCCCGACGGTGATCCCGAGCACCTCGGCGACCTGGGTCTCGGTCAGGTCGTCGAAGTAGCGCAGGACCAGCACCGTGCGCATCCGGGGCGGCAGCTCCCGCAGGATCCTGATGACGGCGTCGTGCTCGTCGACGTCCGGATAGACGTCGGGCGCGGCGCCGTCGTACTCCAGCAGCTCGACCGGCCGGCGGCCGGCGGCGCGGAAGTGGTCCATCGCGAGGTTCGCCAGGATCCGGCGGACGTAGGCCTCGGGGGCATCCATCGCCGAGACCCGGCCCCAGTGCCGGTAGGCGCGTTCCAGCGCGCTCTGCACGAGGTCTTCGGCGGCGTGCCGGTCCCCGACGATGAGCACCGCGGTGCGGAACAGAGCGGCGGAGCGGGCGGCCACGAACTCGACGAAACCCGGCTCCACCGACGGTGGCGGTCTGCGTTTCATGAGGGGCTAAACCCTACGGCGCCCCGGAAAGGTTGCACGGGACCGCCAGGTCCCTCCACCAAAGAGCGTGCGCCCGGGCGCCGAATCAGGGGCCTTCCTCAGTGACGTCGAACTCCTGGCTCTTGCCTTGGAACCTTGCCAGGCCGGTGTTGCCTCGGTACACGAAGCGATACCGGCCCGGCGGCGTCTCGTCGGGCAGGTGCCACTGGATGCGAACCGTGGACCGGGTGGTGCCCCGCGGCGAGGGCAGGCGGGTCCAGTACATGCGGGTCGACCAGTCGCCGTCGTCGGCCACCCGGCGCCAGTACAGTCCCTCGCGCTTCTGGACTTCGAAGTAGGTGCCGCCGCGACGCGGATCGTTGCCGGGGTGCACGCCGACGAACTCGGCGGTCGCGACGCGGCCGTCCCAGGAGAAGGACAGCTGGTCGCCGATGTCGTGGTGGGAATGCGGTTCGTCGGTGCCGGGGCGCGCCTGGTGGTGTCGGCGGCGGGCCGACAGATCGGGAGCCGGCGGGCCGGGATCGACGCGGCGGCCGTCGCGCATGGCGGTCGCGAGCATCGAGGCGGTCTGCTGGATCGCGGGGAGCTGCCAACGGCCGAACAGGGTGCTGGCGCCCTCGTACATCTGGGCGTCGTACTCCTCGGGCGTGGTGAGGTAGTGGCCGTAGGCGTTGGCGTAGCCGAGGACGAGGACGTGGTCCAGGTCCGTGCCGACGACGCCGGCGACGGTGCGGCGCAGCCGCAGGCCGGCGACGATCGTCACCTCGAAGGGCAGGCAGAGCAGGTACAGGCTGCCCAGCCGGAGCAGCTGGATCGGCAGGACCTCCTGGCCGAAGGGCACGACGCGGTTCAGGAGGCTGATCGGGCCGGCGAGCGTCTTCGGGGCCTGCGCCTCGCGCAGGCGGCGGGACACCCGGTAGATCGCCTGCCGGGACACGGTGTCCAGGACCACGTTGCGTTCGGCGTCGGTGAACCGCCAGCCGGTCGGCCCGTCCGGGAGGGCGCCGGCGAAGGCGGTGGCGCCGGGGACGGCGTGCGACGTGTGGTGCGGCAGGCCGTCGCCGGTGAAGGCGGCGCTGACTCCGACGGCGGCCAGGTCGAGGTGGATCAGGCGGTGGTCGAGGCCGCCTTCGAGGACTTCGGCGTCGGCGCTGGACTTGAGCAGTTCTGCCGCCGCCGCGTATTGGCGGGTGCCGATGATGCGGGTGTTCTCGAACTCGTCCTCGGTGGGGCCGCTGCCGGGGCGCAGGCCGAGGTTCGGGGACAGGTCGCCGGCGTTGGTCTGGGCGAAGGCGGCGATCAGGCCGGGATCGTCGCTCTCACCGATGTAGTCGATCCCTGATACCTGGCGCTCCCAGTGATAGGCGGCGTAGCCCTTGTTGTCGCCGGATACCAGGCGGTTGCGGTTGGTCATGCTGGTGCCGTGCACGGCGAAGAAGTTCAGAACACCGACCGGCAGGTCGTTGTGTTCGATGGTGAGAAGCGTGGTGGCTGGATCGATCGCTTCGGGGAAGAAGACCTTGTCGGCGTCCGGGTTGCGATCGAAGGCCCGGCGGGCGCGGTTGACGCTGGCGTCGTGGAGCTCGCCGCGGTTCAGGCGGAGCGTGGCCGGTTCGAGGTCGGCAATGGCACGGCGGGCGGCTTCGAGGATGCCGTCGACGATGGCGCGGAAGGTCTGGGGGCGGAAGCCGCCGGTGTTGGTGTTGTAGACGGCGTGGTGGGAGTAGCCGCCGGGACCGCAGTGGGTGTGGGTGGCGGTGATGACGACGTTGGCTTCGGTGTAGGCGGCTGGGAGGCGGGCGACGACGGCCTGGGTCACGCTGCTGAAGACGAGGGGAAGATCGCAGACCACGATGAGGAGGCGGCGGCCGGCGTGGGCGAAGGCGAAGGCCCGGGCTCTTAGACGGAGGTGAAGGCCTTCCGCCTGCTGGTTCGGCATTCCGTAGCCGAGGAGGCCGATCTCGGCGATCTCGCCGGTGATGTCGGCTATTCCGCGTCCGGCTAGGAAGGTCATGAGGGTCAGAGTCTGGGCGGCGGGCGATCGGTGTCAAGGTCACAGTAGGGATCACAGTGGATAACCCCTGTCATCCCTCCGCCGCTGGGTGAGATTATCGGAGTATGACCACGGGCCAGCGACGCGAAGCGTCTCCATGACGGGTGGAGGTGGGAGACGGGTGGGAGAGACGGCGACTGGAGTGAACGGACCGCTGACGGTCCGGTATCTCGCGGCGCCTGCCCGGCCGCACACGCCGCGCGCGTTCGCCGAACTGGTCATTCCGGCAGCCGAGTTGGTCTGGCGGTTCTCCCGGTCGGCCGGGCCGGGCGGCCAGAGCGTGAACACCACGGACAGCCGGGCGGAGTTGTCGTTCGACGTGGCTGGGACCGCCGTGATCCCCGAGTGGCTGAAGACCCGAGCCGTGGAACGTCTCGGGGCCCGGCTGACGAACGGCGTGCTGACGGTGACCGCCAGCGAGCAGCGGTCGCAGTTGCAGAACCGTGAGGCGGCACGCGACCGCATGGCCTTCACGCTCGCCGAGGCGCTGGCGCCGCCGCCTCCGCCGCGGCGGGAGAAGAAGACACCGGCCGGGGTGACGCGGCGGCGGTTGGAGAGCAAGGCGCGGCGGGGACAGGTGAAGCAGTTGCGGCGGCGGGTCGACGACTGCTAGCAGCCGGCGATGCCAGGGCGATCGAGCAGCGCCAGCCATCCGCCTCGGCCGCCTGCCGGTCGGCAAGCCACCGCGCCGCTGCTACTCGGCCGCGCTGTCCTTCTTCGGCTGCGGCTCCTTGGGGCCGTCCTGCTTCGGCACGTCGGCGACCGACTCGGCCTTGCCATCCGCTGCAGTAGCTGAAGCAGGCGAGGCCGCGGCAGCCGGAGCAGGCGCCGCCGCCGCCGCCAGCGCCGCCTCCTCGGCCTCGAAGTGCTCCTTGGCCCGGCCCAACTGCTTGCCCATGTTCTTCAGCAGGGCCCACAGAGCCAGACCCATCACCAGGATGATCAGGAACGCCACCAGGCCCGGCTTGGTCTTGTCGAGGCTGTTGCCGTCGGCGAGCACTGTCGAGGCCGTCGGGGCGGGGGTGAGCAATCCGGACACAGCGTTCATGCCAGGCAGTCTACGAGCAGAGTCCGGCCGGCTCGTGCGCGGCCTGGTCGGCGCAGTCGCCGGACTGCGGCCGCCCGGCGTCGCCGGCTGCCGCCTCGTACTCGCGGACGCCGGCGAACAGGTCGTCCTCGGGCAGGGTGGTGTCGATCACCGAGCGGGCCAGCTCGAAGTCCTCGGTGGGCCAGACGGCGCGGCGGACGTCATTGGGGGTGCGGAAGAAGGGGCCGTCGGGGTCGATCTGGGTGGCGTGCGCCTTCAGGGCGGCGTCACGGATCTCGAAGTAGTCGCCGACCGGGACGCGGGTGGTGATCTCGCGCTGCGGCCAGCCCTCGCGCTCCTTGAGCAGCTCCCAGTAGGGCGACTCCATGCCGCGGTCCAGCATCTCCTGGTGCTCGGCCTCGATGCGGGCGATCGACCATGCCACGTCGTAGTACAGCTTCAGCGGCTGCCACGGCTCGCCGGCGTCCGGGTACTTGTCCGGGTCCCCGGCCGCGTCGAAGGCGGCGATGGTGATCTTGTGCGTCATGATGTGGTCGGGGTGCGGGTAGCCGCCGTTCTCGTTGTAGGTGACGATCACCTGCGGGCGCTGCTGGCGGATCAGCCGGACCAGCGGCTCGGCGGCGGTCTCGACGTCCTGGACCGCGAAGCTGCCCTCCGGCAGCGGCGGCAGCGGGTCGCCCTCGGGCAGGCCGGAGTCGACGAAGCCCAGCCACTCCTGGCGCACGCCGAGGATGGCGCGCGCGGCGTCCATCTCCTTGCTGCGGACGTTCGGCATGTCGGCCTCGATGGCCGCCTGGACCGCCGGATCCTCCTTCAGCTTCGGGTTGAGGATGTCCCCGCGGGAGCCGTCGGTACAGGTCACGACCAGCACGTCCACGCCTTCGCGGACGTACCGCGCACTGGTGGCCGCGCCCTTGCTGGACTCGTCGTCCGGGTGCGCGTGGACGGTCATCAGGCGCAGTTCGTGCGTCACGGTGTTCCTCCATCAGTAGCCGCCCGAATATACTGGCGCATTGGTCCGACACTGCGCACATCGCCAGTGCCGCCGTCATGGGAAGGCCAGGTGACCCGGGTTGGCGTCCGAGGAGCGGGACGAGGTGGTCGCGCGCTACGCGCGGTCCTCCGGCCTGTCCAGACGCGGTCGGGTGGCCCTGGGCACCGCGGGCGTGCTGGCGCTGACCGGGGTGGTGTCGTACATCGGCCTCAAGCAGGCCACCCCCACTCTGACCGCGACGGTCCTGGGCTACCAGGTGGCCTCCGATCACAGCATCGACGTCCGGTTCCGGGTGGACAACCGCGAAAGCGACCGGGCCGCCACCTGTACGGTGCGGGCCCGCTCCTACAGCGGGGACGAGGTCGGACGGCTGGACGTCCCGGTACCGACCGGGAGCCGCGCCCGGGAGCTGTCCGCGACGGTCAAGACCAGCAGCCGGGCCATCACCGGCGAAGTGGTGGAATGCCGGCTCACCTAGCCGACGCCCGCCGATAACCCGGCGTTATCTGTCCGTGCTCCTTGTTACGATCGCCCTTCTTGTGTACGTCCAAAGCAGGCGCACCTACAGTCAGAAGCAAGCGCGTGACTGAAGTACGGCCCCTCCAATCAGTAGAACCTAGGAGTACCCCGTGACCCAGACCAACGACAGCGTCACCTGGCTGACCCAGGACGCCTACGACCGGCTGACCGCCGAGTTGCAGCACCTGTCGGGACCGGGCCGCGTCGAGATCGCGCAGAAGATCGAGGCCGCTCGCGAAGAGGGGGACCTGCGCGAGAACGGCGGCTATCACGCGGCCAAGGAGGAGCAGGGCAAGATCGAGCTGCGCATCCGCCAGCTCACCCAGCTCCTGGAGCACGCGCGGGTCGGCGACTCGGTGGAGTCCGGCGTGGCGGTGCCCGGCGCCATCGTCACCATCGCCTTCGACGGCGACGAGGACGACACCATGACCTTCCTGCTCGGCTCCCGCGAAGACGCCGCCTCCGGGATGGAGGTGTACTCCACGCAGTCCCCGCTCGGCGGGGCGATCAACGGCAAGAAGGTCGGCGAGCAGGCCGAGTACGAGCTGCCGAACGGCAAGCCGATGATGGTCAAGGTGCTGGACGCCAAGCCTTATACCGGGTGATACGACAGTGTGTTCGGCCCCCGCGAGGACTCGCGGGGGCCGTTTCGCGTCGGCGGCTGCTTGCTTGTGCTCGATCCAGGTCAGACGCAGTTCAGGTTGATGGTCACGGTCGATCCGTAGGGAGCGGAGCCGCCGCTCGGGGTTTGTGAGGCCACCGAGCAGGTGCTGCCGCTGCCACCGCTGCGGGCTCCGACCTGGACTTGGAAGCCCTGACCGGTAAGCGTGGTCCGGGCCTGGGACTCCGACTTGCCGGTGACGTCCGGCACCGGGACGGCCGAGGCGCTGCTCGTCGTCGAGGTCGGCGTGCCGGGCGTGCTCGACGTCGGCGTCGTGGTCGGCGTGGTCGCCGACGTGGTGGCGCTCGTCGGGTCGGTGGCCGAGCTGTAGGGCGCGCTGGGCGTCGAAGTGCGGGTGCCGGTGGCGCTCTGGGTGGCCGAGCCGGCGGTCGCCGGGGCTCCGGAGCCGTGGTGCGAGGGCGTCGAGCGCGGGTAGTACGCGCTGGAGCTCGACGAGGTCGAGTACGGCGTGCCGTAGGCGCCGCTGGTCCCGTACGTGGTCGGCTGGTCGGCCGGCTGCGCCGCGCCCGGGCCGGGACCGGAGTCCGGCGGCTTCGGCGAGGAGCCCGAGGAGTTCATCACCAGCGCCACTGTGAGCCCCAGCAGCGCCGGGGCGGCGACGGCCGCCGTCATCAGCGTCCGACGCCGCGAAGCGTCGGCCCGCGACCCGGGAGATACGCCGCGGCTGGCGGGGGCCGTACCGGACAGGCCCCGCTCGGCGGCCCGGCGGCGCAGCGGGGTCTCGGACGTGGGACCGGCGTGCCGGCCGCCGAACTCGGTCTCGAAGACCCGGGTGGCGTCCGGCACGGGGACGTCGGCGGGACGGCCGCGCCGGCCGCCGGAGTCGGAGAACGCGGCCAGCCGCGTGGTCTCGGCGTCGAGCCGCGCGGTCTCGTCGAACGCCGACGGAGCGGCTGCCCGGCCGTGCCGGCCGCCGAAGTCGGACGCGGCGTCCTCCCCGAGCGCCGCGGCACGACCATGACGACCGCCCGAGTCGGACAGCGGGTCGGGTTGAGTTAAGGGATCGCCGAAGACCTCGTCATATGGCGATCGGCCGTAGCTGGTCTCGAGCTGGTCGCCGTAGGCGCGGCCGGGCAGTCCGGCGACATCATCAGTTCCGCTCGCATAGCCAGTCCCGAACTGCCCGCCATAGGCCTGGCCGGGCAAACCGCCGACATCGTCAGCTCCGCCGGCATAGCTCGTCTCGAACTGGTCGCCGTAAGCGCGGCCCGGCAGACCGGCCGCCCCGTCGGCTCCGCCCGCGAACCCCGTGGCTCCGGCCCCGGCCGCACCGGCTCTCCGGGCTCCCTGGCCGCCTCTGGCCCGCCGCTGGCCGCCGGTGTCCGTCAGCGTGTCCTCGTAGCCGCTGCGGTTCCCGGCGTGCGGCCGCCCGTAGTCCGGCTCGGCGCCGAACTGCTCGCCGACCTCCACCGGGCCGGCCAGGACGCGGCGCATCGCGGCGCCCATGTCGGCGCCGTCGGTCCAGCGGCGGCCGGCGTCCTTCTCCAGCGCGCGCCACAGGACCTCGGCTGCCGGGGTGGCGAGGTACTCCGGCAGGGGCGGGGGCGGTTCGTGCATGTGCTTGTACATGACCGCGGCGGTGCTGGCGGCTTGAAAGGGCTGGCGGCCGTTGAGCAACTCGTAGCCGAGGATGCCGACCGCATAGACGTCGGCGGCCGGGGTGGGGGTCTCGGCCTGGAAGAGTTCCGGGGCCAGATAGGGGACGGTGCCCATCAGGGCGTCGGCGGCGGTCAGACCCAGGGATTCCTCTGAACGGGCGATGCCGAAGTCGGCGAGCACCACGCCGCCGGCGGTGAGCATCACGTTCGCGGGCTTCACGTCCCGGTGCACCACGCCGGCGCGGTGGACCGCGGCCAGGGCGTCCAGCAGGGAGGCGAGCACCTTCAGCGCGAAGCGCGGCTCCAGGGGGCCGGTGCGGGCCAGGACCTTGTCCAGCGACTCGCCCTCGATGAACTCCATCACCAGGAAGGCGGCGCCGGGCGTGGCGGGGTCGTCGGCCTCGGCGTAGCCGTAGTCGAAGACGCCGACGATGCCGGGGTGGTCCAGCATCGCCATCACCCGGGCCTCGGCGACGAAGCGGGCCCGGAAGGTCGGCGTGTCGAGCAGCGCCGGCAGCACGATCTTGACCGCGACGGTGCGGCCCAGGACCAGATCCCGGCCCCGCCACACCTCGCCCATCGAGCCGCCGCCGATGCGTCTGCGCAGCTCGTAGCGGCCGTTCAGCACCTGGCCCGGTGTCGGCCCCGCCATCGGTTCCCCCTAGCCTTCCCTGCTAGCACAGCCGTCCCGCTAGCTGCTCCCCCTTTCCCCAAGAATAGGACGTCTGAACATCTCCGCCGGTTGCCATCTTGATCGAATCGTTGCTGCCTCGTGCGCGGTATCAGGCCGAAACGGACCGGTACTTGCGCACCGACAGGGGGACGAACACAGCCAGGATCAGCGCCGACCAGAACAGCGAGACCCAGGACGCGTGCTCGATCGGCCACGGCATCCGGGCCGCCCCGGCGTAGCCGTCGGGGTTTCCCCATAGGTGGCGCAGGGCCTGCACGGTCGCCGAGACCGGGTTCCAGTCCGCGACGGTCTGCAGCCAGAGCGGCGACAGCGTCCGGGCCGGGACGAAGGCGTTCGACAGGAAGGTCAGCGGGAAGATCCAGATGAAGCCGATGGTGTTGGCGGTCTCGACGGTGCGCACCGACAGCCCGATCACGGCGCCGATCCAGCTCATCGCGTAGGCGAACAGCATCAGCAGCAGGAAGCCGGCCAGCGCCTTGAGGACCCCGTCGTGGATCCGCCAGCCGACGACCAGCCCGCAGACCGCCATCACCAGCAGCACGAACAGGTTCTGGAACCAGTCGGCGGTGGTGCGGCCGGCCAGCACCGCCGAGCGCGCGATCGGCAGCGAGCGGAACCGGTCGATCAGGCCCTTGTGCAGGTCGTCCGCCAGGCCGACGGAGGTGGTGGCGGCAGTGAAGGCCAGCGTCTGCACGAAGATGCCGGGCAGCAGGAACTCGCGGTAGGCGGTCTTGCCCTCCGTCCCGGGCACCGGGATCGCGCCGCCGAACACGTAGGCGAACAGCAGCACGAACATGATCGGCTGGATCGAGGAGAACACCACCATCTCCGGCATCCGCGTCATGCGCCGCAGGTTCCGCAGCGTCACGACCCAGGCGTCGTGCAGCACGGTGAGCGGTCCGCCGCCGCCGACCGGGATCGGGGGTGCCAGGGTGTCCGAGGTCATCGTGCCGCCTCCTGTCGTTCCACTTCCGGCTTCGGCTGGCCGGACTCCCCGTCGGCGTCCTGCTCCTCACCCTCCACCGCCCGGCCGGTCAGCTGCAGGAACACGTCGTCCAGGGTCGGCCGGCGCAGCGCCACGTCGTCGATGCCGATGCCGGCCGCGTCCAGCTCCCGGATCGCCTCCATCAGCAGCTGCGCGCCGCCGCTCACCGGGACCAGGATCTCCCGGTTCTGCGGCTGCACCCGGGCCTCGGCGGTGCCCAGCCGGCCCAGCATCTCCGCGGCCTCGGCGAGCCGCTCCCGGTCGGAGACCACGATCTGCAGCCGCTCCCCGCCGATCTGCGCCTTCAGCTGGTCGGCGGTACCGCGGGCGATGACCTTGCCGTGGTCCACCACGGCGATGGAGTCGGCAAGCCGGTCGGCCTCCTCCAGGTACTGGGTGGTGAGCAGCAGCGTGGTACCGCCCTTCACCAGCCCGGCGATCACATCCCACATCGCGATCCGGGTCCGCGGGTCCAGTCCGGTGGTCGGCTCGTCCAGGAAGATCACCGGCGGCTTCACCACCAGCGCCGCGGCCAGGTCCAGACGCCGCCGCATACCGCCGGAGTAGGTCTTGGAAGGCCGGTCGGCGGCATCGGTGAGGGTGAACTCCTCCAGCAGCTCCGCCGCCCGCTTCTCAGCGGCCTCCTTGCCCATGTGATACAGCCGCCCGACCATGACCAGGTTCTCCCGGCCGGTCAGGTTCTCATCGACCGCCGCGTACTGCCCGGACAGCCCGATCAGCCGCCGCACCTGCGTCGGCTTGTGGACGACGTCCAGCCCGAGCACCGACGCCCGCCCGGCATCCGGTCTGAGCAGTGTGGTCAGCACCCGCACAGCAGTGGTCTTGCCCGCGCCGTTCGGACCGAGCAGACCCAGGATCGTGCCCTCAGGCACGGCGAGGTCCACGCCGTCGAGGGCGCGGACCTCCTTGGCTTTCTTGCTTCCGCCGTAGATCTTCACCAGACCCTCGGCCTCGATCGCTGCCATAGATCCGACCGTAGAGGACAGGCCCGACACCACGTGCCGCTTTGATCACGCACCGTGCGCCGAACGAGCGATCAAGCGCAGGTCAGAGCCGGTAAAGAAAATCTGGAAAAAGTCTTGGCGGGGCGCTGCCCCACGGTCAAGGTCACGGACGCCAAAGGCGCCACCGTCACCAGCGCCGCCTGCACGCTCTCGATCGAGACCGCGAAGGACAGCGTCCACCGGTATGCCGGCGACGACCGCTACCTGACATCCGCAGCCGTCTCCCAGAAGCTCTGGGCTGACGCGGTCGGCGGCGCCGGCACTCAGCGCCTCCCCGCCAAGTCGGTGGTCCTGGCCTCCGGCGAAGGCTTCGCCGACGCACTGGCCGGCCCGCTCCGTACACCTTCGAAGCCGACATCTTCGGCGGGCCCGCCGCCGTCGCCCAGGGACTCCAGGACACGCTGACCGCCAAGGTCAAGCCCTGACTCGCGGAGCTGCGAGCCCCGCAGCCCCGTGACGTGAGAACCAGCCGGTCCGCCGTTGCGGAAAAACCGCTCAGAACGACGTCGGCTCCGGCTGGTACCCGGCCGCCCGCAGCCGCGAGATCACCGTCTCGGCGTGGGCGATCCCCCGGGTCTCCAGTTGCAGCGCCACCTCGACCTCGCCGAAGGCCAGGGAGGGGCGGGTCCACAGGTGCTCGATGTCCATGACGTTGGCGTCCGCCTCGCCGAGTTCGGCGAGGAGCTTGGCCAGCGCGCCGGGGCGATCGGGGATGCGCAGCCGCAGGCCCAGGAAGCGGCCGGCGGCGACCAGGCCGTGGCGGATCATGCGCATCATCAGGAGCGGGTCGATGTTGCCGCCGGACAGCAGGGCGACGGTCGGGCCGTCGAAGGCGTGCGGGTCGTCCATGACCGCGGCCACCGCCGCCGCGCCGGCCGGCTCGACGACCAGCTTGGCCCGCTCCAGCAGGAGCAGCATGGCCTTGGACAGCGCCTCCTCGGACACCACCCGGACCTCGTCCCCGGCGCCGGAGATCAGGCCGAAGGGCACGTCGCCGGGCCGGCCGACGGCGATGCCGTCGGCCATCGTCGCCATCCCGGCCAGCTGCACCGGCCGGCCGGCGGCCAGCGAGGGCGGGTAGGCCGCGGCCCCGGCGGCCTGGACGCCGATCACCCGCACGTCGGGCCGCTTGGCCTGGACGGCGACGGTGATCCCGGCCAGCAGCCCGCCGCCGCCCACGGCGACCACGATGGTCCGCACGTCAGGGCACTGCTCCAGGATCTCCAGGCCGACGGTGCCCTGCCCGGCAATCACGTCGGGGTGGTCGAAGGGGTGGATGAAGGTGGCGCCGGTGTCGGCGGCGAAGGCGCGGGCCGCGATCAGCGCCTCGTCCACGGTGCTGCCGGCGAAGCGCACGTGCGCGCCGTAGGCCTCGGTCGCGGCGACCTTGGGCAGCGGCGCGCCCTCCGGCATGAACACGGTCGACTTGCTGTCCAGCAGCGACGCCGCCAGGGCCACACCTTGCGCGTGGTTGCCGGCGCTGGCCGCGACCACGCCGTGCGCGCGCTCGGCCGGCTCCAGGTTGGCGATCCGGACGTAGGCGCCGCGGATCTTGAACGACCCGGTCCGCTGCAGGTTCTCGCACTTGAAGTGCACCGGTCCGCGGACCTTCTCGGACAGGGTGCGCGAGCCCTCCAGCGGAGTACGCCGCGCGACTCCCTCTAACTGCTTGCGAGCGCGCTCGACGTCTTCCAGGGTCACAGTCGCCGTTGACATGACCCCAGTCTCGCAGGTCACCGACCGTCCCACGAGCCGCGGGGCTAACTACTTGCATGACACATGCATCCAGGCGTATGCTTGCAGCAACCAAGTATCTCGGCACGATAAACGCCGACGACTCCCGTCGGCGAGAAGTACAGATGACCGCCGAGAACTACAAAGAACTAGAGAGAAGCAGACCGATGAGCGGCGACCAGCGTCCCGGCGAGCCCCTGAGCGACGAGGAGTACAGCGAGCTCGGCAAGACGATCGGCATGCTCTTCCGCGGCATCATGCGGGCCCGCAAGGAGCCCGAGGGGGGCCAGATATCCGCGCTGATGATGCTGTCCAAATGCGGCCCGGTGCGCTCCAGCGATCTGGCCAAGGAGCTCTTCCTGGACCAGTCGACGATCTCCCGGCACGTCGCCCACCTGGAGGCCGACGGCCTGGTGGAGAAGGTCGCCGACCCCACCGACCGGCGGGCGACCCAGTTGCACCTCACCGAGCTGGGACGCCAGCACGTCCAGGACTTCTGGCACAAGCGCATCGAGGCGATGCGCGAGGGATTCGAGCACTGGGACCCCGAGGAGCTGCGGACCCTGTCCCGGCTGATGACCCGGTACGTCGAGGACTTCAGCGCCATGGTCGCGAAGAACAACGAGCCGCAGAGCTCTCCCACGAACAGCCCCACCACGAACGGCCCCACAACGGAAGACGGAAACGCACATGAGTGAGACCACCGTGACTAAGAAGATAGCGAGCCCTCCGGCCCCACAGGTCGCCGAGGGCTCCACCATGACCCACAAGCAGATCCTGGTGGTCTTCGGCTCCCTGATGCTGGGCCTGCTTCTGGCCTCGCTTGACAACACGATCGTGGGCACCGCGATCCGCACCATCATCGGCGACATCGGCGGCAAGGACGGCCTGGCCCGGATGCCGTGGGTGACCACCGCCTACGTGCTGGCCTCGACCGCCGCCACCCCGATCTACGGCAAGCTGTCCGACCTGTTCGGCCGCAAGCCGCTCTACATGAC
>JABFWL010000496.1 GCA_013362315.1 Catenulispora sp. | reverse complement strand
GAGGTGGCGCCGGCAAGCGGGTTCACGACTCCGGCCGCCGGAACACCACGACCAGCACCCGCAGCGCCAGCACGCTGGCCACCGCCAGGAAGCTGTATCCGAGGAACTGGTAAAAGCTCACCTTCGTCCCCACCATCGGTTCGTGCTCGCGCCCCACCTTCAGCACGCCCATCAGCCCGGACGTCGCGGCCAGCACCGTGATCAGCACCTGGTGCACCAGGCTGGTCACCACCTCCCGGTCCCGCCGGTCGGCGAACAGCCGCACGTTCACGCTGAGCTTCCCGGACTCCAGCGCCCCGACGACGCGGTCCACCCGGCGCGGCAGCCGCCGCAGCATCGGCAGCAGCGCCACCAGCTCGCCGTCCGCCTCCTTCTTCAGCGCCTCCGGTGTCATCCGCTCCAGCGCGTAGCCGCCGGCCAGCCGCCGCGCCTCGGCCACGATGTCGAAGTCGCGCGCCAGGGCGCCGGCGCCTCGGCCACGACCAGGAACACCATCGAGGGCAGCAGCATGACCAGCAGCGTCAGCACCAGCAGCGCCGGCCGGGTGGCGTCGCGCAGCGTGCCGTCCGGCCGCCGCGGGCCGAGCATGGCCGTCATGATCGGCGTCGACACGCCCCAGGCCATGGCGGCGGCGATCGCCAGCCGCGTGACCGAGAAGTGGACGCCCAGCAGCCGCCGCATGACCGAGGCCAGCACCGCGATGGCAGAGGCCGTCGACAGGACGAACAGCGATCCGAGGAGCAAACTCATGCCGCGACCCCAATGGGGTCGCTACGTTAAGGAGATGACTCCCTCTTTCGCCGAGCTCCGCCTGCTCACCGACGACTTCGCCGCCAGCTATCGTTTCTACACCGAAGTACTGGGCTTGACTCCGAAGGATGAGGAGCTCGGCAGGAAGCCGTCGGTGGGGCCCTACGTCGGCTTCCGGATCGGCGCCGCCGACGTCGCGTTGTTCGAGCGCTCACTCATGGCCGGCGCGGTCGGCGTGCCCTACGCGCCGCGCGGCGACGCCGACCACGCGGTGCTGGTGCTGCGGGTCCCCGACGTGGACGCGGCGTTCGCGCAGGCCGGCGACCGCGGCGCGATGCCGGTGGCTCCGCCCCGGGACATGGCGGCGTGGAATCTGCGCGTGGCGCATCTGCGCGCGCCGGAGGGCACGCTGATCGAGCTGTGCCAGTACGAGGGTTGATACGAGGGCTGATACGAGGACCGATACGAAGGCTGCTGCGGACGGACAGCCGGCGGTCAGTCCTTCTTCGCGGCCAGCGATGCGTCGTCCTCGGCGCCGTCGCCGGCCGCTTCCACGCTCCAGCCGGCCGGCTCGGCGCCATCGCTGACCGCATTCCCCCTTTCGCCGGCCGACTCGGCGCCGTCGCCGACCGGCACCGCGCCGTCCGCCGGCACCGCACCCTCACCCTGCACCGGGCCGCCGTCGCGCCGGGTGCTCCACAGGCTCGTCACCGTCGTGATCGCCAGCACGCCGATGATGACGCTCAGCGAGGCGGCGATGCCGATGGTCGGGATGGTCACCGGGCCGACGTGCTCCACTCCGGAGCTGTGCAGCGCCTCGAACACCATCTTCACGCCGATGAAGCCCAGGATCACCGACAGGCCGTAGGACAGGTGCACCAACCGGTCCATCAGCGCGCCGAGCAGGAAGTAGAGCTGGCGCAAGCCCAGCAGCGCGAAGGCGTTGGCGGTGAAGACGATGTACGGCTCCTTGGTGAGCCCGAAGATCGCCGGGATCGAGTCCAGGGCGAACAGCAGGTCGGTGGACCCGATGGCGACCATGACGATCAGCATCGGGGTGAACCGCCGGCGGCCGCCGACGTGCGTGACCAGCCGGGCGCCGTCGTACTCGTCGGTGGTGTTGACCGCCTTCTTCACCTGCTTGAGCAGCCGGTTCTCCTTGAAGTCCTCCTCGCCGCCGTGGCCGGTGGCCAGCTTGACCGCGGTGTAGATGAGGAACGCGCCGAAGATGTAGAAGACCCAGCTGAACTTGCTGATGATCGCGCTGCCGGCGGCGATGAATCCGCCGCGCAGCACCAGCGCCATGATCACGCCCCACAGCAGCACCTGGGACTGGTAGGCGCGGGGGACCTTGAACTTGGTGAGGATGATGACGAAGACGAACAAGTTGTCGACGCTGAGGCTGTACTCGGTGATCCAGCCGGCGAAGAACTCGCTGCCGAACTGGTGTGAGGTGAAGGCCCACAGCCCGGTGCCGAACAGCACGGTGGCGACCACGATCCCGGCCACCCAGACCGCGGCTTCGCGAGTCTTGATCGGGTGCGGGTTGCGGATGCCGTGCCACAGGTCGGCGGCGACCGCCAGAACCAGGACCACGATCGTCGCGATCCAGACGGTGAGGCTGATGTGCATGGAATGACTCCTCCGGCGTTGTCAAGGCGCTCACAATCGCCGGAGGTCTTCTCCACCTGTACCGCGCCGCTCGAACCGCCTGAGCAGCGAAGACCAGGCCGGGGGGCCGGAAGTCCAGCGACTCCGTGATGACGGCCCGTCCGATTGGGGAGTACTCCCCTCCGCTTCCCCCATGATCCCAGGACGGCCACCGGTCTGGCAAACCGCCATACGGATGAACCCCCGATCTGCTTTCATGGGACGCGGATCACAGTGGTCCAGACCACATGCGCACCGAGCCACAAACCCACTGAGCCACGTACCCACTGAAGCCACCAAACCTACCGAGGGAGACCCGCCGCATGGATTCCCTGCCGCCCGAGCTGTCGCCGACCGGCTACCTGGCCGAGGTCCGCCGGGTCCTGGAGCACGTCGAGACCACCCAGCTGCCGGCCGTGGCCGCCGCAGGAGCCCTGGTCGCCGACTCGATCGCGGCCGAGGGCGTCCTGCAGACGTTCGGCACCGGCCACTCCGAGGCGCTGGCCATGGAGCTGTCCGGGCGCGCCGGCGGCTTCGTCCCCAGCAACAAGCTGGCGATGCGCGATCTGATCCTGTTCGGCGGCGAACCGGTCGACTTCCTGAACGACCCGAAGATCGAGCGCCGCGAGGGCCTGGCCAAGCGGATCTACGAGCTGGCGCCGGTCGCGCCGCAGGACGTGTTCGTCATCGCCTCCAACTCCGGCGGCAACGGCGTGATCGTGGACCTGGCCGAGCTGGTCACCGGGCTGGGACACAAGCTGATCGCGATCACCTCGGTCCAGCACACCTCGCGTATCGTCTCCCGCCACTCCTCCGGCAAGCGGCTCATGGACTTCGCCGACGTGGTCCTGGACAACGGCGCGCCGTACGGGGACTCGGTGCTGCCGCTGCCCTCTCTCGGCGCGAACGTGTGCGGGATCTCCTCGGTCGGCAACACGATCCTGGCGCAGGCCGTGGTCGCCGAGGCGGTGCGGCTGCTCGCGGGGCGAGGTGTGGAGCCGCCGGTGTACCTGTCGGCGAACATCGAGGGCGGGGACGTGCACAACGACGCCCTGGAGGCGCGGTACGCGGGCCGGATCCGCCGCGCTGCTTCCTGATGAGGATCTGGAATAGATCGCCACCCGTTCGCCGCTGATGGTTACGCTGGACGTGAACCGCCGGACAGCCACGACGAGACGGATGAGGTGCTTCTTAAGTGGTCGCGCGCAAAGATCCCAAGGCTCTGTACGAGCTGGCGCCGGGCACCCCGGGCCTCGCCGGCGTGATTCTGCTGCACCAGCTCGAGGGCTTCATGGACGCCGGCGGCGCGGGCCGGCTGGCCGGCGAGCACCTGCTGGACCAGTTCGACCACCGCCTGGTGGCGTCCTTCGACGTGGACCGGCTGATCGACTACCGCAGCCGCCGTCCGGCGATGACCTTCGACAAGGACCACTACGACCACTACGAGGACCCGGCGCTGGACCTGCACCTGCTCACCGACGGCGAGGGCAAGCGGTTCCTGCTGCTCGACGGCCTGGAGCCGGACCGCGAGTGGGAGCTGTTCGCCGCGGCCGTGCGCACGCTGATCGACCACTTCGACGTCCGCCTCACCGTCGGCATGCACGGCATCCCCATGGGCATCCCGCACACCCGCCCCCTCGGCATCACGGCCCACGCCACCAACCCTGACCTGGTGGACACCACCGACCAGCCGATCCTGGATCGCCTCCAGGTCCCCAGCAGCGCCGCGAGCCTGCTGGAGTACCGCCTCGGCGAGTGGGGCTACGACGCCGCCGGCTTCGCCGTCCACGTGCCGCACTACCTGGCCTCCTCGCTCTACCCGCAGGCCGCGATCCGTTTGCTGCGCGCGGTGTCGGAGGCGACCGGCCTGGTCCTGCCGGACACGGAGCTGCGCGACGCCGCCCGGCGCGCCTCGGAGGACATCGAGCGCCAGGTCCAGGAGTCCTCCGAGGTGGAGGATGTGGTGCGCGCCCTGGAGCGGCAGTACGACGCGTTCAACGTGACCGAGGGCCGCAAGAACCTGTTGAGCGACAACGACGGCCGGATGCCGACCGCCGACGAGCTGGCCGCGGAGTTCGAGCGGTTCCTGGCCGATCAGGACGCTGATCCGCCGAACTCGTAAGGGTTCTGCTTCGGGTGGTTTGCGGCCGCCGTTCCCGCCATGATGGTCGGGTGCGGCGGCCTTTGCGTTACAGCGATGCGGTGAAGATGCTCGACGGTGGGGAGAGCAGGCTGATCGCCTTCCTCGACAAGGCGAGCTCCGGGGTCCTGGCGGGCTTCGAGATGTTCGACCTTTTCGAGGCGAAGGCCGAGGCGGTGCGGCTGGCGGACGGGGCGCTCAAGGATCTCAAGCGGCGGATCAGCGGGCTCGACGCGCTGACGCGTAGCGAGCGGCTCGCCGCGGCGCATTGGATCATCGTCATCACCGCCTTCTTCGAAGCCGCCGGGGAGGAGCTCAGAGCGCTCGGCATCAAGGAGTTGGGCGCGTCAGGGGCCGAACAGGTGGTGCTCATCACCGAGACGCCGCCCCTGGACGGATCGATATCGGGCATCTCGCGCGGCTTGGCCGAACAAGGCGGGATACCTGATATCGCGTCGCTGTATCGAACCCGCGCCGCGTTCTTCGTCGACTACCTCGACGGCCTCGCGATCACCGAATCGCTGAGCTCCGCGCAGCGCGGCGCGGTGCGCCGTCTGAGCACCGCCATTCCCCCCTCGGCTGTGCTCCGTTACGAGGAACGTCTGCGCGACCTGGCCAAGGACTGCGCCGAGTTCGGCATCTGGCTCAACGTGAGCGCCCACGCGCGGACCCTCGACGAGGTCCGCGAAGTCCGCAGTGGCCTGGCACAGCTGGAGACGCTGCTCGCGAACCGCGACAGCGCCGCGGCGCCCCACGACATCCGCGGGTCGCTGTCGCGGGCGTACCGGGCCGTGCTGGACAAGCCGATCACCCAACAGGCGTCGTCCGATCTCGACGTGCCGACCCTGGGCACCGGCTACATCGACCACCGGTTCCGTGTCGCCGCCGCCCATCCCACCGTGAACCCGGCCCAGCCCGAGTGGTGGCGTGATCGTCAGGTCCGCGACGATCTGGACCTCTATCTGGCCTCGTATCTGGTGTCCGGCGTCGCGCTCACGGCCCCGATGCTCGTCCTCGGACACCCGGGATCCGGCAAGTCGGTGCTCACGCGGATCCTGGCGGCCAGGCTGCCGGCCGACCGCTTCCTGCCGATCCGGGTCGAGCTGCGCAGTGTGGACGCCAACGCCGACTTGCAGACGCAGATCGAGGAGGCGGTACGCCAGGCCACCGGCGACACCGTCCGGTGGCCGGACCTGGTCCGCTCGGCCCCGGAGGCCATGCCCGTGGTGCTGCTCGACGGATTCGACGAGCTGCTGCAGGCGACCGGCGTGGCCCAGACCGACTTCCTGGAGCGCGTCGCCCGCTTCCAGGAACGCGAACTGGACCAGGGACGTGCGGTCGCGGTCCTGGTGACCAGCAGGATCGCGGTGGCGGACCGGGCCCGCATCCCGGCCGAGGCCCGCGTGGTCTGCCTGGAGCCGTTCGACGACCGCCAGGTCAAGGCCTGGCTCGAGGTCTGGGCCGGCCGCAACGAGTCGATCCTCGCCGGCCGCGGGCTGCGCTCGCTGAGCGCGGACATCGCGCTGAGCCACCGAGAGCTGGCCGAACAGCCGCTCATGCTGCTCATGCTCGCGCTCTACGACGCCTCAGCGAACGCCCTGCGCGCCGCCGACGAGGACTTCAGCGAGGCGGCGCTGTACGAGGCCCTCCTCACCGACTTCGCACGGCGAGAGGTCGAGAAGGAGCAAAGCGGCCCGGCCGATGACGACGCGGTCGAACTCGAACTCGCCCACCTGTCGGTGGTGGCGTTCGCGATGTTCAACCGGCGTGCGCAGTGGGTGACCGACGAGGACGTCACGGCGGATCTGACCGCCCTGCGGATGGCGGCGCCGAGCAGCGGCGAGCGCCGGATGCAGAAGAACCTGACGCCCGGCGAGCTGGCGGTCGGCCGGTTCTTCTTCATCCACGACACCCAGGCCACCCGGGACTCCGTCGTTTCGCAGACCTATGAGTTCCTGCACGCCACCTTCGGCGAGTTCCTGGTCGCCCGCTTCACCGCGAAGCTGGTCACGGAGCTGGCCGACACCCGTAGCCGGGCGCGGACGGTGCTGCCGTCGAACCTCGACGACGGACGGCTGCACGCCCTGCTGTCCTACGAGTGCCTGGCCGCGCGTTCCCCGATCATCAAGTTCCTGATGAGCTCCATCTACCGCGACCCGAAGCTCACCGGCCTGCTCTTGGAGTTGTTCTCCACGTCCTTCGACGAGCGCTCCGACAGGGCTTATGCGGCCTACCATCCAGCCCCCGTGACCGCCGTACAGCGGCACGCCAACTGGAGCGCGAACCTGATGCTGCTGGCAGCGATCTCGGCGGAGGACGGGGTCATGGCGAGCCAGTTGTTCGGCGAGTCGGACTTCTGCGCGGCGGACTGGCGGGACACCGCGCTGCTGTGGCGTGGCCAGCTCACGAGCGAGGGCCGCAATGGCCTGATAGGTCATCTGGACATCGAGCGTACGGGCCACAATCCGGATCGCGATCTCAGAATCAAGGTCGCCATGTGGGCTGTTGCCGCCTCCCCGGGCCTCGAATGGACTTACAGACTCGACGGAGAGGGGGTGTATCCGGGCTACGACATCGATTGGATGCGCCTGAAGTACAACTTCACGGCGACAAAGGCCGGTGACGTGCTCGTGCACGGCCTGGAGCCGCTCACAGCGGCCATGCCCTTCGTCGCGCACACGGTCGTGCAGTTGCCTGGTCGCCCGGCGATGACGATTTCGCACGCCTTGATGACTGCACTGTCCGCAATGGGACGGCCGACAGACGGGCGGGAGGCCTTCCAGAACCTGTTCGAGGTGATCTCCGCAATCAGCGAGTACAGCGCCACGCCCTCGGACGATATCGACGCCCTTGCCGCCATGACCTGGGGCGTCCTCGTCGCTGGTGTCATGGCGGGCGTGGTGTCCCTCGAAGAGATGCCCGATCATGTCTACAGCGAGCTGTATAGCTTCGATTCGAACGAACGCGACCCCGTCCGGCTCATGCGAGAGCGTTTGGTAAGGGTCGTGAACAGGCTTGTCACCGAAGGCGCTTTCCTTACAACACCAAATCCGCCAACGTCCTAAGCGTCTCGGTCTCCCTCGCCGTCACCAGCAGTGTCGTCACCGGAGACTCGTGCCACGCC
>JABFWL010000633.1 GCA_013362315.1 Catenulispora sp. | reverse complement strand
GGCGAACAAGGCCGCCGCACCGACTGGCGAACAGGGCTGCTGAACACGGCTCGCGAACACGGCCGCCCAAGGCTGGCGAATCAGGCGCAGCCGCCACGGGCACCGACTGTCCCCGCGGCGTGCCATGCTTGACCCGATGCCTGCCGAGACCGCCGCCCCGCCCCCGCTCGTCCTCATCGTCGGGGCCGAGGAACTGCTGGTCGACCGGGCCGTGGCGCGGATCGCCGCCGCCCGCCGCGCCCTCGACCCGGACACCGAGACCCGCGACCTGTCGCCCGGGAACTTCACCCCCGGCACCTTCGCCGAGCTGGTCAGCCCGTCGCTGTTCGGCGAGAGCCGGGTGGTGGTCGTGCGGACCGCGCAGGACCTGGCGGCCGAGGACGCCACCGCGCTGACCGCGGCCCTGGGCAGCCTCGCCGAGGAGATCACCCTGGTCGTCGCGCACGCCGGCGGAGTGAAGGGCAAGGCGCTGATCACCGCCCTGGAGAAGGCCGGCGCACGCCGGATCGACATCGCGAAGATCACCAAGCCCGGTGAGCGCATCATGTTCCTGCGCGAAGAATTCAAGGCCGCCAAGCGGCAGATCACCGAGGAGGCGTCGCGCGCGCTGCTCGACGCCGTCGGCAACGACCTGCGCGAGCTCGCCGCCGCCGCTTCCCAGCTGATCGCGGACACCGGCGACGACCCCCGCAGCGTGATCGACGAGACCGTCGTCGCCAAGTACTACAGCGGACGCGCTGAAGTCTCCGGGTTCACCGTCGCCGACCTCGCCGTCGACGGCCGTACCGCGCAGGCGCTGGAGCAACTGCGCTGGGCGCTCGCCACCGGCACGGCCCCGGTGCTGATCACCAGCGCGCTGGCCGCCGGGGTGCGGTCGGTGGCCCGGGTGGCCTCGGCCCCGCGCGGCGCGCGCCCCGCGGACCTGGCCCGCGACCTCGGCATGCCGCCCTGGAAGATCGACAAGGTGCGGCAGCAGGTGCGCGGCTGGACGCCGGACGGTATCAGCGCCGCGCTGGTCGCCGTCGCCGAGGCCGACGCCGCGGTGAAGGGCGGCGGCGAGGACTCCGCCTACGCCCTCGAACGGTGCGTGGTCACGGTGTGCCAGGCGCGCGGCTCGGGCATGCGCGGCTGAGCGGCCGGCAGTAGCACGCGCCGAGCGCCGGGCATTGGCCGGGGCGCGACTGCTGCGAACCCCAGCGTGCAGGGCAGGCGCAGACCGCCCCGTTGTCTTACTACGCCCACTGCCTCACTTCTTCGGCAGTCGGCCAGTCACCTGCTTCGCCAGGTTCACCACATCCACCCGCGCCGCGTCCGGGGTCCCGCCCTCGGTGAACCGGAGCGTCACGTCCAGGCCGCCGCGCAGGATCTCGATCCGGCAGTGCTGCAGACCGCTGCTGGCGTCGGTGGCGATCTGGATCAGCGTCTTGTCGGAGTTGCCCAGCTTGCCCTGGTCCTCGAACGCGGGCTCGGTGGCGAGGGTCTGGGTGTGCTCGTGGAAGCTGCTCAGCGCCTGGCTGGCGTCGCTCTTGTAGTTCCAGGCCTGGATGCGCATCTCGGCGCCGTTCTGGCCGCCCTCCCACGTCCGGTCATAGGTCGCGGGGTCGTCCATGGTGTCGCTGATCGGCTGGTCGGCGATCGGGGTGCCCTTCAGATACTGCAGGACGTCGTCGTCGCTGACCAGGCCGGACAGCGGGAAGTCGGCCGCGATGGGGACCTGCGTGATGCCGCCGGAGCCGCCCAGGGTGCCGCCGCTGGTACTGCCGCCGGAGGAGCTGTTGCGGCCGCCGCCGGACGCGAACAGGGCTATGCCGCCGCCGACCAGGCCGACCGCCACCACGCCGCCGACCGCGGCTATCAGCCCGTTGCGGTTCTTCTTCGGCGGCGGGGCGAAGGTGCCGACGGGGACGCCGTACGGGGGCGAGGGCGGTGCGGCCCACGGGTTCGCGGCCGGCGCCGACTGGGTCGGCGGGGACCCGTGGTACATCGCGGTGCTGGTCTGCGACAGGTTCGACGGCGGGTACGGCGGTCCCGCTGGCCCGGCCGGCCCTGGCGCGATGGACGGTACGGACTGCATCGACGGCATCGACGATACGGACGGCATCGACGGGTTCGAAGGGTTCGACGGCGGCCCGGAGGGCGCGGCCGGCGCGGCCGGCCCAGCCAGCCCGGACGGCGCGGTCGGCCATACCGGCTCCGAACCGGCCGAAGTCGCCGGAGGCACCGAAGAGTGCCCGGCTCCGGTCGCCGGAGCCCCCGGGATCGAAGGCATCCCCTGCGGCGGCGTCCCCGGCATCGTCGGCGCCACCTGCGGCGGTATCCACCCCATCGCCGCCGTCGCCTCGACCCCGGCGCCCTCCGACAGCACCTCCAGGATCCGCCCCGGCGACGGCCGCGCCGCCGGGTCCTTGGTCATGCACGCCTGCACCAGGTGCAGCAGCGTCCCGGACAGCCCGGAGAGGTCCGGCTCGCCGTTGACCACCCGGAACATCATCTCCATGGTGCCGCCCTCGCCGAACGGCTGCCGCCCGGTGGCCGCCCACAGCAGCACCGCCCCCAGCGACCACACGTCCGCCGACGGCCCCACCGGCTGCCCGGAGACCTGCTCCGGCGACATGAACGACGGCGTGCCGACGACCGTCCCGGCCTGGGTGACGGTGGAGGACTGCGCGGTGACCGCCAGCCCGAAGTCGATGACCCGCGGCCCGTCCTCGGCCAGCAGCACGTTGGCCGGCTTCAGGTCGCGGTGCGTCAGGCCCTCGCGGTGGATCGCGATCAGCGCCTCAGCGAGCCCGGCGGCCAGTACCAGGGCGTCCTGCTGGGGCATCGGGCCGCGCTGCTTGACCGCGTCGGACAGCGAGGGGCCGGGCACGTAGGCGGTGGCCAGCCACGGCGGGTCGCCGTCGGGGTCGGCGTCCACCACCGGCGCCGTGAAGAAGCCGGACACCTGCCGCATCGAGGCGACCTCGCGGCGGAAGCGCTCACGGAACGTGGGGTCGCTGGTCAGCTCGCCGCGGATCACCTTCACCGCGACCCGGCGGCCGGACGGCGACCGCCCCAGGTAGACCTGCCCCATCCCGCCGGCGCCGAGCCGGTTCAGGATCTCGTAGCTGCTGATCCTGCGCGGATCGGCCGGTCGCAGCGGCTCCATGAATGAATCCCCACCCCTGTGATTCCCCAGAGAAAAACGGTTCGGCTCGCAAAGCCTACTGCTCGGGTGCCTGATGCCTGAGGAAAGCCGATCGGCGCGATCCCTGGGGAGGGGATCGCGCCGATCAGGAAGTTCTCTACCGCGGCGAGAGGGACCGCATGAAGTGCTGGGCTCAGCCCTGCAGGGCGTTCACGCTCTTGGCCAGCGCCGACTTCTTGTTCGCGGCCTGGTTCGCGTGGATGACGCCCTTCGAGACGGCCTTGTCCAGCTGGCGGGAAGCGGCCTGGGCCAGCTCCTTCGCCTTCGCGACGTCGCCGGACTCGACGGCCTCGCGGGTCTTGCGGATCGAGGTCTTCAGCGAGGACTTGACGGCCTTGTTGCGCAGGCGCGCCTTCTCGTTGGTCTTGATCCGCTTGATCTGGGACTTGATGTTCGCCACTGAAAGATGCCTCTGCTTGGTGAGATAGACGGTGGTGGGCGCGAGGCAACGCACGCGCCACGCAAGCGACCAGGTTAGCAGGCGGCCGTGCGCGGACCCAAACCGGGCACGTAGGCTGTGACGTCCCCATATCCCGTTCCCCGGAACCCTGTGGGTCATGGGACGATAGAGCCCAGTGTAGTGAAGCCCGCAGTGCGCCCTTAGCACGCCGTTCCCCGGACAGACTGGACCCCGAGTGCCCGCCCTCCCGCCGAACATCCCCCAGCCGTCGCAGACCGAGCAGGCGCTGATCCGCAACTTCTGCATCATCGCCCACATCGACCACGGCAAGTCGACCCTGGCCGACCGGATGCTCCAGCTCACCGGTGTGGTCGACGAACGCGCCATGCGCGCGCAGTACCTGGACCGGATGGACATCGAGCGCGAGCGCGGGATCACCATCAAGTCGCAGGCGGTCCGGCTGCCCTGGCGCGCCGACGACGGCAAGACCTACATCCTGAACATGATCGACACCCCCGGGCACGTGGACTTCACCTATGAGGTCTCGCGCTCGCTGGCGGCGTGCGAGGGCACCATCCTGCTGGTCGACGCCGCCCAGGGCATCGAGGCGCAGACCCTGGCCAACCTGTACCTGGCCATGGAGAACGACCTGCAGATCATCCCGGTGCTGAACAAGATCGACCTGCCGGCCGCGCAGCCGGAGAAGTACGCCGAGGAGATGGCCCGGCTGATCGGCTGCGACCCGGACGAGGTGCTGCGGGTCTCGGCCAAGACCGGCGTCGGCGTGCCGGACGTGCTCAACGAGGTGGTGCGCCGGGTCCCGGCCCCGGCCGGGAACCCGAACGGCCCGGCCCGCGCGATGATCTTCGACTCGGTCTACGACTCCTACCGCGGCGTGGTCACCTACGTCCGGGTGGTCGACGGGCACCTGACCAAGCGCGAGCGCATCGCCATGATGTCCACCGGCGCCACCCACGAGCTGCTGGAGATCGGCGTCATCTCCCCGGAGCCGACCGCCTCCCAGGGCCTGGGCGCCGGCGAGGTGGGCTACCTGATCACCGGCGTGAAGGACGTGCGGCAGTCCAAGGTCGGCGACACCGTCACCACCCAGAACAAGGGCGCCACCGACTCCCTCGGCGGGTACAAGGAACCCAAGCCGATGGTGTTCTCCGGCATCTACCCGATCGACGGCTCGGACTACCCGGAGCTGCGTGAGGCCCTGGACAAGCTCCAGCTCAACGACGCCGCGCTGGTCTACGAGCCGGAGACGTCGGCGGCGCTGGGCTTCGGCTTCCGCTGCGGCTTCCTGGGCCTGCTGCACCTGGAGATCATCCGCGAGCGCCTGGATCGCGAGTTCAACCTGGACCTGATCGCCACCGCGCCGTCGGTGGTGTACCGGGTGGGCATGGAGGACGGCACCGAGCACATTGTCACCAACCCCTCGGAGATGCCCGGCGGCAAGGTCATGGCGATCCACGAGCCGGTGGTCCGGGCCACCGTCCTCACCCCGAACGACTTCGTCGGCGCGGTGATGGAGCTGTGCCAGAGCCGACGCGGGTCGCTGCTCGGCATGGACTACCTTTCCGAGGACCGCGTCGAGATCCGCTACACGCTGCCGCTGGCGGAGATCGTCTTCGACTTCTTCGACTCGCTGAAGTCCAAGACCCGCGGCTACGCCTCGCTGGACTACGAGCCCACCGGCGAGCAGCAGGCCGACCTGGTGAAGGTGGACATCCTGCTGCACGGTGAGACGGTCGACGCGTTCTCGGCGATCGTGCACAAGGACAAGGCCTACGCCTACGGCGTGCGGATGACCGAGCGGCTGCGCGAGCTCATCCCGCGCCAGCAGTTCGAGGTGCCGATCCAGGCCGCGATCGGCTCCCGGGTGATCGCCCGCGAGTCGGTGCGCGCCATGCGCAAGGACGTGCTCGCCAAGTGCTACGGCGGCGACATCTCCCGTAAGCGCAAGCTGCTGGAGAAGCAGAAGGAAGGCAAGAAGCGGATGAAGATGGTCGGCCGGGTCGAGGTGCCGCAGGACGCCTTCATCGCCGCGCTTACCAACGAGACCGGGGACAAGGCGAAGAAGTAGTCGCCGGCAGCCAGCCCGAAGTAACCCGGGCCGGGGTCGGCGCCCCGCAGTAACCTGGGCTTATGAGCGAGATGGCTGACGTCCACGTGGTCCGGGTCTTCACGGACGAGCAAGGGTTGTTCGGCAACGACCTGGGCGTGGTGCTCGACGCCGCGCGCCTGGACGCCGCCGCGGGCTGCAAGCTGGCCTCGGACCTGCGGTTCAGCGAGGTGGTCTTCGTCGACGACGTCGACAAGGCCGCCCTTCGCATCTTCACCCCGGCCGCCGAGCTCCCGCTGGCCGGCCACCCGCTCGTCGGCACCGCCTGGCTGCTGTCCCGCCTGGCCGGCCGCCCGCTGTCCACCCTGCGGCCGGCGAAGGCAGCCGAGGTCGCCACCTGGGCCGAGGACGGCCGCACCTGGATCCGCGGCCGCGTCGCCGACACCCCGGAGTGGGGCCTGGTGCAGCTCCCCGACGAGGCCGCGGTGGAGACGCTGCCGGTCCCGCCGGGACCGGAGTACCGCCGCCACCAGTTCTGGGCCTGGACCGACGAGCCGAACGGCGTCATGCGCGCCCGCGTCTTCGCCGCGGAGAGCGGCGTCGACGAGGACGAGGCCACCGGCTCGGCCGCGATGCGCCAGGCCGCCGCCCTGGGCCGGCCGCTGCTGATCCGGCAGGGCTGGGGCTCGGAGATCTGGGCGCGGCCGGCCCAGACGGCCGGCTGGGCCGAGATCGGCGGCCGGGTGGCCGGGGACGGGGTGCGGACGGTCACGGTGGGCGGGGCGGAGTAGGGGCGGGGCCTGCTCGCACCGCTAACGCAGCGTCGGCACTTCTCCGTTGTCGACGAGACGGACGCCGACCCCGATCAAGCCCCTGAGCCAGTGCTTCGTGACGGCCTCCAGCCCCTCCGGCGTCGGCGGGAACCGGCCGAGCCCGACGGCGAAGCGCAGCTCGGTGTCGGTGGTGTGGAAGGGCCGTGGCCAGGCGTGGACCTCCGTCACCTCAGCATCCTCCAGCGCACTCAGCAGGCTTCGCATGCGGCCTCGGACCTGGCCTTCGAGGGCGTCGCGCTGCTCGATGCCGTCGGCGTTGAGGGTCACCACGGCCCAGCGGCGGTGGCGCCGATGCAGCGGCGGCGGTGCGAGGAGCGCGGGCAGCGCGTCGCGGGTGGAGGTGACCGTCTCCCAGGCGTCGTAGAGCTCTTCGGTGATGAGGTCTCGCATGGCCGGTGTCAGGTGCTGTGCGAGGTCGCGGATCGGCGCGGTGGGAGTGAGGATCGGCTCCTGCCAGTCGTGGGCGGCCCAGGTCTCGAAGAACCCGGTGAGGTCCCGGCACCGGGCCGCCATCAGCGCCCACGCCAGGCCCGGCAGGCCGCCGAGCGGCGCCGCGTCCAGCCCGCGCGCGTGCGCCCAGGCCTTGACCACGCGGACGTGCGCTCCCGGCCGCATCGCCAGCAGTGCCTCGGCGTCCGAGACCGCCGACAGCGACGTGGCGATGGTCTCGCCGAGCTCGGCCCGCCGCCCGACCGCCTCGGCCACCGGCACCGCGCCGACCGGAGCGATTACCAGATCGGCGTTGAGCTGCGGCGTCACGATGCGTAGCCCTGGTACCCGCGCGCCGACCATCTGCCGCACCCGGCACGCCGTCCCGGATCCCCCTCGGACGGCGACCGCCACACGGTGCTCCAGCAGGGCGATGTCCGGCGCCCCTGGTACTGCGGCCACCAGATCGAGGTCGGCGCCCGGCAGTTGTGTCCCCGTGCGCCGTGAACCGACCACATGGACGGCCGTTTCAGGCAGTGCCGCACGGATCTGCTCGGTGAGCAGCGTTGCCTCCCGGTCCCGCGAGGGCTTATCGAGCGCTGATTCACTCGGCTCGTCCACGTCCGTATATCGCACACCGGTGGGATGGAACGTCACCACTGCCCGAACCCGCATCGGCTCATCGCCACGCCGCGACAGCACCGCCAACCGGTCGACGACCGTCGTGATCGGCGCCAAATTTAGCGGCGCGCGTGTTGGGTCTGCGACTTTGCCGAGGGTCAGGTGCGGCGTGTATTCGTCACGGCTACGGCAGCTGGGGAACCTCTCCAGCAGCGCCGCGTGCAGCGCCTGCCAACCTTCGCCCTCCGGATCCAGCCACATCGTCGAGTCGTCCCGATGCCGGAAATGACGCACGTCGCCGAGCCGCACCTCGAACGCCTGCAGGTTCGCCGTGGCCTGCCTGATCAAGGGAACGGCGGCAGCGAACTCCGATTCCCGGACGAATCCGAACAGCACGTTGACATGCGGCGGCCACCGCAGCACCTGCGGATCCAAGCGCTGCCGGACCTCTTGGATGTCGGCCCAGAGCTCTTCGGCTGGAATCCACGCGACCGCCGTTCGCGCGCTCGGCCGCGCATCCAGCGACAGCGCCCCATACAGCGCTCCGTGCAGCGCACCCTGCAGCGGCGTAGCGGCAGCCGACGAGCCACCGGACGCTTCCGGCTCTAGCACGGCCGACACCCCGTAGTGATCCGATACGAACAGCCCATCGCTGTCCGGTACCGCACCTACAAGCCGCGCCTCTGTCGCCTGCCACCCGCGTACCAACACCCGGTCCAGTCGCTTGGCTTCTCCGCTTAGCGACGCAACCGCTGCCAGCGGATTCACCGTCGGATCGAACGTCGCCGTCTGGTCGCCGCCACCGTGCACCTGGATCCACGCGTCCGTCAGCCCGAGTCGCGTCGCCGGAGCGTCGGTGTCGTCGTTGAAGTCGCCGACCAGCACGACCGGCGCGTTCAGCCCGCTGAGCCCCTCCGCAAGCTGCGTCAGTTGCCCGGTCCGCAGCGCGGCCCCGTCTTTGGAGTGGTCGCTGCTCAAGTGCGTCTCGGCGATGACCACCGGACCGGTCGCCGTCTCCACGACCGCCGCCGTGACCGCCTTGAACCGGCCCAGCACATGCCATCCGGCCTCGGTCACCGGAAGCCGGCTGAGCAGCAGCAGACCACTGTCCGGGACGTCGGCCGACCGCGGATCGGCGCCGAGCGTCCATTCGCGCCGCACCCACGGCTCGGCCAGCAGCATCTTCACCAGTGCCGGCTCGACCTCCTGCAGCGCGATCACGTCCACGTCGGCCGCCGCCAACGCCGCCAGCAGCATCGGCCGCCGCCGCTCGGTGTGGATTAGGTCACTGTCATAGCGGTCCCACAAGGTGTTCCAGGTGAGGATCCTGATCTGTCCGGCTGAACCGGCCCGCGACGAGGCCGCCGCCGAGCCGGCACCGATTCCGGCTTCCGTCGCCGGTTGCCATCGGCCCTCGGCGAACACATGCGGCGTCCGAGCCTTGAAGAACGGCGCCGGCAACAGCCGCTCCCGCCGCGCCAGCCCGGCCCCGGACGCGTCCAGGGCGTCGAGTTTCGAAGCGCGGTCCCACACCACCTCGCCGTCCGCCTCGAAGAAGAGCACGCGGTGCCACGGGATGTCCCCGTCGGGGTCGAACGACGGCAGCGGCACCCGCTTCGGCGCCCGGCCCCGCTGCTCCACTCCGAGCACGAACCGCGAGGCGTCGAACCGCGCGTCCCACCGCACCCGGTGGTAGATCTCCTGGCTGGTCCGCATCGTGCCTCAGTCCTCCCACGGTGCGTCGGCCAGCACGTCGCCGTCCGACGCCTGGCCCTCGGCGGGCGAACCGTCGCCGCTGTAGTGATACCAGACGCGGTGCGCCTCGCCGGGATACGACGGCTCATAGCGCCGGATCTGTTTGGCCAGCACGTCTTCCGGCACCGGATGCTCCCGCTTCACGTTCCGCCAGGCGAGATCGTCAGCGGGCACGATGAGGACCCGATGCTCGATCAGAGCGTTGCGACGTGCCGCGACGCGATCCACGAGGGTGCGGGCCGATCGCATCAGCGACGTGGCGTCCCAGACCACTGAGACGCCACGGGCCAGCAGACTCTCCGTCCGCCGGATTCCCTCGTGCAATACCTCTTGGTTCGCTGACTGGTCAGTGCGTGATCCGCGTGCAGTGCGGATCTCGTCCAAGCTGATGACCTCGGTGTCCGCAGTTTTCGCCAGCGTCTCGACGAGAGTGCTCTTGCCGCTTCCGGAGATCCCGGCCATGTGGGTCAGCTGCGGATAGTCGCCGTCGCGCCAGCGCCACGTGGCCGCCACGGCTTCCTCGGCGGACGTGACTCGCCCCTGAGCGAACAGCTCGCGAGCCTCGCCCCAGCAACGGTTCGCGGCCCGTTCCGGCAACCCGGCGAACGCCTCCCGGCACGCGGCCTGGAAGTCCGGCAGTGGCGACTCCGGAAGCAGTCCCGCTTCCTCGGCGATCAGGACCGACCACGCGACGTGCTCTCGCGCGGCGGCGTGCGGCGCGGTCGCCGCCGAGACGGCGTGCAGCACGGCGAGATCGGTCCCGAACGCCATCCGGACCAGGCCTGCGCGCCTTTGTTCGTCATCGAGGGCGTTGTGCAGACGCCGGGCGTTGCCGACGACGTCGCCGACGCGCCGGGCCATCGGCAGTCCCAGGGGAACGACGAGCTCTGCGATGGCGTCGGCACGGCGCCGCTCGTTCAGCAGGGCGGCAGCTGCCCCGATCAGCCGCGGGCTGCCGAAGCAGCCGGCGACGTCCAGGCGCGCATAGGCGTCAGCCAGCGTTTCGTCCGGCTTCGGGACATCGCCATCGAGGCCGAGGGCTGTCGCCAATTCCGTTGCGCCGACGTCCATCCCGCTCCGCACCGCCCACAACGGAGCGCGGCTCCCGAGGCCGTTCGGCACGACTTCGGCGAACATCCAGTGCGTGTGGGTCTGGACGTGCGACGGCCGCACCCATTTGGCGACGCGTGCGCCGAACTCCGCGTAGGCGAAGCCGTCCGCGGCCCGGACCACGTACCCTTCCTGTCTGCTCAGGTCCAGCCGGAAGGCCTTGCCGAGTGTTCGCTCATCGCCGTCGAAGACTCCGCGGAACAGCACGCGCGGCGTCGGAATCCCGACGCCTCGCAGGAACCTGACGGTCGCGTCCCAGTCCAGGCACCGGTCGCCGTCCCATACCGAGAAGCCGTAAAAGTAGCCGTCCAGGTCCGCGTAAGGGATCGAATGCCGGGCGAACAGGTTCTCGCCGCAGATCCGCCACCCGTCGGGGATCCGATCGGCGATGCGCCCGTGCAGCGCCTTGATCCACGTCCGCGACGGGTGGTGGGCCGAGTCCAGCGAGCGCGCGTGCAGTCCGTCGCGGTACAGCGTCGTGTTCTCACCGTCCATCTTCTCGGTGATCACGACCTGCCGTCCCACGAGTCCGCTCAGGTCCCCGGACCGCACGTCATCGGCCGTGGCGCCGGGCGACCAGGGCAGATGGGCAGTCCGGGGATAGTGCACTCGCATGGCGCCACTGTAGGCACCGGCGCCAGCCCGCTCTACGGAATAACCACCCAGACGTTCGGTGGCAGCTCCGGACGGGGAGCCGGACGTTCCTCCTCGTGCCACCTCCCCGGTGCGACCTCTTGCGCCAGGCGCCGCCAGAAGCGGGCGCCCTTGACGTTGGCCTCCTGGAACGCGATCTCCCATGGACCCGGATGGGCGTCGAGCACGTGGCGCGCGAGCTGCATGCCGTGACCGTCGCTACGGGCCGCGCGCACGATGAAGAAGCTGTTCAGCACCCGGGCCGGCTGGTCCAGAGCGCGCACGAAGGCGAAGCCCACCGGCCAGTCGCCGACGAACGCCAGGTGTGCGGCCCAGCTCTCCTCTTGCAGGGCCGCGACGAGCCATTCGCTGCGGTAGCTGCCGTCCCGGTTCGGGAGGGCGCCGGAGAACTCGGACATGTCGTGGCGGAACAAAAGCCACAGGCGCTCCAGCAAGGCGCGGTCGTCGCGGTCGGCGGGACGGATGAGCAGGTCGGCCATGGGTTCCTCCGGGAAGGCTTCCGAGAACGCGAAAAGCCTCCCGGCGCACCGGGAGGCTTTTGTTCCGCGACAGTCTACCGCTACCCAGCCAGCTCTCTGTAATACCCATTTACCACAGATGCCTATAACGATAGGGTCGGGCCGTCAAGGCGTTGGGGTGATCGCCGCAGGGAGGGCGAATTGCGTTTGCTGCCGCACGACCGCGTGCAACGGACGATGGCCGTCGGCACGTTCGTGAACACCATCGGCAACGGCATGTACATGACCGTCATGGTCATGTATTTCACGCGTTCCGTCGGGTTGCCGGCCGCGCAGGTGGGCCTCGGCCTGACCGTCGCCGGCCTGGTCGGGCTGCTCGCCGGGGTGCCGGTGGGGCATCTGGCCGACCGGCGCGGGCCGCGTGCGGTGACCGTGCTGCTCGGGGTGCTTTCGGCGCTGGTCATGACGGCTTTCACCGTGGTGCACGTCTTCTGGCAGTTCCTGCTGGTCGCCGTGGCGGAGAACCTGGTGGCCTCCAGCGCCCGGGCGGCCCGCGGCGCCATGATCGCCCGGTTCGGCGGCGAGGAGAAGGCCGTGTTCCGGGCCTACCTGCGCTCGGTGACCAACGTCGGCATCGCCCTGGGCGGCCTGCTCGGCGCGCTGGCGCTGGTCTTCGACACCAGGGCCTGGTACGTCGCCCTGATCGGCGTCAACGCCGCCACCTTCGTCGCCTCCGCGCTGATCGCGCTGCGGGTGCCCCGGCTGGAGCCGCTGCCGGCCCCGCCGGGTGCCGACCGCTGGATCGCGGTGGGCGACAAGCGGTTCCTCGCCGTGTCCGGTCTCATGGCCCTGATGAACATGCAGTTCGAGGTGCTGATGTTCGCCGCGCCGCTGTGGATCGCCAAGCTGGGGCACGCCCCGCGCTGGACCGTCGGCGCCCTGCTGATCATCAACACGGTGCTGGTGGCGCTGCTCCAGGTGCGGATGAGCCGGGGCGTCGACACGGTCGCCAAGGGCGTGCGCGCGACGATCCGCTCCGGCTGGGTCTTCGCCGCCGCGGCGGTGCTGTTCGGCTGCATCGGCTGGGTCCCGGCGTGGGCGGCGGTGGTGCTGCTGCTGATCGCCGCGGCGGTGCACTCGGTCGGCGAGATCGTGCAGCAGGCCGGGGTCTTCGAACTCGGCTACGGCCTGGCGGCCGAGCACGCGCAGGGCCAGTACCAGGGGCTGTTCTCGATGATGACCGGCGGCGCGATGGCCCTGGCGCCCGGGGTCTACTCGCTGCTGTGCGTGGACTGGGCGCCGGCCGGCTGGTTCGTGCTCGGCGCGGTGTTCGCCGGCGCCGGCTGCGCGATGCCGTGGGCCGTGCGGGTACGGCCGCCGGCGGTGCTGGCGGCGGCTGAGGCGGCGGCTGAGGCGGAGGCTTCGGCGCAGGCCCAAGCAGCCGGTGGCGGCACCTCGGTCGCCCCGCCGGCGCCGGTGGCGATCTGACCTCGCCGTCCATCGCATGGCGTTAGGGACTGGTGACCCGGCGGCCGCCGCACTGAAATGGACGGCATGGCGACCTCCGGAACCGTCCTCATCACCGGCACCTCCTCCGGCATCGGCCTGGCCGCGGCGGTGGCCGCCGCCCGGGCCGGCTGGACCGTCGTCGCGAGCATGCGCGACCCCGCCAGATCCGGGCCGCTGCTGGCCGCCGCCGGGGCCGCGGGGGTCGCCGGCCGCGTCCACGTCGAACGCCTCGACGTCACCGACGCGGCCGGTGTCGAGGCCGCCATCGCCCGGACCGTCGGCGCGCACGGCGGCCTGGACGCGGTCGTCAACAACGCCGGCGCCGGGACGGTCGGCACGATCGAGGTCGACGGCATGACGGCGGTCCGCAACACGATGGAGGTCAACTACTTCGGCGTGGTCGAGGTCACCCGGGCCGCGCTGCCGCACCTGCGGGCCGCCCGGGGCCGGCTGATCACCGTGACCAGCGTCGGCGGCGTCGTCGGGCAGCCGTTCAACGAGGCGTACTGTGCCGCCAAGTTCGCCGTCGAGGGCTTCATGGAGGCCCTGGCGCCGGTCGCCGCGAGCGTCGGGGTGCGGGTCAGCGTGGTCGAGCCCGGCGCGGTGGCCAGCGAGTTCGTCGCCAGCCAGCGCCTGGACATCCCCAAGCTCGTCGAGGCCGCCGGCCCCTACGGACCGGCGCTGCGCGCCTACATCGACCGCACCCGCAAGGCGTTCGGGAACGCCCAGCGCGCCGAGGACGCCGCCGCGCCGATCATCGACGCCCTCCAGCACCCCGACCCGCCGTTCCGGATCCAGACTTCGGAGTGGGCGCACGAGTTCGCCGCGACGAAGCTCGCCGACCTGGACGGCTCGGCCGTGCAGGCCATGACCGCGCAGTGGGTCAGTGCGGGCTGACCACCGCCTACCATCAGGGACAATGGAGACATGCCAGGTGTCCTCCCCGACGGTGAACCCGTCCCCGCCGACGGATCGCTGCCGCCGCAGGCCCTCGCCGAACCGGCGCTGACCGGTACGCCGCTCGCCTTCTACATCCACGTCCCGTACTGCGCCACCCGCTGCGGCTACTGCGACTTCAACACCTACACCGCCTCCGAGCTGGGCGGCGGCGCCTCCCAGGCGGCTTACGCCGACACCGCGATCGACGAGATCCGGCTGGCCCGCAGAGTCCTCGGCGGCGGAGGTCGAAGTGGAGGTGATGCCCTGCCGGTGCAGACCGTCTTCTTCGGCGGCGGCACGCCCACCCTGCTCCCGGCCCGCGACCTGGTGGCGCTGCTCGCCGCCGTCCGCGACGAGTTCGGCCTGGCCGCCGACGCCGAGGTCAGCACGGAGGCGAACCCCGAGTCCGTGGATCCGGCCTACCTCGCCGAACTGCGCGCCGGCGGCTTCACCCGCATCTCCTTCGGCATGCAGAGCGCCCGCGAGCACGTGCTGCGGATCCTGGAGCGCCGCCACACCCCCGGCCGGCCCGAGGAGTGCGTCCGGCAGGCGCGCGCCGCCGGGTTCGAGCACGTCAACCTGGACCTGATCTACGGCACGCCGGGGGAGAGCGACGACGACTGGCGCGCCTCCCTGGACGCCGCGATCGGCGCCGGCCCGGACCACGTCTCGGCGTACTCGCTGATCGTGGAGGACGGCACCCGGCTGGCGGCCCGGGTCAAGCGCGGCGAGCTGCCGATGATCGACGACGACGTGCACGCCGACCGCTACCTCATCGCCGACGAGGCGCTGTCCGCCGCCGGCTACTCCTGGTACGAGGTCTCGAACTGGGCCGCGACCCCGGACGGCCGCTCCCGCCACAACCTGCTGTACTGGACCGGCGCGAACTGGTGGGGCGTCGGTCCCGGCGCGCACAGCCATGTCGGCGGCACCCGCTGGTGGAACGTCAAGCATCCGAGCGCCTACACGCAGCGCATCGCCGCCGGCACGTCCCCGGCGCACGCCCGCGAGGTGCTGGACGACGAAGACCGGCGCGTCGAGCGGATCCTGCTGGAACTCCGTCTGGAATCAGGGTGTGAACTCAGCCTGCTGCGACCAGCCGGCCGCAAGGCGGCGATCCGGGCCGCCGCCGAGGGGCTGCTGGATCCGCAGTCATTGGCCGCCGGCTCTGCGGTCCTTACCCTGAAGGGAAGGCTGCTGGCAGACGCGGTTGTCCGGGACCTGGTCGACTGAGAGGATGGGCGCCATGACCACTGCGTTCCTGATCTCGGTGAACGTCGGCCAGCCCCGCGACGTGGAGCTGGGCGGCGAGACCAAGCAGACCGCCATCTTCAAGGAGCCGGTGCCCGGCCGGGTCCGGATCGCCGACCACCACGTCGCCGGCGACCGGCAGGCCGATCAGGTGAGCCACGCCGGCGTGCACAAGGCGGTCTACGCCTACTCCCGCGAAGACCTCGACTTCTGGGCCGCGGAACTGGGCCGGGACGTCGAAGACGGCTTCGTCGGCGAGAACCTCACCATCGCCGGTTACGACGTCAGCCGCGCGGTGGTCGGCGAGCGCTGGCGGATCGGCGGCGTCGAGCTCGAAGTGGCGCAGCCCCGCATCCCCTGCTGGAAGCTCGGCGTCCGGGCCGGCGACCGCACCATGACCCGCCGGTTCGAACAGGCCCTGCGGCCCGGCGCCTACCTGCGCGTGATCACCGAGGGCGAGGTCGGCGCGGGTGACGAGGTGCACGTGCTCTCCCGCCCCGAGCACGGCTTCACCGTCTTCGACGGCTCGCGGATCTACTACCGCGACCGCGACGAGGCGCCCGCGCTGCTGAAGATCGACGAGCTGGCGCCGCCGCTGAAGACCTGGGCGCGCAAGCGGCTCGGGCTGGGCGTCGCAGTCAGCTGAATTCGAGGCCTGATTCAGGCAACGGGTCGCCGGGGTGCCGCGTCTACTCGATGCAGGTCGAATCCCCCAGGAGGAACCATGTATCGGATATGCCGAAACGCGGCCCTGTCGGCTTGTACAGACCCGACCGCCAAACCGTTCTCCCCGGCCCCTGGAGCCTCGGCTGCGATGGCCTTCGGCTACGGCAGCGACTACAACCCGCCGTGCGACGCCCCGACCACCTACCTGCGCGTCACCCCGCCGGCTGTCGAACTGCCCTTCCGCGACAGCAAGCACTGCGCCCAAGACGGTTCGGCCCTCAGCGGCTGGGTCGCCGGGAACTACGCCCCCGCCCAGTGACCCCGGTGGTCAGCCCGTCACGAAATCGATCAGCTCCTCGACCCGACCCAGCAACTCCGGCTCCAGGTCCCGATAGTCGCGGACCGACCGCAGGATCCGCTTCCACGCCGCCGGCGTGTCCACGGGCCAGCCGAAGGATTCGCAGACCCCTTCCTTCCACGGTCGCCCGCGCGGCACCTGCGGCCACGCCTGCACCCCCAACGCGGACGGCTTGACCGCCTGCCACACGTCCACATACGGATGTCCCACCACCAGCAGGTACTCCGCATACCGCGAACGCCGCGCCTCCTCGACGATGCGCGACTCCTTGCTTCCCGGCACCAGGTGGTCCACCAGCACCCCCAGGCGCGCGTCCGGACCGGGCCGGAACTCCTCGACGACCGCCGCCAGATCGTCGACGCCCTCCAGGTACTCCACGACCACGCCCTCGACGCGCAGATCGTCGCCCCACACCTTCTCGACCAGCTCCGCGTCGTGCCGGCCCTCGACGTAGATCCGGCCGGCGCGGGCCACCCGCGCTCGCGCCGCCGGGACCGCGACGGAGCCGGACGCCGTCCGTTGCGGCGTCGCAGGACCCTGCGAGGAGCGCGGCAGCACCAGTGACACCGGGCGGCCGTCGATCCAGAAGCCCGGTCCGAGCGGGAACACCCGGTGCTTACCGAACCGGTCCTCCAGCGTCACTGTCGGCCCGCCGGGTGTCTTCTCCACCCGGACCACCGCGCCGCAGAAACCGGTCTCGACGTCCTCGACCACCAGATCGCGAACCGCCTCCACCTCCGTGGAGGCCGGACGGCGCGCGGCGGCGGTCAGCTCGGGGGAGTACCGCTTGCTGCGGATATCGGGCTCTGGCACGCCGCCACCCTATGCGACCTCTATCCGAGCTCGCCGGAAAGCTGCGCGTAGCCGCGGGTCACCGCGTCGCCGAAGTGTGCCGCGTTCTCGATCGGCCACGACCCGGCGGCCACGGCGTCCGCCACCGGCACGCCGTCCGCGTGCAGGGCCCTGATCTGGTCGGCGACGGCGGCCACGAACGCCTGGGACTCGGTGAGGAATCCGCGGCCCGACGGGTCGCCGTGGCCGGGGACGTAGGTGGTGCCCTCGGTGGTGAGCGCGGCCAGCGCCGCCAGCGTCGCGGGCCAGTCCAGCGGGAACGAGTCCGAGCCGTAGGCCACCGGGCCGGACTGCTCCACCAGGTCGCCGCCGATCAGCAGCTCGGCGTCCGGCAGCCACAGCACCAGGTCGTGGTCGGTGTGGCCGCGCCCGGGGTGCAGCAGCTCGATGACGCGGCCGCCGAGGTCCAGCGCGTGCGAGGCGCTGACGAGGTGATCGGGCTTGCGGATCACCAGCGCGTCGAGCTTCGGCTTCCACTCCGGACCGTCGCGCAGCAGCCGGTCGCGCAGGTCGTGGAACTCGGGACCGTCGGGGTCGTAGTCGGGCATCCGCCGATGCCCCCAGAACTGCGCCGGCGGCTCCAGCGCCGGCGCGTCGAACGCGGCGTTGCCCCACATGTGGTCGAAGTGCACGTGGGTGTTGACGACCCAGCGCACCGGCAGCGGCGTCAGCCGCGCCAGCTCCGCGCGCAGCTCCTCGCCTTCCTGCACGCTGCACCGGGTGTCGACGACCAGCACGCCCGCACCGCCGAGCACCGCGGTCACGGTGACGTCCACCGGCTCGAACCGGCGGGTGAACACGCCCTCGGCGGTCTCTTTCCAGGCACTCATGCCCTTGATACTGCCAGGGCCGGCGGTGTCCAGCCGGCATGCTTCACGATCTCGCGCACCGCGACGCTCGGCGGCGTGACGCGGATGGCGGCATTGCGCAGGGCGACCGCGAACCGGCCGTGGAGCTGCTGGCCGATCCGGCCGGTGCGGCGCGCGGCGACGGCCATCGCCTGCGTGCGCGGCCGGCGGTCGGCGTCGAAACGGCGCAGCGCCGCGATGACCGACCCGCCGGCGTCCCCGTCGCCATCCCCCTCAGCGTCGGCGAGGTAGGCGGCCAGGGTCAGCGCGTCTTCGAGCGCGAGCGAGGCGCCCTGTCCGAGGTGCGGCGTCATGGCGTGGGCGGCGTCGCCGATCAGCGCGACCGGCCGGCCGGAAGCCGACGCGACATAGCTCGGCAGCGGCACGACGAGGTCGTAGACGTCGTGTCGCAGGACGCTCTCCGGTTCGGTGGCCGCGAGCAGCGTGGGGATCGGGTCGTGCCAGGACCCGAAGATCTCCCGAGGGACACCGGACCGCTCACCCTCCGGCGCGTCGATGAGGGCGTGCCACTCGATCCGTCCGTCCCGCAGCCGCGTGGATCCGAACTCGGTGCCGCGTCCCCACGTCTGATCGATGTCGGCCTCGACCCGAACCGGCGACGCCGTGATCCCGCGCCAGACCGTGTTCCCGGCGTAAACAGCCCCCGGATGGTCCTGGAAGAGGAACGACCGCACAGGGCTGTGCACACCGTCGGCCGCCACCACCAGATCAGCTGGGAGCTGATGGAGTTCGGTCGGATCCACGGCCGTCCCCTGCACCAGGCATCCAGGCGGCAGTGCTTCCCGCAGCGCTGCGTGCAGATCCGCGCGGCGGAAGCTGTAGACCGGCGATCCGAGCCGCCGCGCGGCGCCCTCGGCGTCCATATGCGCCAGCCACCGGCCGCTCGGCACCCGGATCCCTCCGGACCCTTGTGCTTGGCCCACCGCCCGCACCTGATCGCCCACCCCGAGCCCGTCTAGTGCGGCCAGGCCGTTGGCCTGCACCGAGATCCCGGCTCCGGCGTCGTTCAGGACCACGGCGCGCTCCAGCACTGTCACCTCCCAGCCGATCCGGTGCAGGCCGATCGCCGCCGCCAGACCTGCTATCCCACCACCCACGACCACCGCGTTCCGCGTCATGACACCCCCCGCTCTTCTACATCTGTAGAGTCTACAAATGTAGAAAGTAGGCTACGGCCGTGGAAGAACGCAAGGAGCGCCGCGCCGTCCTCGCCGACGCCGCCATCGACGTGGTGGCCGACGAGGGCATGCGGGCCTTGACCCATCGCGCGGTGGACGCCCGGGCCGGCCTGCCCACGGGCACCACCTCCGCCTACTTCCGCACCCGGCAGGCGCTGCTGACCGCGCTGGTACGCCGGCTGGCCGAACTGGACCGGGTCGAACTCGAAGCACTCGGCATCACCCCGGAGCAGACGGCCTCCGGACCGGCCGGGCCGCCGTCCGGCGAAGAACTCGGCGCCATCGCCGAAGGCACCGCGCTGTTCGTCCAGCACTGGCTCACCGCCGGACGCAACCGCGCTCTGGCGCGCTACCGGTGTCTGCTGGAGACCACCGCTTACCCGGAGCTTCGCGAGATCCTGGCGCCCCACGAATCCATGGCGCGGCTGCAAGCCCGCCTTCTCTTTGAGCGGGCCGGCGTCCGAGACCCGGCCGAGCGCGCCCGTTCCTATGTCGCGGCGATCGACGGCATGATCCTCGACCTGCTGCTCGGGGAGCCGGCCGCGCCGAGCAGCCTGGCGCCGGCGGTACGACGTCTGCTCGACGCCCACTGTGCCCCCTGATCGACCACCGATCGACCTCTGACCGGCACCTTTCACCTGGGCCGCAGCTGAAAACCGGCCGCCCGGCGGACCATTCGCGGCTACTCGCCGTTACACTGAAAGGAATGCCTTGGCACTCCAGCACGTTGAGTGCCAAGGAGGTGGGCGGTGTGGGATGCGAGCAAGCGGAGGCGGGTGTGACGACCGAGAACAGGCTGGACGAGCGCAAGCTCGACGTGCTCCGCGCCATCGTGCAGGACTATGTCGCCACCAGGGAGCCGGTCGGCTCCAAGGCCCTGGTCGAGCGGCACAACATCGGGGTATCGCCGGCGACGATACGCAACGAGATGGCGGCGCTGGAGGACGAGGGCTACATCCACCAGCCGCACACCAGTGCCGGCCGGGTGCCCACGGACAAGGGCTACCGGCTGTTCGTGGACCGGCTGTCCCAGGTCAAGCCGCTGTCGGTGGCCGAGCGGCGGGCCATCCACTCCTTCCTGGACGGCGCGGTCGACCTCGACGACGTGGTGGCCCGCACGGTGCGGCTGCTGGCCCAGATAACCCAGCAGGTCGCCGTGGTGCAGTACCCGTCGCTGAGCCGGTCGGCGGTGCGGCACGTCGAGCTGGTGCCGCTGGCCCCGAACCGGATCATGCTGGTGCTGATCACCGACACCGGCCGGGTCGAGCAACGGATCGTGGACACCGGCGGGCCGGTGCCGGAGTCCTCGGTGGCCGACGTGCGCGCCCGGCTCAACGCCGAGGTCGGCGCCCGGCACCTGAGTGACGTGCCGGACCTGCTGGCCGACTTCGCCGAGCGCTTCTCCCCAGAAGACCGAGCCTGGGTCGCCGCGCTCACCGCGACCCTGCTGGACGCGGTCGTGGAGCAGCGCGAGGAGCGGATCGTGATGGCCGGCACCGCGAACCTGGCCCGGTTCCGCCACGACTTCCCGGACACCGTCTACCCGGTGCTGGAAGCGCTGGAGGAGCAGGTGGTGCTGCTGCGGCTGTTCGGCGAGGCGCAGTCCGGGCTGACCGTGCGCATCGGCCACGAGAACGCGCACGAAGGTCTGATCAGCACCTCGGTGGTGGCCAGCGGTTATGGCCGGGGCGAAGACGTCGTGGCACACCTGGGTGTACTGGGACCCACGCGAATGGATTACCCGGGCATGATGGGTGCGGTCACCGCCGTTGCCGCCTATGTGGGGCGCATACTGGCTGAGACCTAATCTCTAGCGCACAGCACGTAGCGTGTAGTCATATGCAGTTCGAGGGCGGAGTCTAGCGAGGTCATGTCGGTGTCGACGGATTACTACGCGGTCCTGGGTGTGCGGCGGGATGCCACGCAGGACGAGATCAAGAAGGCGTACCGGCGCCTGGCCCGTGAACTGCACCCGGACGTGAACCCGGACCCGGGGACGCAGGAGCGGTTCAAAGAGATAGGCATGGCCTACGAGGTCCTGTCGGACCCGCAGAAGCGCCAGATGTACGACCTCGGCGGCGACCCGCGCACCTCCGGCGGCGCCGGCGGCTTCGCCGGCTTCGGCTTCACCGACATCATGGACGCCTTCTTCGGCGGCGCCAGCGCGCGCGGCCCGCGCTCGCGGGTCCGCAAGGGCAACGACGCGCTGATCCGCATCGAGATCGAGCTGGCGGACGCCGCCTTCGGCGCGGCCCGGGAGATCTCGGTCGACACCGCCGTCATCTGCGTCGCCTGCTCCGGCGAGGGCTCGGCGCCCGGCACCCACCCGGTCACCTGCGACATGTGCAACGGCCGCGGCGAGGTCTCCCAGGTCACCCGCTCGTTCCTGGGCCAGGTCATGACCTCCCGGCCGTGCCCGCAGTGCCAGGGCTTCGGCACCGTGGTGCCCAGCCCCTGCCCGGAGTGCTCCGGCGAGGGCCGGGTGCGCACCCGCCGCAAGCTGACCGTGAAGATCCCGCCGGGCGTGGACAACGGCACCCGGATCCAGCTGGCCGGCGAGGGCGAGGTCGGCCCCGGCGGCGGCCCGGCCGGCGACCTGTTCATCGAGATCGTGGAGCTGCCGCACCCGATATTCCAGCGGCGCGGCGACGACCTGCACTGCACCGTGACGCTCCCGATGACGGCCGCGTCGCTGGGCACCAAGCTGCCGCTGGAGACGCTCGACGGCCCGGCCGAGATCGATGTGCGCCCCGGCACCCAGTCCGGGCACTCGATCACTCTGCGCGGCCGGGGCATCCAGCACCTGCGCGGCGCCGGGCGCGGCGACCTGATCGTGCACGTCGAGGTGAAGACCCCGACCAAGCTCGACGCCGAACAGGAGGAGCTGCTGCGGCGGCTGGCCAAGCTGCGCGGCGAGGAACGGCCGTCGGGTGAGTTCGCGCCGGGACAGCAGAAGCTGTTCTCCCGGCTGCGGGACGCCTTCGGCGCGCGCTGACCGGCGTATCGATCCCAACCGACCCGCTCCTTCGAAGGAGACACGTGAGCACCGCCCCGGTCTTCTGGTGGCAGTTTCCTGAGACGACCGGCCGCGGTGCTCGCGTGCGTCTGGACGGCCCCGAAGGGCGGCACGCCGCTCTGGTGCGCCGGCTGACCGCCGGCGAGCGCGTCGATCTCGCCGACGGCCGTGGCACGGTCGCCGAGTGCGTGGTGGCCGTCGCCCACAAGGACTGGCTGGAGCTGGACGTCCAGGATGTCGTGCACGAACCCGCGCCGACTCCCCGGATCACCGTGGTGCAGGCCCTGCCCAAAGGCGACCGCGGCGAGACCGCCGTGGAGACGATGACCGAGATCGGCGTGGACGCCGTGGTCCCGTGGGCCGCGAGCCGGTCCATCGTGCAGTGGAAGGGCGAACGCGGCGAGAAGGCCCTGAACAAGTGGCGGGCCACCGCGCGCGAGGCGGCGAAGCAGTCCCGGCGCGCGTGGTGGCCGGAGGTCTCGGCGCTGCACTCCACCAAAGAGGTGGCCAAGCTGCTCGCGTCGGCCGACCAGGCGCTGATCCTGCACGAGCATGCCGAAGCGCCGCTGGCGCGGCTCGACGTCGTCCTCTCCGGAGAGATCGTCATGGTCATCGGCCCCGAAGGCTCGATCACGCCGCAGGAGGTGGCCGCCTTCGAAGCCGCAGGCGCCACCGCCTACAAGATGGGACCCACGGTGCTGCGCACCTCCACAGCGGGCACCGCCGCGGCGACCGTGGTCCTGGCCCGCTCCGGTCGCTGGGGCTAGGAGGCTAAAGCGGCAGCCGCATATGGCTGTTCGCCACCTGATAGCCCAGACTCCTGTAAAGGCTGTAGGCACGGTGGTTGTAACCATGGACGTTCAGGGCCATGGCATCCGCCCCGCGCTCTTTTGCCACAGCAGCCCCCGCTTCCATGATCGCGCGCCCGTAACCGGCGCCCCGCTGGTCCGATTCCACCCACAAGTCGTAGACGTACGCCTCTGTGTATCCGCCCTGGGAACGCACGATCATCCACAGCGTGCCGACCCTTGCAGCGGTCTCCACGTCGCGCGCCACCCACAGGTTGTGGCCTGGCGTACTGACGCCCTCGGTCAGCAACCCCAGGAGCTCCTTGGCGGACAGCTCGATCGCGACCTCCGGAGCCCAATTCCCAGCCCGCACCTGGGACTCGGCGTAGCTCCTCACGGCGATCTCCTCCCACGCCGGATACTCATCCGGCGTCATCGGATCCAGCCGCACCGACCGGACGGGTTTCGCCGCCCCGGCGGCAGTGCCGGAACGAACCCGTAGCACTCGCAGCCCTTGCAGCCCTCGCTGTACCGGGCGCTTCACGACGACCGCTTCAACGTGCGCTTCACCTTCCGGCCCACTCGCTTCACCACCGGCTTGGCCTTTGCCGACACCGCCGCCGGGCTCGCCTCCCGCTTCACCGCCGCCGCGAACGCCGCCCGGCGCCGCGCCGCTGCCGAGGCCAGCCCGTCCCCGGCGGCGATCCGCGCCAGCAGCGCCGCCGTCGCCGCCTCGATCCGCGGATCGGCGAAGCCCTCCCGGCCCAGCGCCATCGGCCAGTAGAACGTGCCCGCATCGAACACCCAGGCCCCGCTGGGCTTGCGGTGCAGCACCGTGTGCTGCACCCGGTCGCCGCCCGCGCCGTCGGTGTAGGGGGAGCGCGCCAGGATCGTGAACTCGGTGGCATCAGCCTGCTGATACTTCTCCTGGACGCTGTCCGCCTCGCCGCCGACGAGCCCCGGGAACGCCTCGCCCTCGCCGACGCCCGCCGCCTGCCAGAACCAGTGGTCGGCGTTCGCCACCACCAGCGGCGCGTCGTCCTTGACCACGCTCACATACTGCGCACCCAGCAACTCCTGCTCGGGCAGCCGCAGGTCCCGCCACATCACCGTCTGGCCCGGACGCTTCGTCTTCACCGGATCCTGGCGCGACTTGTAGCAGGTGATCGTCGAACCCTCATACCGGATGTGCCAGTACGCGTTGTTCGCCTGCAGGAACACCGCCGAGACCCCGCCGTCGAAGGCCCGGACCAGCGTCCGGCGCATGCCCGCCGACCAGTACTCGTCATGGCCGGGGAAGATCAGGCCCTTGTAGTCCAGCGGATCGACGCGGCCCTCGTTCAGGTCGGCGCTCGTCGCGTACTCCAGGTCGTAGCCCTGGCGCTCGGCCCAGACGATGAAGTCGTGGACCCGCTCGGCCTCGCGCGGCATGCCCGTCAGCTCGTAGGGCCGCTGGAACGACACCGACTGGGCCCGCAGCTTGCTGGACTGTTCGCCGCTCTCGTCGAAGCCGTAGTAGAGGTTCTTGCCGCGCGCGCCGTCGAACGGATACATGTTGTACGCCTGGTAACAGGCGAACGGCACCACGACCAGCCAGCTCGCCGGCTTGCGCAGATCGCGGACGACGAAGGGCACGAAGTTCGCTCCGCCCTCGGCCCGCAGCACCGCCAGATACGCGCCGGACTGCCAGTCACTCGGCACGTTCAGCCGCCACGACGCCTGCCACGGACACGTGATCAGGCCTGTCTCCGGATCGGTCACCGGCTCCGGCTGGACCATCGCCGCGATCGGCTCGCTGGTGCCCAGCAGGGTGGTCCGCGCGCGGCGGTTCTCGCTGTGTTGTCCACTCTGGTAGTCGCCGACCCGGTAGACGTCGACGGTCACCGTCCCCGGCGTCGCCACCGAGATGTGGAAGTCGATCGACTCGCCGGGGCCGACCGCCGGGTCCGAGGCGAAGCCCTTGACCGGGGCCGCCGCGTCATCGGCGAGATCGGGGACGTCCGGGGCGGTGCCGACCGGGCTGGCGACCGGGATGAAGCCGTCGAGGGGGCGCATAGTGCCGTAGCCTATCGCCGGGAATCTTCGATC
>JABFWL010000450.1 GCA_013362315.1 Catenulispora sp. | reverse complement strand
CGCCCCGGCCGCCTCCGCCGCCGCGGCGGTCAGGCGGCTCGGGTCCGGCCAGCCGTCCACGGCGTCGGCGACGTGCAGGAACTCCACCGCCGCCGCTCGCGGCTCGTCCAACGCGAGCAGGCCGCGGGCGAGATCCGCGCGGATCTGCACCATGAGCATTTCCGCGCGGGTGGGGTGCTTGCGGTGGCTGGCGGCCGGCGCCGCGTCGGTGTCGCTGCCAGTGCCAGTGCCAGTGCCAGTGCCAGTGCCAGTGCCAGCGTCTGCGACGTCGCCAGAGTCCGCGTCAGTGCTGTCAGCAGCCGCCTCGTCCGGCCCGAGCGGATCGTCAACCAGCGTCTCCAACACCGCTACCGCATCAGCGACCTGGCCCTGCATCGACAGCGCGTTGCTCATCCGCCAGCGCGTCTCCGCGGCGCCGAAGGCGTCCCCTTCGCGGTCCAGCCGCACCGCCGCCTCCGCGAACGTCCGCACCGCCGTGGCGAGCTCGCCGTTCTGCAACGCCGCCTCTCCGAGCAGCCGATACAGCGGCGTCAGCTCGTCGGCGTCGACCGACGGATGTGCCTCGGCGATGCCCGTGTGCAAGACCTGGGCAGCCTCCTCGTAGCGTTCCTGACCGGCGAGCGACAAACCGAGCAGCATGCGCGCGCGGTGCATCCGCCACGGCCAGTCCAGCTCGCCGAAGATCGCGAGTGCGCGCCGGGCGGCGGCCTCGGCGGCGACCGGGTCGTCGTGGGTGGCGTCGTACTCCGCCAGCGATTCCAGGACCAGCGCCACCCGCTGCGGGATGGCGAAGGCCTCGGCCTCGGCGATCAGCGCGGCGGATTCCTGCCGGAACACCGCCGTCCAGCGCTCGCGGTCGCCCGGTTCGGCGGCCCGCAGCGCGGGATTGCGAGCGGCGAAGACCCGGCTCTGGCGGACCACCAGCTTCTGAATCCGGACGTCGTGCAGGGCGTCGGCGTCCGCGAAGTCCCCGCAGGCCATTACCGCCTCGAGGCGTTCCAGCAAGGCGTCCAGCTCCGGCCAGGCCGCGCTCGCCGCCGCCGACGGATCGGCGTCCTGGTCGCGGATCGCGCGGCTCCACAGGATCCGCGCTTCGGAGGCGATCACGCGGGCGACGCGGCCGGCCTTCTCATAGTGCGCCGCCGCTTCTCGGAAGCACCGTTCGACCTCGTCCCAGTCCCGCTTCCCGTGCGCCCGTGAAGCTCGCTCGGTCGCGATCTCGCCGCGGAGCACGTCGTCCGCCTTGGCGGCGTCCGGTCCTTCGATCCGCTCCAGCAATGCGTCCCACAGCTGCCGCGAGGACGGATGCGTGTGCCGGTCCAGCCGTAGAACCTCGGCCACCAGCTCATCGAAGTCGTCGGGCACGACGGTCACAGAGGTCTGCGACGGCGTCGTGCCGAGCGCCGTGTGCGGCACCGGCACGGCGCCCGAGCCGGAGTCCAACGCCGACCCGGATGCGCCGGAGCCCGCCCCGGCCTCGGTACCCGCCAGCACCGCCGACCGCACTCCCAGGTTCAGCTCCGCCACCAGCGGTCCCTGCGCCAGCCGGGTGGCTCGCCGTCGCGATACCGCGGACGTGCCGTTCCGCGTGTCGAACCGGGCCGCCAGCTCCTGCGCCTCAGCCGCGACCGACGCCGCCAGCTCCGCTACGGTCCACTCGCGGCCCAGCGGTCCGCCGCACGGCGTGCCGCCGTGGCCGGCCTCGATCAACCGGCGCAGCAGCACCTCGACCCCGGTCAGGAATCCCAGCCGGCCTAGCGGCGAAGCGGTGAAACCGAACAAGGTCCGGTTCTGCGCCAGCAGCTCCAGCCCCCGCGCCTCATTGCCGGTCAGCGCACAGAACTCCAGATGCCGGCCCACGGCTCCCAGGTGCGACTCCTTGCCGCGCATCGCCCGATACGACGCCAGATGCGCGCCGCGCGCCTCGTCCAGCCGGCCCTGCCGGACCATCGGCAGCAGCGCCCGCGCCTGGCTGGACTGCGGCTCCTCGTCGCAGGTGCTCCGGCCGTCCAGGGTCGGCTCCAGCTCCCTGAGCCCGCGCTCGTCCTGGCCCCGGTCGAAGAAGTACTCGGCGCGGGAGCGGGCTTCGCAGGCCTCGCAGTCGCTCATCCGGACCCGGCCGCGGGTGGCCCACAGCTCGTAGGCCAGCTCCTCGTCCTCGCCGATGTGGTCGGCCAGCGCGTACAGCTGCCCGTACACCGGTTGCAGGCCGTGCCCGGCGGCCTGGTAGCGCTTGCGCATCTCGGCGATCCAGCCGCGGATCGAGGCCAGCGGCACCTCCGGCGTGCCGAGCAGCCCGGAGCCGACCCACTTGAAGAACCAGAAGACGCGGTGCGTCTCCCAGTCGTCGAACGCCTTCGGGCTGGTGTCCCACAGCCGCAGCAGCCGGGCGAAGGCCACCGGGTACTTCACGCTCTCGCCGCTGCCGTGGTAGGCGCCCATCAGCTCGACCAGCGCGGTGACCGTGACCTCGTCGTCGCCGAAGGACTCGGCGGCCTCCACGATCTCCTCGGCGATCGCCGCGCGGGCCCGGCCCGGGGCGCGGTCGCGGTTCTCGCGCAACGCGCCGAAGAACTCCTCGCGGGTGCTGAAGCCGCTCATATGTCTCCCTGCGCATCAGCGCTCTGGGAACCGGGGCCGGCGTTTCCGGACGCCGCGTGCGCCGCGAACTCCAGCAGCCCGATGAACGAGCGGTTCAGCAGCGCGTGGTCGGCCGGCCGCAGCGGGCGCCGGGACAGCAGCAGCGCCTGCCCGTACAGCGCCTCGATCGCGGTCTCGGACAGCGCCGCGTCCCCGATGTCCGCGATCTTGCGGATCAGGGGGTTGAGGTGGTTGACGATCAGCTGCGCGCGCGGCGCGGTGGAGCCCAGCGAGCCCAGGATCCCGGCCCACAGCTCGTCGGCGTCCGCCGACAGCTCGGCTCGGCGCCGCTCGTGCCGGGCCTCGCGGTTGTCGACCAGCATGGCCGGCACGCCGACCGGCTGGAAGGAGCGCAGCGCCACGTCGGTGTCGAACTTGTCGCAGACCGCCCGCGCGCGGGCCAGGAATGCCGCCGCGGCCAGCTCCGCCGCCGGGTCCACGGTGTCCAGGTGCGCGCTCACCGTCTCCGGATCCAGGTCGGCGACCGTGACCCCGGGCCGGATCTCCGGCAGCCGCTGCACCAGTTCGCGGTCGTAGACGTAGCCGCCGTTCACCACGCCGAGACCGGCCGAGGCGGCGATCGGCGCGACCTGCCGGAACTCCTCGACGGTCTGGGTCACCAGCACCACCGGGTGCGCGCGGGCGAACTCGTCCAGGCTGACGTTGCCGTCCGTGGTCTCGAACGGCAGCCAGGGCAGCAGCAGCGCCAGCAGCCGGTCGTCGTACCGGGCCAGTGCCTTCACCGCCAGGTGGTGCACGTCGATGAAACGCCGCAGCAGCGCGAGATCCGAGGCGGCCAGCCCGACCAGCCACTCCCGGATCCGCTCGCCGATGGCCTCGCGCACCGCGGCCAGCGTCTCGTCCTCGTACAGCGCCTCGCGCGAGGCGGTGGGCCGCAGCCCGGTGGTGTCCACGACGCAGGACACGAAGAAGGCCCAGTCCGGTACCAGCTCCTGCGCCTGGTCCGACAGCAGCATGCCCTTCAGGTGCACGCGGTGCCCGGAGCGCTTGGTCGGGTGCACCGGCGTGGGCAGCACGAACGCCACGCCCTTCAACCCGACCAGCGGGATGTCCAGGTCGACGGTGTCCAGCGGGGTGAAGTCGAACACCGACTTCGCGTAGCCGGCCAGCGCCTCGCGCCGGGCCAGCGGCGAGCCGTACGGCCGGTCCCACACCGCAGGGGTGTCGTTGACCTTGGCGACGTCGCCGAACTTGTCGACGACCTCCACGTCGTAGCGCAGCAGCGAGCCGAAGTGCCGGGCCAGCCGCAGCACCCGGCCGGCCTGGAGCCACTCGCTGCCGTCGCCGCGCGGGACCAGGGTGACGACGGTGCCGGGCTGCGCCACCGTGCCCGGCGGCAGGGTCTTGATCTGGTACGTGCCGTCGCTGCGCCCGCGCCACTCGACCGCCTGCGCCCCGGCGTCCCGCGCGCTGCGCGAGACCACCGTGATCTCGTCGGCGACCACGAAGCAGGCCAGCAGGCCGATGCCGAACTGGCCGATGAAGTCCTGGCGCGCCGCCGACAGGTCCAGGCCGCCGTCCTCGGCGCGCTTGGAGGAGCGGCCGATGGTGGCCAGGAAGGTGTGCACGTCGGCCTCGGTCAGCCCGACGCCGGAGTCCTCGACCTGGATGCCGCCGCCGACCCCGGTGCGGATGGTGATCCGCGCCGGGGCGGACGCATCGAGCTGCCGGCGCGCGGTGATCGCGTCGACGGCGTTCTGCATCAGCTCCCGCAGATACACCTTGGGGGAGGAGTAGAGGTGATGGGAGAGCAGATCGACCAGCCCGCGCAGGTCGACTTGGAAGGTGTGGCCGGAATCGGTGCTCACTGTGCAGGTCCCCTACTTCTTCCGCTTCTTGCCGTTCGTGCCACAGTCTTGGCGAGCCACCGCGAACACCTTCTCCGGTTCGCCCCGGTACTGCCACGGGACCCTGGTGGCGTGGTCCCCGATCCGTTCGAACAGCCGCGCCGCCGCCGGCTTGTCACCGGCCAGCCAGAACGCCATCGCGAAGGTGTTCAGCGCCGGATACGGCGAGGACGTCGGGGCGAACGCCGGGTGGAACACCGAGGCGTCGGCCGCCGCCCGGAGCTGCGCGAGCACCGACGGGTCCTGGATGTAGACGTCGTCAGGTCCCTGATCCAGCTCGAGCCAGTGCTCGATGTGCGCGAGCGCGACCAGCTCCCCGAGCCCGCCGCCGGGCGGTGCGGCGGCGAGCGCCTCGCGGGCGAAGGCGTGCATCTCCTCATGCGAGCCGCCCCACTTCGCGCACAGCTGCTGCAGCAGCTGGCAGTGCAGCCCGACGTGCCCGGGGGAGCGCCGGACCCCGGCCTCGAACCGGCGGCGGGTGATGTCCGTGCCGTGCTCCAGACCGCGACTGACGACGCACAGGGTGTACCAGGGCGCTGCGTTGTCCGGGTCCAGTTCGACCGCGGTGTACAAGTGCTCCTCAGCGACCTTCAGCCGCTCGTGGAAGATGCGGAACTGTTCTTCCGACACCTTCGTGGCGCGGTATCCGGTGCGGGCCTCCCACGCCCACGCGGTGTGCCGAGCCCCCGCCACGGTGAGCGCGAGCGGATCCTGCGGCAGTTGCTCGGGCAGCTTCAGCAGGAAGTCGCCGCCGAGGTCGTCCACCCCGCCGACGAGGAACGTGAGCCGTTCGAAGTCGCCGCGGTCGCGTACCGGCCGCAGAACCGCTTCCATGCCCGGCCAGTCGGCGCGCCGTGCGGCCTCCCGCAGCGCGGTCAACTCCGGATCGCCGAACGACCGGTCGATCGGCACCGGCTGGAGGGCGCCGGCAGCCGCGCCCCGCTCCCGGCGGGCGCCTCCCCGGCCCTGGATCCTTGAGAACGCGCGGGCGGCGGACGCCACGGCGACGAAGGCCACGGCCACCGCCGGGAAGTTCGACGACAAAGTGATCCCCTCCGTTGGACCGGTCCGGCGCGATTCACGGCCCGGCAGGGGCTACGGTAGCCGACGGGGGTGCGCCTGCGGTAACCGGTCGGTCGCTTTACCGCAGGTCAGGAAAGCGATTCCGTTCAAAATATCGAAATCGATGGGGGTGCGTCTGCAGTGACGACTACTCGAGCATCAGAACCCTGGCGGTTCCTCCTCGAACTCCTCGGGCTCATAGGGGTATTCCTCGGGCTCTAAGTCGAGCGGCTCCGGCTCGAGCAGGCTTGCGGTCTGCTCCTCCGGAGCCGCGCCAAGCGTGTCGAGGATCCCCTGCCCGTACTTGGCCAGCTTGTTCTCACCGACCCCGCTGATCGTCCCGAGCTGCTGCAGCGTCCTCGGAACGTGGGTCGCGATGGCGCGCAGCGTCGCGTCGTGGAACACCACATACGCTGGGACGCCCTGCTCTTTGGCCGTCACGGCGCGCCACGCCCGCAGCTTCTCGAACAGCGGCTTGGCATCTTCGGCCAGGTCGGCGACCGCGGCCGCCTGCTGCTTCGCGGCCTTCGCCGCGCGCGCCGGCCTCTCCGGCTCCCGGCGCAGCAGCACCTTGCGATCCCCGCGAAGCACGGCCCCGCTGTCCGGGGTGAGCGCCAACGTGCTGTAGTCGCCCTCGACCGTCAGCAGGCCCTGGGCCAGCAGCTGGCGGACCACGCCCCGCCATTCGCCCTCGGCCAGCTCGGTCCCGACCCCGAAGACGCTCAGCTGGTCGTGGCGGAACTGCTTGACCTTCGGCGTCTCCTTGCCGAGCAGGATGTCGATGCTCTGCCCGGCGCCGAAGCGCTGCCGGCGCTCGGACTTCAGGCGGTAGACGGTCGACAGCAGCTTCTGCGCGGGGACCGTGCCGTCCCATGACTCCGGCGGGTTCAGGCAGGTGTCGCAGTTGCCGCAGGGATCGCCCTTCTGGCCGAAGTAGGCCAGCAGCTGCACGCGGCGGCACTCCACGGTCTCGCACAGCGCGAGCATCGCGTCCAGGTGCGCGGTCAGCTGGCGGCGGTAGGCGTCGTCACCCTCGGAGCCCGCGATCATCTTGCGCTGCTGGACCACGTCCTGCAGGCCGTAGGCGAGCCACGCGGTCGACGGCAGCCCGTCGCGGCCGGCGCGGCCGGTCTCCTGGTAGTAGCCCTCGACCGACTTCGGCAGGTCCAGATGTGCCACGAACCGGACGTCCGGCTTGTCGATGCCCATGCCGAAGGCGATGGTGGCGACCATCACCAGGCCGTCCTCGCGCAGGAACCGCGCCTGCGCGGCGGCCCGGGTCCGGGCGTCCAGGCCCGCGTGGTACGGCAGGGCGTTGATGCCGTTGTTCACCAGGAACTGTGCGGTCTTCTCCGTGGACGCGCGCGACAGGCAGTACACGATGCCGGCATCGCCCGGGTGCTCGGTCCGCAGCAGCTCCAGCAGCTGCCGGTTCGGCTCGGCCTTCGGCACGATGCGGTACTGGATGTTCGGCCGGTCGAAGCCGGCCACGAAGTGCTTGGCCTGCCCCAGGTTCAGCCGCTCGGCGATCTCCCGGTGTGTGGCCTCGGTGGCGGTCGCGGTCAGCGCGATGCGCGGGACGTCCGGCCAGCGCTCGTGCAGCATCGACAGCGCCAGGTAGTCGGGCCGGAAGTCGTGGCCCCACTGCGCCACGCAGTGCGCCTCGTCGATGGCGAACAGCGAGATCTTGCCCCGGTCCAGCAGCCGCAGCGCCGACTCCGACCGCAGCCGCTCCGGCGCCATGTAGAGCAGGTCCAGCTCGCCGCCCAGGAACAGCGTCTCGACGAAGCTCCGCTCGTCGGGATCCTGCGTCGAGTTCAGGAACCCGGCCCGCACCCCCACCGCGTTCAGCGCGTCCACCTGGTCCTGCATCAGCGCGATCAGCGGCGACACGACCACGCCGACGCCGGGACGCGCCAGCGCCGGGATCTGGTAGCACAGCGACTTGCCGCCGCCGGTGGCCATCAGCACCAGCGCGTCGCCGCCGCCGATCACATGGTCGACGATGTCCCGCTGCGCACCCCGGAAGGAGGAGTAGCCGAACACCCGGCGCAGGATCTCGCCGGCTTCCCCCGCCTCCTGACCGGGGGCGTCGGCGGCTTCGGCGGCAGCGGCAGCGGC
>JABFWL010000056.1 GCA_013362315.1 Catenulispora sp. | reverse complement strand
GCTCCGGCTCGGCGCACAGCATCGCGGCCAGCAGCGCCCGCCACGTCGCCGGCAGCCCGGCCGGGATCCGCGGCGGCCGGTGCACCACGCCGGCGACCCGCTCCAGCGGCGGCCCGGTGTATTCCGGCTCTCCTTTGAGCGCTTCCAGCAGGATCAGCCCCAGCGAGAACACGTCCGAGGCGGGCATCGCGCCGCGTCCGCGCGCCTGCTCCGGCGCGAGGTATCCGGCGGTGCCGACGACGCAGCCGGTGGCGGTGTCGGCCGGGCCGTCCCAGGCACGCGCGATGCCGAAGTCCGCCAGGTATATCCCGCCGTGCGGGGCCATCAGGACGTTGGCGGGCTTCAGGTCCCGGTGCACGATCCCGCGGGCGTGGATGTGAGCCAGCGCGGCGGCCAGCGCCGCCCCCACCCGGGCCACCCGCGGCGGCGGCAGCGGGCCGCGCCGGATCACCCGGGCCAGGTCCTCGCCCTCGATCAGCGGCATCACCAGGTAGCGGCGGTCGTCGTCCAGTCCGGCGTCGAGCAGCGGCACCAGGTGCGGGTGCCCGACCGCGGCCAGCAGCCGGGCCTCCTCGGCGAACCGCGCCACGTGGTCCGGGCCGCGGTCCGCCGCCAGCAGGAGCTTGACGGCGACCCGGCGGCTGAGTCTGGTGTCGACGGCTTCGTAGACTTCGGCCGAACCGCCCAGGGCGATGCGCTCACCGAGCCGGTAACGGTCCCCGAGGACGGTCTGGGTCGCTGCCGTGAGTGTCACCGGGGCCGGATATCCAGGATCCGGAGGTTTACACGTTCTTTCCACTGTCGCCGGAGCGTCGGTGCAGCTTCTCCAGCGGCTGTTCGGCCATCAGCCTCAGGAACGGGCCGACCCGCAGGTCGCGGAGCGCCGCGTGCCGGAACGGCAGGTCCAGATTCACGGTGTAGCGGTTGCGCCGGCCGACCCGGGTGCGGGTGACGTACCCGGCGGTCTCCAGATCGGCGATGATCGCCGCCGTCGCCCGCTCGGTGATGCCCGCCACCTGGCTCAGCTCTCTGATCCGCGCCTCGGGGTGCTTGACGATCTCCACGAGGACGTGGCCGTGCGAAGTCAGCAAAGTCCACGCGTTGCGCTTGGTGCCTTCCACGCTTTCCGCCACGCCGCGATGATAACTCCTGGAGCGCAAATCATGAATAGTGCTTCATATGTTCGGTTCCGGTGGGGCCGGAGTGATATGCGGTACGGCGGTGATTCGACGTCGGGTGCGGCGGTTATAGGGCTGCGATGGAAATCCTTGCCTACGCCGATCGAGCGGTCGACCTGGTGAACACGGACCTCCCCGGCACCGGCGACGACCGGCTGTGCTCCGAACAGGACGTGCTGCGGCTGCTGCCGAGCACCTGGACGATTTCCCGGGCGGCGGCCGAGAGCGGCCTGCGCGAGCTGCGCGCGGTGCGGCCCCGGCTGCGCCACGTCTTCGAGCAGGCGGCGGCCGGCCAGGAGCGGGACGCCGTCTTGGCGGTGAACAGGCTGCTGGGGGATTTTCCGGCCTCGCTGTCGATCAGCGACCACGACGACGACGGCTGGCATATGCACCTGGCCGATGCCGACACCGGTCCCGCCTGCCGCTACGTCACCGGGGCGGCACTGGGTCTGGCCTACACGATCGCCGAGCGCGGACCGCGGCGGCTGGGGGTGTGTGACGCCGGGCGGTGCCGGGCGGTGTTCGTGGACACCACCACCAACGCCTCGCGCCGCTACTGCTCCGACCGGTGCGCGACCCGGGCCAACGTGGCCGCTTACCGGGCCCGGAAGCGGGCCGCCGTCAGCTGATGCCGGTGTCCGGCATGTCCAGCGGGTTGGGGAGCGGCATGACTGGTGTGGCTGGTGTGGCTGGTGTGGTTGGTGTGACTGGTGTGACTGGTGTGACTGGTGTGACTGGTGTGACTGGTGTGACTGGTGTGACTGGTGTGACTGGTGTGACTGGTGTGGCTGGTGTGGCTGGTGTGACTGCGGGGATTTCTGAGAGGAGTTCTGGCTCGGCAGCCTCCATGGCGGCGGCGACCAGCTCTTGCTCCGGCAGCGGTGCCGCAGCCGCGGCCGCGCCGGGCATTTCCTCCCGGGTGGACGAGGCGCTGGTCAGCAGCTCAAGGAACGGGCCGACCCGCAGCCCGTCCTGGGCGGAGTGCCGGAAGGGGTTGTCCGTGTGCAGGACGTAGTGGGTGCGCCGCCCGACCCGGACCCGCTCCACGTATCCGGCCTGCTCCAGGTCAGCGATGATCGACTGCGTCGCCCGCTCGGTGATCCCGATGATCGCGCTGATGTCCCGGACCCGGGCCTGCGGATTGCGGGCGACCTCCACGAGCACGTGGCCATGGGAGGTGAGCAGCGTCCACGATCGGCGTCCTTCTGCCTCCATCCTCCGAGCATAGCGCGACCCCCAGGCATGGCATGCAATGGTGTTGACTGCTTCCCGGCTTTCCACGAACCGCAGACCGGCACCCGACCCGGGCGATTCACGGCGGCTCGGCCGGGTAGGCGGGGTCTTCGACGCCGATGCCGGGAGGCCATCATGAAACTGCTTCTCCTGGATGACGATCCGGTGCGCCGCCTCCAGTGGCAGGAACGCGCCGCGTGCCAGGACTACGACGACGAGCTGTTCTTCGAGCGGGACAACGAGCTGCGGGTGGTGCGCGCCCGCCGCGAGCAGGCCGCCAAGCAGATCTGCGCGGCCTGTCCGGTGCGGGTGGAATGCCTGCGGTTCGCCGAGTCCGGCCCCGAGGTGTTCGGGGTGTGGGGCGGTACCACGCAGCGGGAGCGGGCGATCCGGCGCCGGCGGCGCCGCCGGGCGGCCGCGGTGACGCGGCCCTGAGAAGGGGTGCCAGGGCTCGTCGTTGCACCCTGTTTGAACCCCGGATCGCCGGGCACCACTGCGCTTTGTTCCGGGCTCCGCATCGCAGGGGGCGAACTCGAGGCGGGGCCCGGCCGCGGAAGAGGAGGTGTTCGCCATGGCGGTCACGCGACCGCAGACCACGACGACCGAACCGGTCGAGGTGGGGCCCCGGGTGTTCTTCACAGCACTGGGGGCACTGGGCCTGATCCTGGGCGCGTTCCAGCCCTGGACCCGGCATCTGAACGGCACGGACCTGCCCTGGGGCGGTCTGTCCCAGGACACGATCGACGTACCGGACAACGCCATGCGCACGCTGGGCGCCGCCGCCATCGCCCTCGGGCTGCTCGCCGTGCTGGGCCTGGCCGACGCCAGCGGGGTGCTGACCCGCACGGCCGGCTCGGCCGGCATCGTCGGACTGGTGCTGTTCGTCATCCAGGTCGAGCGCTCGCCGATCCACAGCATCGAGGACGGCGTCTGGATCGCCATGGCCGGCTCGATACTGTGCGTGGTGGCCGGCCTGCGCGCCGAGCGCGTGAAGGTCCCCAGGGAACCGGGGGATTACTGAGCAGGCCCCGTTTACTGAGCAGGCCCCGTTTACTGAGCGGGTCGGATCGGCGCGGCTTTCCTAGACTGATCCCATGGCGCGGCTCAACGACGAGGTCGGGGCGCTGCTGCGGGAGTACGCCGACCTCATACTGCTGACCGGCGGCAACGCCTTCCGGGCCCGGTCCTACGAGAAGGCGGCCCGCTCGGTCGGCGGCTATCCGGAGGACCTGGCGCGCCTCGACGAGGACGGGATCCGGCAGATCCCCGGCGTCGGCGACTCCACCGCCGCGAAGATCGCCGAGTACCTGACCACACACCGCATCCTCGCGCTCGACGCGCTGCGGGCGAAGGTCCCGGCCGGGCTCCGGGAGATCACCGCGATTCCCACCGTCGGGCCGAAGACCGCGGTCCAGCTCTACCGGCAGCTGGGCATCAGCTCGGTCGACGAACTGCGCGCGGCGATCGACGCCGACAAGGTCAAGGGCCTGCCCGGGCTCGGCAAGCGCGCAGTGGAGAACATCCGGCACGGCATCGAGCAGGTCAGCCGCGCCGGCGAGCGGACCCTGCTGAGCACCGCGCTCGACCTGGCCGAGGAGCTGGTGGCGGCGATCGGCGCGGTCCCGGGCTGCTCCCGCTGCGCCTACGCCGGATCGGTGCGCCGGATGCGCGAGACGGTCGGCGACATCGACGTCCTCGCCACCGCGAAGGACTCCGGCCCGCTGATGGCGGCCCTGCTGGACCGGCCGGAGGTCGCCGACGTGATCGGCAGCGGGCCGACCAAGACGTCCGTGCGCACCGACCAGGGCCTGCAGGTCGACCTGCGCGTCGTCCCGCCGGCGGACTGGGGCGCGGCGCTGATCTACTTCACCGGCTCCCGGGCGCACAACATCAAGCTGCGCGGCCGGGCGGTGAAGGCCGGCCTGAAGCTGTCGGAGTACGGCCTGTTCGAGGTCGAGTCCGGCAAGAAGCTGGCGTCGCGGACCGAGAAGGAGGTCTACGCGGCGCTCGGCCTGCCGCTGATCCCGCCGACGCTGCGCGAGGACCGGGGCGAGATCGAGGCGGCGCTGGCCGGAGAGCTCCCGGAGGTCGTGCGGTTGAAGGACCTGCGCGGGGATCTGCACACCCACACGAACCTGACCGACGGCCTGGCCTCCCTGGAGGCGATGCTGGAAGCGGCGGCGGGCCTGGGCTACCAGTACTACGCCGTCACCGACCACGCGCCGAACCTGGCGATGCAGCGGATGACCGACGACAAGATGCTGGCCCAGCGCGAGCGGGCGCGCGCCCTGGACCGCTCCTACGGCGGCATGCGCGTGCTGCACGGCACGGAGCTCAACATCGACGCCGACGGCGGCGTGGACTGGCCGGCGGAGTTCCTGGCCGAGTTCGACCTCTGCGTGGCCTCGATCCACTCCTCCTTCACCCTGGACCGGGCCGCGCAGACCCGCCGGCTGATCCGGGCATGTGAGAACCCTTATGTGAACGTCATCGGGCACCTGACGACCCGCCTGCTGGACCGGCGGCAGCCCATCGACGTGGACCTGGACGCCGTCTTCGCCGCCGCCGGGCGCACCGGAACCGCGCTGGAGGTCAACGCCTCCCCGAACCGCCTCGACCTGAACGACGAGCAGATCCTGGCGGCGCGCCGGCACGGCGTGCGGTTCGCGATCGACAGCGACGCCCACTCGGTGCCGCAGCTGGCGAACCAGCGGTTCGGGGTGGCGACGGCACAGCGCGGCTGGCTCGGGCCGGAAGACGTGATCAACACGTGGAGCCTGACCCGGCTCCGGCGCTTCCTGCGCAAGCCGGCGCTGCGAGGCTGACTCGGTACAGACCGGCGCAGAACTGACTCACCGATCGCCGGCAGCGTCGGGAGCCTCCGTCTCCCGCGCCAGCTCCCGCAACACCGGCCCGTACTCGGGATCGGCGAGCGCGCTGGCGAACTGCGCGACCAGATAGTCGACGGGGTTGCCGGTGTCATACCAGCGGCCCGCGATGACCTGTCCATACACCGCCCGAGTGGCCGCGTAGTTGTTGATCGCGTCCGTCAGGTAGATCTCGCCGGCGTGGTGCTGCTCCCAGGCCGTCGTGAGTTTCTGGATCTCTTCGACGATCTCCGGGGTGACGACGTAGCCGCCGATCGCGGCGAACTCCGAGGGGGCCTCCTGCGGCTCGGGCTTCTCCAGCAGACGACTGATGCGCAGCAGCCCGCCGCCCAGGTCCTCCTGGACTTGCGGCACGCCGTAGCGGCGGGAGTCCTCGCGGTCCATCGGCATCAGGGCGAGCACCGGGCAGCCGGTCTTCTCATACGCCGCGATCAGCTGTTGGGCCCGGGGGACCGGGGCCACGAAGACGTCGTCCGGCCACAGCACGAGCATCGGCTCGTCGCCGACGCCCCGCGCGGCGTTGAGCACCGGCGTGCCGTTGCCGTAGGGGCCCTGCTGGTCCAGGTAGGTGATGTGGCCGGTGAGCGCCAGCTCGGCGACGTCTTCCACGGCCTTGGCGTAGGCGTCCTTGCCATCCGCGCGCAGCTGTTCGACCAGCGCCGGGTTCGGACGGAAGTGCTGCTGGATCAGGTCCTTGCCACCGGAGATCACGATCGTGATGTCGGTGATGCCGGAATCCACCAGCTCGCGCACCGTGTGCTCGATGACCGGCCGGTCACCCACCGGCAGCATCTCCTTGGGGATGGCCTTGGTGAGCGGCAGCAGCCGGGAGCCGATCCCGGCGGCCGGGATCACCGCTCGTCGGATGGTCTGCATGTCGACCTCCCTCGTGCCAGCTCAAGATCGTCATTACCGAAGTCGGCGTTCTTTACCCCCACTTCGCCGCCTTATGCATGGGTCACCCGTCCTATCTCTCTTTACCTCCAGAAGCGTTTGTCCCGCGGCTGATCGGTCAGGCGGTGCCGGATCGAGGCGAAGGAGGCCGACATGGCGCAGGCGATTCAGCGATGGGCCGTGGTCACCGGCGGCGCGGGGTTCCTGGGCTCGCACATCTGCGGCGCCTTGCTGGAGCGTGGATATGACGTCGTATGTATCGACGACTACTGCACCGGCACAGCCGGGAATATCCAGCATCTTCAAGGAAAACCTAGCTTCCGTATCATGGAAGCCGACATCAACGAGGCCGACCTTGGGTCCCGTTTCCTGCTCACCTCCACCTCGGAAGCGCTGCGCCGCCAGGTCTACACGACCGGAGACGGCGGCTTCCGCACCGACGGCCTGGAGTGGTCGGAGTTCGCTCCGAGACGCGACGCGGCCGAGGACTGGACCTCCGACCACGCCGACCTGGCCTGTTCGGCGCAGCGGGTGCTGGAGGACGTGCTGCTGGACCTGGCGCGGTGGCTGCACGGCCGCACCGGCGACCGGCTGGCGATCGGCCCGTTCGCGGTGCGCCGCGACGCTTTCGGCTCCAGGGAGAACAAGAACACCGAGGGAGGCGTGGCGTGAGCGCATCGCACCCGTCGCAGCCCTCGTACGCCTCGCAGCCGTCGTACGCGGTGGTGATCCCCACGCTCGGGCGCCCGAACCTGCGGACCTGCCTGCGCGCGCTCGCCGACGGGACCGGTCCGGCCGCCAGGCGGATCGTGCTCGTCGACGACCGGCCGCCCGGCGCGGGGATCACCACCCCGACGGAGTCGGGCATGACGTCAGTCCAGGCGGCGATCCCCGCCGAACTCGCCGACCGGACCGTGGTCCTGCGCGGCGGCGGCCGGGGACCGGCGGCGGCCCGCAACACCGGCTGGTGGGCGGTCGAGCAGGAAGCCGAGACCGAGGCTGAGGCCGAGCTGGCGGCGGACGCGGAGGTGGAGTGGATCGCGTTCCTCGACGACGACACCGTGCCGAGTGCCACCTGGGCCGAGGACCTGGCCGCCGACCTGGCCGGCGCCGCGCCGGACGTGGCCGGGGTGCAGGGCCGCATCACGGTCCCGCTGCCCGCCGACCGCCGGCCGACGGACTGGGAGCGCGGCACCGCCGCCCTGGCCGGTTCGCGCTGGATCACCGCGGACCTCGCCTACCGGCTGGCCGCGCTGCGCGACGTCGCAGGCTTCGACGAACGCTTGCGCCGCGCCTACCGCGAGGACGCCGACATCGCCCTGCGCATGTTCGACGCCGGCTGGCGGCTGGAGCGCGGGCGGCGCGAGACGGTTCATCCGGTGCGACCGGGCCGTTTCTGGGCCTCCGTGCGCTCGCAGGCCGGGAACGCCGACGACGTCCTGATGCGCCGTTTGCACGGACCGCATTGGCGCGAGGACTGCGGCGCTCCGCGCGGCCGG
>JABFWL010000512.1 GCA_013362315.1 Catenulispora sp. | reverse complement strand
GGCGCCGCCGACCGGTCCGCCGTGGTGGCGCTGGCCGTGGACTCGGTCGTGGACGGCGACCCGGCCGCCGCGAAGTACGACGCCTCGAACACCTCGGCCACCGCTGAATACGTGGTCGAACTCGCCAACAACAGTCCGGCCGCGGTCACCGTGGACTCGGTCGGCTTCGACGCCGGAAGCCTGATGGCGACCACCGCCTGGCGGCCGCTCGGCGCCGGCAAGCGGATCCCGGCCGGCGCCACCGCCAAGATCGCGCTCACCGTCCGGATGTTCTGCCCGATGGTGGTGATGGGCGTGGCCAGCGGCGGCTTCGGGTTCGCCGCCGGGCGCGGCGGCGCGGGCCCGGCGTCGATGCCGTTCCCGGCGCTGGACGTGCGGGTCTTCGACGGGGCCGGCGACCAGCGCGCCGTGACGCTGGCGACCCGGGTGACCGTCAGCTCGCTGCTGCGCGGCCAGGCCGGGGAGCCGACCTTCCTGGGCAGCGGCGTCGAGCCCACCCCGCAGATCGTCACCGCGGGCGCGGGCGCCTGCGCGCCGTGGGAGGCCGAGCGGGAGCGCCAGCAGACCCAGCGCGACCAGACCGTGGCCGGCTCGGACGTCGACCAGCGCTCCGGAGGCATGACCTTCGCCTACGACAAGGTGGTCGGCCGGAGCCAGAACGCGTTCACCGTCGCCGTCGATGTCCACAACACGAGTCAGCGCACTCTGACGCTCAAGTCCCGCCCCGACGCCGGTTTCCTGCAGGACCCCGCGGTGCGGACCGAGTGGCTGCCCTCGAGTGTGGACGTCGGCCCGGGAAGGACCGAACAGGTCCGGCTCAAGGTGACCATCGCCGACTGCACCATGGCGCAGGGCAGCCGCAGCAGCGGCCGGGCCGACATCCCGGCGTTCGCCGAGTCCCTGCTCGAAGTGGACGACCCGGACGACGGCTGGTCGCTGCCGGTGTCCCCGGAGCAGCTGATGACCGGTTCGCTGCACCTGGCCGGGGATGCCGCGCAGGAGATCAAGGCGGTGTGCCCGTGACCGATCTGATCGAGTCCGAGGACGAACTGCTCGACCCGCAGCCGGCGCCGGGCGCGGCCGGGCGGGCGCGGCTGGCGGCGCTGGCGCGGCGGCTGCGCGGCGGGGGCGGAATCGGCACGGAAACTGGCACCGACACCGACACCGGTACTGGCACTGGCGTCGGCGGCGACAACGCGGCCGACACAGAGGCGGCCGACGCCGAGACATCCGACGTTGAGGGCGGGACCTGGCCGGAAGACCCGGCCGAGGCCGAGATCGACCCCCGCCGGCGTCAGCACCTCACCCGGGTCGCGGCCCTGGCCCTGGCGCTGGTGGCCGGGGCGAGCGCCGCGGGCGTCGCCGTGCACAAAGCGGACCTGCACCGGAACGCCTCCCAGGTCCAGGACCGGGTGCTGCTGCACCTGCTCGGCGGCGGTGCTTCCCTGACTTACGCCGGCACCGGCGCCCGGGACGGGGTCTCGCTGCCCGACACCTTCGATACGCCGATGGCCACCGATCTCACGATCGGCCTGCGCAATGACGGCGCCCGTCGGCTGGAGATCACCGGTGTGCAGATCCACCAGCCCGGCGTGGACGTCGTGGACCCGGCGCCGAAGGCCACCGTGGAGCCGGGCCAGGCGGTGGCGCTGACCACCCGGATCACCGTGCGCTGCACCGCTTCGGACCTGCCGCAGGCGCCGACCGGCGCGACCGTGACGGTGCGGACCGCCGCCGACAAGGGCCATGCCGCCGGCGCCCCGACCAAGCTGCCGTTGACGTTCACTGCCGGGAGCGGGGGAACCCCGCCGTCCGGCGTCGCCCCCGGGTTGGCCGAAGCCCTGCCGGGCAACGGCCAGGGGCAGGTGTACATGATCGGCTCCTACGTCACCGACAGCTTCTACCGGCTGTGCGGCAGTGTGCTGATGCGGATGCCGGCGCGGATCAGCGCAGAGGTGCCTGCCACGGACGCCGGTCCGCAGAACCCGGCGGTGCGCTACAGCCTGCACATCGCCGGCACTCCCGGCGCCGCGCAGGTCGTCACGAAGACCGCCAATCCCACGGTGCTGCCCGGGGTCAGCACCGAGACCGACCTGCCGGGCCCGCTGCCGATCGGGGCTTCCGGGGTGGCCGTCACGGTCACCGACCGGATCACCGACTGCGCGGCCTTCGGAAGGTATCTGGCCGTACACGGCGGAGCGGCCACGGCCCCGATGTGGCTGAGCTTCGCCACGCCGGTCACGGTGCAGGCCGCCGATCCGCGGTTCCGGATCGCGGAGGCGTCCGGGACCGGGCTCGATGGGCTCGACGCGCTGACCGGGGGCGAGGCCGATCTGCAGGACGCCGTGCTGGCGCAGGTCGCCGCCGCGTGCCCCGACCTCTGAGCTCTGAGCTCTGGGAGGCATTGCGGCGGGCTGCGGCGGGCTTTGGAAGCGGCCGCCGGCGGCCGCGAGGCACAGCTCGGCCGCTGACAGTCTGCCGGGCAGCCCCGTTCAGGCCCGTCGGGCCGTCGGCTCAGAGCTCGAAGCTCAGGCCCCGTCGTCGGCCGGCACCGAGGACGATCCGCCCTCCGCCGCCGCGATGAGCTCCAGCACCTCAGCGCCGTAGCGGTCCTGCTTCGCCTTGCCGACCCCGGCGATCTTGGTCAGCGCCCCCGGCGTGGTCGGCCGGGCCTCGCCGATCGCGATCAGCGTGGCGTCGGTGAACACGCAGTACGCCGGGAGCTTCTGCTCCTTGGCGCGCGCCGAGCGCCACTCGCGCAGCGCCTCGTACAGACCGGGGTCCAGGTTGCTCGGGCAGTCCTCGCAGCGGCCCATCTTGCGCTCGGCCGGGTCGATCAGAGCCTTGTGACAGGACCGGCAGGTGATCGGCTCGACGGTGTGCCGGGAGCGGCCCTGCCCCTCGCCGTCCCCGGAGCTGTACCCCCCCGAGCCGCGCCGCCGCCCGGCGCCGCCGCCTCTTATGACGCCGCCCGCCGCGCCCTCGCGGGAGTCGCGGCCGACGCCGCCGCGCAGGCCGTCCAGGAACCGGGACGGACTGCGGGAGGCCCGGCCGCCCGGGGAGCGGGCCAGCGCCCACGACAGGAACAGCCGCTCGCGGGCGCGGGTGACGCCGACATAGAGCAGCCGCCGCTCCTCCTCGATCTGCTCGGGCGTCTCGGCGTAGGTGATCGGCATCATGCCCTCGGTCATGCCGACCAGGAAGACCGCGTCCCATTCCAGGCCCTTGGCGGCATGGAAGGTCGACAGGGTCACGCCCTCGATGGTCGGGGCGTGCTGGGCGTCGGCGCGCTCGCGCAACTCGGCGCTGAACCGGTCGAGGCCGGCGTCCGGGTGCGTGCGGCCGTACTCCTCGGCCAGGGCCACCAGCGCGGCCAGCGACTCCCAGCGCTCGCGCAGGCGGCCCGCACCCTTGGGGGCCTGCGGGCTCCAGCCATGGCTGGAGAAGATGGCGCGGACTTCCGAGGCCAGGTCTTCGCCGACGTCTGAGTCAGCACCCGCGTCAGCGCCCGGATAAGCGCTCGCTTCAGCGTTCTCGCCGGCGCCCCTGCCGGGCGCCGAGTCGGCAGCCTGGTCGGAGCGGGCCTTAGCGGCGCCGCGCAGCCAGACCTGGATGGCCTCCCGGACCTCGGGCCGCTCGAAGAAGCGCTCGACGCCGCGCAGTATGTAGGGCACGCCGGCGTCGGTCAGAGCCTGCTCGTACTCCTCGGACTGGGCGTTGATCCGGTACAGCACGGCGATCTCGGACAGCTTCGACCCGGCGTCGACCAGCTTCCTGATCTCGCGCGCCACCTCCCGCGCCTCGGTCTCGGCGTCGGCGTACTCGGCGAACTTCGGGCGCGGACCGTCGGGGCGCTGCGCGATGAGCTGCACCCGGGCCTTGGCCGCGCGCCCGGCGGCCCGGTCCAGCAGCGCGTTGGCCAGCGCCACCACCTGCGGCGTGGAGCGGTAGTCCCGGACCAGCTTGACCACGGTCGGATCGTCGTAACGGTCGGCGAAGTCCAGCAGGTAGCGCGGGTCGGCGCCGGTGAAGGAGTAGATGGTCTGGCTGGCGTCGCCGACCACGCAGACGTCGGCCCGCTCGCCCAGCCAGCAGTCCAGCAGCCGCTGTTGCAGCGGGTTGACGTCCTGGTACTCGTCGACGGTGAAGGACCGGTACTGGTTGCGCACCGTCGCGGCGATGTCCGGGCGGTCCTCCATGATGCCGATCGTGAGCAGCAGCACGTCCTCGAAGTCGATGGCGTCGCGGTCCCGCTTGGCGCTCTCGTACTCGGCGTAGACCTTCGCCACCTCGGCGGCGTCGCGCGGCGGGGTCCGCAGCGCCTTCGCGGCGGCGCCGGCGTAGTCGTCGGCCACCACCTGCGAGGACTTGGCCCACTCGATCTCCCCGGCCAGATCCCGCAGCTCCGCGCGCTCGGCGTGCAGCCGCAGCCGCCGCACCGCCTCGGCCACCAGCGGGATCTTCGACTCGATCAGCTGCGGCGCCGGCCCCCCGACCGCCTTGGGCCAGAAGTACTGCAACTGCCGCAGCGCGGCGGCGTGGAAGGTCCGCGCCTGCACCCCGCCCGCCCCCAGCTGCCGCAGCCGCCCCCGCATCTCCCCGGCGGCCCGCTGCGTGAAGGTGACGGCCAGCACCTGCGACGGGATGTACTCGCCGGTGGCCACGCCGTAGGCGATGCGGTACGTGATGGCCCGCGTCTTGCCGGTCCCGGCCCCGGCCAGCACACACACCGGCCCGTGCAGCGCCTCCGCCACGGCACGCTGCTCGGGATCGAGCGCGTCAAGCAGCGCGGCTGCGGTGAACGGGCCGGTGTGCGGGGCCGGAGTCTGCGGCATCCGCCCATGCTCTCAGACTCCCCCGACACACCCGTGCCCCCTTTACCGAAGAATCGAGCACCCGTCTTTACGGAAGAATCGAGCACCCGTCGCCGTTGCACTGGGCGGACACCCTCCGACAGCCGACAGGAAGTGGAAGATGAACGACCAGATCACGATGTACTCGACGACCTGGTGCGGCTACTGCCGCCGGCTCAAGAGCCAGCTCGAGCGCGAGGGCATCGGATTCGCCGAGGTCGACATCGAGCAGGCGCCGGAGGCCGCCGAGTATGTGATGTCCGTCAACGGGGGGAACCAGACGGTGCCGACGGTGGTGATCGTCGGCCCGGACGGCGCCAAGGTCGCCATGACGAACCCGTCGCTGGCTCAGGTGAAGCAGGCTGCTGGGATCTGAGCCCCTCTGAGCCCTTCTGAGCTCGTTCTAAAGCTGTTCCAAGGCCGGTCAGCCCCAGACCGGCCTTTTTCCGTACCCCACGTTCGGGTGGCGTATCCCCGTACCGCATGACGCTCCGTCACGGTGCGACTACACCTGACACCATGATGGCCAAGTCAGCAGCGTTCTTGATCGCCCTCATCATCGCGGGCGTCGCGGTCACGCATTCCCATGGCGGGGGGCCGGTCTGTCCGGCGGCTCCGGCGGGTGCCGGCGGCTCGCCGGGGCGCTGAGGCCACCCCTCACGGCGCGGGCGACGCCTCCGCCGTGCTGAACAGCTGCTTCGCCTTCGCATCCAGATACGGTCCGGCCAGCCAGTTGCCGCCGTGGGCGTTGTGGGCGCTGCCCACCGAGGTGTTGGTCACCAGCGACACGTCGCCGGAGGCTTGGCCCGGGGCGCGGGCGAACCAGCCGCCGCCGGAGGCGCCGCCGGTCAGGTCACAGCCTGCGCGGTACTCCTTGGCCTCCGGGCCCAGTTCTGTCACGTTCAGCAGCTGCACAGTGTCGGCCGTGCAGCCCCACTGCGCCATGCCGTCGAAGGGCTCGGCCGCCGGGTAGCCGCGGATGGTCATCGGCGGAGTCTTGCCCTGGCCGGTGGGGGCGTTGAACCACAGGGGGACGGGTTTGGCGCCGGCGGACTCCACCGCGTCGTCCAGGGTGCGGCCGTCGTCGTTGCGGCCGACCTCGATCACCGCGTAGTCGTGGGCCAGGTCGCCGCCGTGCTCGTCGCCGGTCTTCACCCACTCCGGGGAGGTCCACACGTGCACCGCCGGGAAGGTGCCGAGGGGGGCGTACTGGGACAGCTCGGAGGGGTCGACGTTGGAGTCGCCTCCGCTGTTGTCGAAGGCCGGCACGAACACCATGCTCAGGTGCCAGGTGCCGCCCTTGCCGTCGTGGACGCAGTGCCCGGCCGTCCACACCAGGCTGCGGTTCCTGCTCTTGACCACGGTGCCGGAACAGACGTAGTAGTTCCCGGAGTTCTGGTCGCCGGAGCGGTAGAAGAACAGCTTGCCGGTGACCGCGCCGGTCTTGTTCGTGTACGGCCCGGCGATCTGGCGGGCGGCGACCGGGCTGGGCAGCGGGGCGTTGTCGAAGGACGGCAGGGCGGTCTGGCCGGTCAGGCCGCCGTCGCGGCCCTGGTGCGTGCCGCCCGCCGCGGACGGCGGTTTCATCGGGTTCAGCACCGAGCCGATGATGTCGTCCGCACCGCTGGAGGAGCCCTGCCCGATGACGCCGCTCTGCGTGCAGCCGGCGAGCAGGCTGAGCGCCGCCGTCAGCGCGAAAAGCGCCGCAACCGTTCGGTGGTTGTCCCGGTGGTGCGGACGCGGGCGTATCAGCATGAGGCTCCCCTCCCCTCCCTTCGACGCCACGACCCTACCAAGCGGTTCTCAAGAAAGGAGTCTGACTCAGGGGGAGCCCGGGTCCGCGGGCCCGGCCGGCTCAGCCGGCAGCGGGGTCGCCGCCGTACCAGTGGTTGACGAGCCGGCGCGAGATCGAGATCTCCAGCGGCAGCATCAGCAGGTCGCCGGTGCTGACCGCCTCCTTCATCTCGGCGCGGGTGTACCACTTGGCCCAGTCCAGCTCGGTGCCGTCCAGGGTCAGCTTCGGGTCCTCGACCGTGGCGGTGAAGCCCAGCATCAGCGAGCGCGGCAGCGGCCAGGGCTGGCTGCCCAGGTAGCGCACCGAGGTGACGCGCAGTCCGGCCTCCTCCGCGCACTCGCGCGCCACCGCCGCCTCCAGCGTCTCGCCGGGCTCGACGAACCCGGCCAGCACCGAGGCCCGGTTCGGCGGCCAGGACGCGTTGCGGGCCAGCAGCAGCCGGTCGTCCGGGTCGGTGACCGCCATGATCACCGCCGGGTCGGTGCGCGGGAAGTGCTCGGTGCCGCAGTGGTCGCACTCGCGGACCGAGCCGGCCGCGATGGTGCGCGTCGGGTGCCCGCACACACTGCAGAACCGGTGCGTGCGGTGCCAGTTGTCCAGGCCGATCGCGTGCGCCAGCAGCCCGCCGTCGCGGTCCGGCAGCACCGCGGCGATCTCCCGGACGTGCCGCAGCGGCCCCAATTCCGGGGCCTGCTCGGCCGGCGGCGGCTGCGGCGAGGTCAGCGCCGCGCCGGGGGTGGAGGCCGAGCCCGCGGTCGAGGCCGTCGGCTCGGCGTCCGGACCGGGCGCGCCGACGCTCACGCCGAAGTACGCCGTGCCGTCGGCCACGCCCAGGAAGAACCGCTCGGCGCCGGGGTAGCGGGCGTCGAAGAACGCGCCGTCCCGGAACACCAGGGAGGCCACCGGATCCAGCACGGCCTCGGCGCGGGAGTCGTCGACCCCGAAGACCCGGGTGCCGGGGTCGGACCAGGCCGCCGCCAGCCACGCCTCGTCGGTGCGGCGCTCGGCGGCGCGGTCCACCTCGGAGCGCGCCAGCAGCATCCGCCCCAGTTCGCCCTCGAAGTAGCGTGCCTGACCGCTCATGCCCGTCCTCCCCGGCTCCGGTGCCGTTCTCAGCCTTCTCAGAGTTCTCAGAGTTCTCAGAGTTTCAGCGCTTCTCGGCGTGTCTCAGCTTGTCAGCGCTTCTCGGCCAGGTCCGACCACAGGTAGGCGGCGGCCTCGGCGCCCTTGAGCAGCAACGGCATCGTCATGCTCTCGTTCGGCGAGTGCCAGCCGTCCGAGGGCAGGGAAACCCCGAGGAACACCACCGGCGCCTCGATGACCTCCTGCAGGTCGGCCTCCGGCCCGGAGCCGCCCTCCCGGGTGAACAGCACCTCGCGCGGGGCGTCGACCTCGCCGAAGGCCTTGCCCATCGAGCGGGTGACCGCCTGCACCGCCGGGTGGTCCAGCGGGGTCATGCACGGCTTCACGCCGTCGGACTCCCAGTGGTGCGAGCCGGTCAGGCCGGCCGGGATCTGCGCGTAGAACCAGTCCTCGAACTTCTTCGCCACCTCCAGCGGGTCCTGGCCGGCGACCAGCCGCATGGAGATCTTGGCGTGCGCGGCGGCCGGGACGATGGTCTTGTGGCCGGGCCCGGTGTGCCCGCCCCAGAAGCCGTTCAGCTCGAACGTGGGCCGCGCCCACACCCGCTCCAGGGTGGAGAACCCGGCCTCGCCGGCGGTGGCCGAGGACTTGGCGTTGTCCAGCCAGGCCGCCTCGTCGAAGGGCAGCTTCGCGAACATCTCGCGGTCGGTGTCGGTCAGCTCGACCACGCCGTCGTAGAAGCCGGGGACGGTGACCCGCCGGTCCCCGTCGTGCGCCCGGCCCAGGATCCGGACCAGCTCGGTCAGCGGGTTCGGGATCGCGCCGCCGAAGGAGCCGGAGTGCACGTCGTTGGCCGGGCCGGCCAGGTCGATCTGGCCGGTGATCATGCCGCGCATGCCGGTGCAGGTGGAGGGGGTGTCGCGGTCCCACATGCCGGTGTCGGAGACCACGACGACGTCGGCCTTCACCCGGTCGCGCCGCTCCTGGAGCAGAGCCCGGAAGTTCGGGGAGCCGGACTCCTCCTCACCCTCGGCGATGATCTTCAGGTTCACGGCCGGCGCGGTACGGCCGGTCGCGGCCAGATGCGCGCGCAGGCCCAGCAGGTGGAACGCCAGCTGGCCCTTGTCGTCGGCCGAGCCGCGCGCGTAGAGCCGGTCGCCCTTGACCGTGGGCTCGAACGGCGGGGTGTCCCACAGCTCCAGCGGCGTCACCGGCTGCACGTCGTGGTGCCCGTAGAGCGCGACGGTCGGCGCCCCCTCGTCGCCGGAGGGCCACTCGGCGAAGACCGTCGGCAGGCCGGCGCCGCCGGCGGTCTCCCAGATCTCCACCGTCGGGAAGCCGGTCTCCCGCAGTTTCGCCGCCAGCCACTCGGCCGACCGGCGGACGTCCGGCGCGCTGTCCGGGTCCGAGGAGATCGACGGGATGCGCAGCCACTCCGAGAGCTCGGCGAAGAACGCCTCGGCGTGCTCGGCGACGAACGGACGGACGGCCTTGTCCGAAGCAGAAGTCATGCGGCAGACACTACTCCTGCCCGGACGAGGCGATCATCCCAGGAGATCGGCGGGAACGCCCTGCATGGCCACCGGCCGTACGAAGCGCCGGATGGCTTCGGTGCCTACCGACGTGCTCCACGCGGCCGAGGTCGCCGGCCACGGCCCGCCGTGCTGCATGGCCTCCACGACCGCGACGCCGGTCGGCACGCCGTTCCACACCACCCGGCCGGCGCGGGCCAGCAGCGAGGGCAGCAGCGACCGGGCCGCGGAGCGGTCCTGCTCGCTGCCGTCGTCGGCGATGACGGTGGCGGTCAGCTGGCCTTCCAGCGAGCCGGCGAGCGCCGGGTACTCGGCCGGGTCGGCCCGCACGATGACGGTCGCCGGACCGAAGTGCTCCTCGCGGTAGTCACCCTCGAAGTCCTTCGCAGAGATCTGCACCGCGAACGGCTTGCCCTGGCCACCGCTCTGGCCGTCGCTCTGACCGGCGCCCTGTCCGACCTCGGCCGCCGACTCCGCGCCGGCCGTACCGGCCGCGCGCTCCTGCCAGGACCGGTGCGCGGCGGCCATCCCGGCGGTGAGCATCGGGATCGGGGCGGTGTCGGCGATCCGGGCCACCGCGGCGGCGCCGAGCGCCTCGCCGTCCTCGGTGTCCGGGACGAACACCACGCCGGGCTTCGTGCACAGCTGCCCCGCCGACCCCGTGACCGCCGCCGCGAGCGCCGAGGCCCACTTCTCGCGCCCCGCCTCGTCCGCGACCGCGCCCGGCAGCACGAACACCGGGTTCACGCTGCCCATCTCCGCGTACACCGGGATCGGCTCCGGCCGCGCCGCCGCGGCGTCCATCAGCGCCCGGCCGCCGCGGAACGACCCGGTGAACCCGACGGCCTTGATCGCCGGGTGCCGCACCAACTCGATGCTCAGCTTGTTCGGGTCGCCCTCGGTCGACTCGGCGTCCAGGAAGCCGAAGGTGCCCTCCGGCGCCCCGGCCTCGGCGACGGCTCCGGCCAGCACCTCGGCGATCCGCCGCGACAGCAGCGGCTGCGCCGGGTGCCCCTTCACGACCACCGGGCACCCCGCGGCCAGCGCCGAGGCGGTGTCGCCGCCGGGGACGCCGAAGGCGAACGGGAAGTTCGAGGCGGCGAAGACCGCGACCGGCCCGAGCGGGACGTCGACCGTCCACACGTCGGCGCCGCCGGGGGCCGCGCCCTTCGAGGTGCGCGCCGACAGGTGGCGGCCGGCGGCGACGTGGTCGCCGTACAGCCGCAGCTGCCCGGTGGTGCGGGCGACCTCGCCGTCGAGCCGTTCCGGCGTCAGCGCGGTCTCGGCGCGCGCCAGCTCGACGAGTTCGGCCCGCGCCGCCTCCAGGGCGTCGGCGCAGGCGTGCAGGAGATCGCGCCGGCGCTCGGCGCTCCAGGCGCCGTAGGGGCCGGCGGCCGCGGCGGCCGCCGCCGCGGCCCGATCCAGTGTCGTGTGATATGCCACCGACTCACAGTAACCCGATCCGGGCGCCGCCCCAAGGACCGGCCGAGGGGCGATACGGCGCCTGCCCGGCCACCACCCCTGAATACTCGCCGGCAGGCCCCCGCTTGGGATGCGAAGACCTAGTTGGCTGCCGGCACACCCTGCCAGAAGATGGTGGATTCGCCCCTCAGCCTCCTGATGAACTGCGCCGCGGTCAGTTTCCCGGTCATGAAGTCGACCGCGTTCTTCTGGAACACCGTGGTGTACCACTTGGAGTCGTCGCGCATCAGCGCGTCCTGGTCCGAGAAGACGGTGCGGTTGGTGAGCGCCAGCTGCACCGAGGCCAGCGCCTGCGGGGCAGCGATGTCGATGCGCGGCGTCATGTCCCCGGCCTCGGACGAGATCGCCCCGAGCCGGTCCTTGGCCATGAAGTAGAGGACGAACTTCTCCGCGGCGGCGGTGTTCTTGCCGGCCTTCGGCAGGGCGAAGCCGAAGAAGCTCACGCCCACGGAGTTGTCCGCGCGGATGCCGCCGATGTCCGGCATGGACGGGAAGACGAAGCTGTCGACGTCGTCGCCGCGCTTCGTCGCGCCGGGCGTCCAGGTGCCGCCCAGGAGCAGCGCCGCCTTGCCCTGCGTCCAGGCGTTCTGCTGGTCCGTGGCGTGGGCGCTGTTCTCGCCGGTGTCCTCGGTAGCGTAGCCGGGGGCGAAGTAGCCGCCCTTGATCAGGGCTTCCAGCTTCTGGGCGCCGTCGAGCAGCCGGCTGTCATCCCAGCGGCTGGCGCCGTCGACGTGGGTGGGGTCGCGCTCCTCGGCGGTGTGCTTGAACTGGCCCGGACCGACTTCGCGCTCGAACATCCACTCCACCCAGTACGCGCAGTTGTCCGGGCTCGGGTCCAGCGCCAGCGGCGCCTGGCCCTTGGCCTTCACGGCGTCCAGCGCCTTCACGAAGTCGTCCCAGGTGCGCGGCGGGTTCGCGACGAGCTGCGGCTCCTTGGCCTTGTCGTAGAAGATCGCCTCGGACGCCACCTCGTACGGGATCATCACCACCGCGCCGTTCGAGTCGGCCAGCAGCGGCAGGTACTTGTCCGGCACCACGTCGGCGAGCTTCTGGTTCTCGCCGGGCAGCGGCTCCTGATAAACCTGCGTCAGGTCGTTGACCGGCACGCCGCCGGCGACCGCCCCGAAGATGGTGTCGATGCTGCCATCGGACAAGTCCGGGGCGGGCTTGCCGGCCTTGACGGCGGCGGCCACGTCGTCCAGCACGGTGCGGCCGTGCCACTGGACGGTCACCGTGACCCCGGTCGCCGCCTGGTACCCGGCCAGCGCCTTTTTGATCGCAGTGGCCTGAGGCTCGCTTTCCTTCCACATCGACCAGTAGGTGAAGGACTTGGCCGCCGCGGCATCCGCCGCCCTCGGCGACGAGCCGCTACTGCCGCTGGAACATCCGCTCAAGCTGGCAGCGGCGATCAGTGCCGCAGCCATCTGGGCTATGTTCCGCCTCTGATGTGTTCCCCTGTACCGCGATGGCATGAGGGTTAAGGTACGGGTTGGGGGAAAACGCTTTCAACACGGGGGTGGCGACCCGCTGCTGAACGGTTTGCGACCGAGACCTCTCAGCACCCTTGCATAACGGACGCCTCCCGTGGCGAGGTGTCTCAGCCCTCGGCGAAGAGGTTCTCAAGTTCGTCCCGTCCGGGCAGGTCGGCCGGCCGGACCGTCTGACCGTCCCGCACGTAGACGAAGGCCGCCGAGACCGCCTCCAGGGCCACGCCCTGCATCTCGGCCCAGGCCAGCCGGTAGACGGCCAGCTGCACCGGATCGGCGTCGTGCGACCGGGAGGTCTTCCAGTCCACGACCTCCCAACCCGCAGAGGTCTTATACACGGCATCGATACGTCCGCGCACCACTCGTCCGGCAAGGACCACTTGGAAGGGCTGTTCCACGACGGCCGGGACGGAGTTGGCCCACGGCGTCCGCAGGAACGCGTCCTGCAGTTCCTTGAGATCCACCTCGTCGGCGATGTCTTCGTCCGCGGCACCGGGAAGGTCTTCGTACTCGAACAGCGCCTGCTGCCCGAACAGCGACTCGATCCACGCGTGGAACTTCGTCCCCAGCCGCGCCGAGGGCGCCGGCGGCTGCGGCATCGGCCGCGCCAGCTCGCGCCGGAACCGGGCGGGGTCGGTGCGGTAGCGCAGCAGCTGCGAGGCGGACATCGACGGCGGCAGCGGGGCGTAGCGCTGGATCGCACTGCCGCGCTTGAGCTCTTCCAGCAGGGCTTCGAGGTCGCGGTCCCAGGAGGCGATGGCCGCGCGGTCCTCGGCGGTGGCGGCATGGTCGGCGTCAGAGACCGGCGGTTCGGCGTCGCGCTGTACGGGAACGTCGGCGACAGGCGCGTCGGCTTCCTCGGCAACGGTTTGCTGCGGCACCCCCGCAGCCTGCCGCCGCCAGAGCGCCTGCATGACCATCTCGGCGCCGATCCGCCGCCGCTCCGCCGCCTCGGCGTCCGGCAGCACCGGCCAGCGCGCCTCGACCGCGCCCAGGCTCGGGTTCACCGCCTCCGCCTCCGGCTCCTCGGCCCAGACCACCACCTCGCCGTGCCCGTCCCGGCAGTGCTCGTGCAGCGCCGCGAGCCAGGCGTCCGGCCCGCGCCGCCGCTTCTGCGTCGGCCCCCACCAGTGGCCGGAGGCGGTCAAGTAGTACCGCGGCCGGGTCACCGTCACGTACTCCAGGCGCAGGTCCTCCCAGGACTCGTACTCCTTGGCCTGCTCCTTGAAAGCCTTGAAGGCGGCGGTGTTCCCGGCGTCGTCCAGCACCGGAAGGTGCTCGGCGTCTCCGCGCAGCGGATACGGCAGCACCGCTCCGGAACCGACCCAGGACTCCCGCGGCTTCTGCCCAGACCCGGCCAGGTGCGGCACGAACACGGCGTCCCACTCCAGGCCCTTGGACTTGTGCATCGTCAGCAGCTTCACCGAGTCGCCCTGCGACGGCAGGGAGGCGTCGATCCCCCGCTCGTGCCGCTCGGCCGCCTTCAGATACGCCCGGAACGCGGTCACGGACTGGTCGCCCTCCAGGTCCTGGAAGTCCGCGGCCCGGCTCAGGAACGCCGCCAGCGTCTCGGCCGAGCGCTGCGCCACCAGCTTCGGCGAGGCCGCCACCTCCACGTCCAGCCCGGTCACCGAGATCACCCGGTGCAGCACGTCCAGCACCGGCTCGGACAGCCGGCGGCGCAGGATCCTGATCTCGGAGGCGAAGCGCGCGAACCGGATCCGCGCCTCCTCGGAGAACGGCAGGTCCTGACCGGGATCGGCCATCGCGTCGGACAGCGACACGACCTCGGTCGGATCCGAGCCGGCGACCGCCTCGGCCAGCCGGTCCCGGCCGGCGCGGTCGGCGTAGTCCGCCGGGTCGCGGACCAGCTCCCGGGCCCGCATCCCCAGCAGCGCCAGGTCGCGCGGCCCGATCCGCCAGCGCGGCCCGGTGAGCAGCCGCACCAGCGAGGCGTTGGCGATCGGCTCGTCGAGCACGTCCAGCATCGCGATCAGGTCCGCGACCTCCGGCAGGTGCACGAGCCCGGACAGTCCGACGACCTCGACCGGGAGCCCCTGCGCGTGCATCTCCTCATACAGCGGCGGGATCTGGTTCCCCTTGCGCACCAGCACGGCGATCTCGCGCAGCGCGATGCCGCCGCGATAGTGCGCGTCGGCGACCATGCGCGCGATCCACTTGACCTCGTCCTCGGCGGTCTCCAAGAGCCCGACACGAGTCCAGCCCTTGTCCGCCTTCTCCTCCGACGGCCGCAGCTGCCGCACCCCGGTGTGCTTCTGGCGCAGCGGCTCGGACACCACGTTCGCGAACTCCAGGAGATGCCCGCCGCTGCGCCGGTTCTCGCTCAGCGCGTAGCCGCGCGAGCGGGTGTCGTCCGCGCGGGCGAAGTGCTCCGGGAAGTCGTCCAGGTTCGCCACCGAGGCGCCGCGCCAGCCGTAGATGGACTGGCAGGGGTCGCCCACCGCGGTCACCGGATGTCCGCCGCCGAACAAACCCACCAGCATCCGCCGCTGCGCCACCGACGTGTCCTGATACTCGTCGAGCAGGACGACCTTGAACTTCTCGCGCTCGATCACCCCGACCTCGGGCCGCTCCTCGGCCAGCCGCGCGCCGAGCACCATCTGGTCGCCGAAGTCGATCAGGTCCCGGCGCAGCTTCAGGTCGCGATACCGCTCGACCAGCTCCGACAGCTCGATCCGCTGCTTGGCGACCTCGGCGGCCTTCAGAAAGTCGGTGTAGCCGCGCTTGGCCTTGCCGTTGCGCGGATCGCGGAACGACTCGGCCTGCCCGATGAACGCCTCCTCGTGCTCGCGCAGCTCGACCGGCGACACCAGGTGCTCGCTCAGCTCGCCGTCCAGCGCCAGCACCTTGTCCGCGAGGTCGGCGACCTTGCCCTTGAAGTACTTCAGCTCCTTCGGGCCGCGCACCGCGGTGACGGCCAGCTGGTACCGCGTGGCGTCGGCGAGCAGCCGGGCCGAGGGCTCCAGCCCCAGCCGCAGGCCGTGCTCCTTGATCAGCCGGTCCGCGTAGGCGTGGTAGGTCGAGACGGTCGGCTCCCCCACCGACTCCTCGAGGTCGCTGTCAGGGTCGTCCAGTTCCTCGTCCTCGAGCTTGCGCAGCGCCTTGCGGACCCGCTCGCCCAGCTCGGCGGCGGCCTTGTTGGTGAACGTCAGCCCCAGCACCTGGTGCGGCCCGACCTGGCCGGTCCCGACCAGCCACACCACGCGCGCGGCCATCACGGTGGTCTTCCCCGACCCGGCGCCGGCCACGATGACGGCCGGCTCCAGCGCAGCCGTGATGGCTTCGAGCTGTTCTTCCGTGTAGGGAACCCCGAGCAGAGCTTTGAGATCTTCGGTGTCCCGGATCAAAGGAGTTGCTTTCCCTCGGGCTGTTTCGGGCAGCATTTGCGGAAGACGCATGTGCCGCACTGCTTCTCGCCGTAGGCGGCGAAGTTCTCATCCAGCACCCGCGCGGCCATCTTCGCGAGCTTCTTCTCAATCGGGGTGTCCCCCGGGGCTTCCATCGGCGGGGCCTGGTCGGCGGTCTTCGGCATCCCGGAGGAGTCCGGCTCGCGCAGGAACACCAGCTCCGCGCCGCCGGACTCGTTCGAGACGCCCTTGATCGCGCCCTCGCGAACCACCAGCTGGTAGACCGCCAGCTGCGGATGCTCCTGCGCCTCGTTTTTCGTCGGCACGTTCTTGCCGGTCTTGAAGTCCACGACGTAGACCAGCCCGGCCTCGTCGGTCTCCACCCGGTCGAAGGAGCCCCTGATCCGCAGCTGGAAGTCCCCTCCTTGTTCGGAACCGACGTCGAGCCGCACGTCGAACTCCTGCTCCGAGGAGTGCAGCAGCCGGCCGCGGTCGGTCACGTGCCAGGCCAGGAACCGCTCCAGCGCGGCCCGCGCCTCCGCCTTCTGCTGCGGCGACTGCCACTGCGCCTCGAACGACAGCCGGTCCCACACCCGGTCCAGCCGCTCCATGAGCACGTCCAGCCGGGCCGGGGTGTCACCCTTGGCGACCTCGTCGGCCAGCACGTGCACGACGTTGCCGAAGCCCAGGGCCACGGTCTTCTGCTCGTGCGCGGCGGCCTCGTGGTCCAGGAACCACCGCAGCGAGCACTCGTCTATGGCCGCGACCTGGCTGGCCGATAGCAGCAGCGGCTTGTCCGGGTCGCGAACCGGCTGCTCGGAGTCGGTCTGCTCCAGCAGCCCCCACCACTTGTCGGGATGGGCCGACGGGACCATCGGCCGCCCGTCGCCGGCCTGGGCGTCAGCCAGCCGCGCCAGCCGCTCCGCCGCGGCCTGCCGCAGCTGGTCGGAGCTCTTGGGGTCGGTCAGTGCCCGACGCAGGTCGGCCACCAGCGCCGGAATGGCCAGCGCGCGCTTGCGCAGGCCGGGCAGCGGCTGCACGTCGACGCCGAGTTCGTACACGAACCGTGACGGCGCCTCGGCCGCGGCGTCATCCCCGATCAGGGCGCTGTCGACGGCGCAGACCACCAGCCGCTCCCGCGCCCGGGTGACCGCCACATAGAACAGACGGCGCTCCTCGGCCAGGAGCGTCGCCGCGGTGGGAATGTCCTCCGGGGACCGCAAGCCGTGGCGGCCGATCAGGTCGGCTTGGAGCAGCGAGCCGCGCATCCGCAGGTCCGGCCACAGGCCGTCCTGCACCCCGGCCACGATGACGAAGCGCCACTGCAGGCCCTTGGACTTGTGCGCGCTCATCAGGCGCACGGCGCCGCCGCGCGAGGACTGCGCCGCCATCGAGTCGCCGGCCAGTTCCTGGGCTTCGAGGTCGGCGATGAAGTTGCGGACGCCGCGTCCGGTCGCGCGGTCCTCGGCGCGCGAGGCGTAGTCGAAGAGCACGCAGAGCGCGTCCAGGTCGCGGTCGGCCGCGCGGCCGGTGTTGCCGCCGCGCTGCGCCGTGCGCTCCAGCCGCTCAGGCCAGCGCGTCGAGCTCCACAGTTCCCACAGCGCCTGCTCCACCGAGCCGCCGCCGCGCAGGATCTGGCGGGTGCGCAGCAGCAGCATGCCGAGCTGGTAGGCGGGCCTGGCCACGTCCTCGTCCATGGCGATCAGGCGCGCCGGCTCGGCCAGCGCCTCACGCAGCAGCACCTCGCTGGGCCGGACGCCGTTCACGGTGCCCTCGGTGATCTCCTGGGGCTCCGGCGCTACAGCGTTCTGATTAGCCGCGCGCTCTTCGGCGCGCAACGCCCGCGCCAGCTTGCGCAGCTCGAAAGCGTCCATGCCGCCGAGCGGACCGGACAGCAGCGACCGGGCGACGTCCGGGGTCAGCGCCTGCTCGTCGTCCGCCACCCGCAGCGCCTGCAACAGCACCGCGACGGCGGGCTCGGCGGCCAGCGGCAGCTCGTCGCCGGAGGTGTCGACCGGGACGCCGGCCGCGATCAGCGCGCGCCGCAGCGCCGGGATCGAGCGCGTCGCGGAGCGGACCAGCACCGCGATCTCATCCCACGGGACGCCGTCTTCCAGATGCGCGCGCCGGACCAGATCGACGATGTTGTCCAGCTCGGTACTCGGGGTCGGGAAGGTGAAGACCTGCACCGAGCCCTGAATCGGCTCGCCATCGGCCTGCGGACCCCGGGCCTCCAGATCCCGGTGCTCGCGCACCTTCTCCACCGGCAGTAGCGGCACCGGCATCCGCCGCGTCAGCTCGCGGGAGGCCTTCAGCAGCGCCGGGCCGCAGCGGCGCGAGGTGCGCAGCACGGCGGTGTCGGCGAGCGAGCCGTCCATCCGGCGGAAGGCCTCGGGGAAGTCGAGGATCCCGCGCACGTCGGCGCCGCGGAACTGGTAGATCGACTGGTCCGGGTCGCCGAACACCACCAGGTCGGCGCCGTCGCCGGCGAGCGCCTGGAGCAGTCGGACCTGTGCCGGGTCGGTGTCCTGGTATTCGTCCACGAACACCGCGCGGAAGTCGTGCCGCAGCTCGCGCCGCACGTCCTCCTGCCCGGCCAGCAGGACCGCGCGGTGCACCAGCTCGCCGTAGTCCAGGACGCCTTGGACGTCGAGTACGTCGAGGTACTCCTCGAAGAAGGCCGACGCGGCGTACCAGTCGCCGCGCTCGGCCTTCCGGGCGGCCCGCGCCAGTTCGGTCGGGTCCAGGCCGAGCTCGCGCGCGCGGGCCAGGACGGTCCGCAGCTCCTCGGCGAAACCGCGGGTGCCCAGCGCGGCGCGCAGGTCCTGCGGCCACTGGATCCGCTCCCCCAGCGCCCCGCCCCCTATGCCGGTCTCCAGGCTGCCGGCCACCAAGTCGCGCACGAACACGTCTTGTTCGGGTCCGGAGAGCAGGCGGATCGGCTCAGTGAACAAGTCAGGGTCCTGGAACCGGCGGACCAGCGCATAGCAGAAGGAGTGGAAGGTGGTCGCCAGCGGCGCGATCCCGCTGTTCGGAAGCCGCCGGCCGATGCGGTCGCGCAGTTCGGCGGCGGCTTTGCGACTGAAGGTGAGGACCAGGACTTGGTCGGGGCGCAGGGCCGCGCGATCCGGATCAGTCTTGGCGATGACCGCCTCGACCAGGGTGTGTGTCTTGCCGGTCCCGGGACCGGCGAGGACGAGGAGCGGTCCGGACGCGTGTTCGACGACGCGGCGCTGCGCCGGGTCCAGCGGAGGACCGCTGACCTGTGGCGGAGCTTCGACATCGAACAAGGTTTCGAACCCTTCGCCAGCGGGTATACCCGGCTGATACACCACGGTCCTCTATGACAACACAGACCACCGACCGTCACGGCGGCATTCACGCAAAGGACCCGCCCGGAGTACTCCCGACGGGTCCCTCATCATGCCGAAACCGATTCGGTAATCGATCACCGACCTCAGCGTTACTCGCTGCGCAATACCTCCGAGATCGACAGCCGCGCCGCCGAGCGTGCCGGCACGAACGCTCCGAGTACTGCGATCCCGACCCCGGCCAGGAACATCCAGGCCAGCAGCGGCGCCGAATACACGTCGGTCAGGCCGGCCGGCAGGTCCAGGCCCTGCGCGTGGGCCATCAGCGGCATCACCGCCTGATAGACCAGGTAGCCCAGCGGCAGCCCGACGATCCCGCCGGCCAGGCCGAGCAGTCCCATCGAGGTCACGATCATCGCCACCACCTGGCGCGGGGTCATGCCGATCGACTTCAGCATGCCCAGGTCCCGGCGCCGCTCGCGGGTGTTCAGCAGCACGGTGTTGAACACGCCCAGCGCCGCCACCAGGCTCAGGATCACGGTGAACAAGGTCGAGAAGTACTTGATGCCGGCGTTCGGATCCCCGTAGTCGCGGACCTGCACCCACCAGGCCGGGTCCAAGACCCGCAGCTTCGCCGCCACGGCCTGGCGATCCACACCGGTGGCGGTGTGCACCTCGAACGCGTCGGCCCCCCGGCCCGGGTCCAGCTGCTGGAGGGTGGCCCAGTCGGCGATCAGCATGCTGTCGCCGCCGGTGACGTCCTCGCCGACGACGGTGGCGCGCGCGGTGCGGCCGTCCAGTTCGAGCGTGAGGACCTGGCCGAGCGCCAGGTGGTGCCGGTTCAGGAACCGGGCCGGCGCCACGATCTGGTTCGGGCCGTCCAGCCAGTGGCCCTTCACCATGGCCCAGCCCATCCTCGCCGAGTCGCCCTGGTAGAACTCGGCGTCGACCGCGGTGGTCATGCCGGCCACCCCGACCATGCCCCGGGTGACCCCGGCGACCCCGTCCACACCGGAGGTGCCGCGGATCGCCTTCTCCATCGACGTCCGGTCCAAGGCGGCCGGCGTTTTCGGATCGTGGCCGACGTCGTAGCTCACCGCCCCGATCCGGTCCGAAGCCGCCGAGACCCCGGTCATGGCGCGGGCCAGGCCGTTGGCGAACACCACGGTGGTCACGCCGAGCAGGACCGCCGCGAACGTCAGGGCGCTGCGGGCCGGCCGGGCGAACGGCAGGCCCAGGCCCATGCTCAGGGAGCGCGGCAGCCGGGAGCCGGCGAGCCGGCGCTGGATCGTCAGACCCCGGCCGCGCCGCGGGGCCGCTCCGGCCGAGATCGCGGCGTTCGCCGACATCGCCGCCGCGCGCCGGGCCGGAAGGTAGGCGGCCAGGCCGACCACCAGCGGTACCAGGATCAGGCAGGCGACGTCCGCGAGCGGGCTGATGCCCTGCTGCCCCCCGAGGGAGTCGAAGGCCTTGTCCAGCAGCGGCTGCCCGACCAGGTTCCCGACCGGGATCCCGATCACGGTCCCCGCCACCGCCGGCACCGCCATGGTCGCCACGAACACGTTCACCACCTGGCGCGGGGTGAAGCCGATGGTCTTGTAGACCCCGATGTCCCGGTGGCCGGCGACCACGGCGCCGCCGACCACGTTCAGCACGATCAGCACGGACACCGCCAGCGCCAGCACCCCGAAGGCGATCAGCATCGGCAACAGCGACTCCAGCTTGGCCAGCATCGAGGCCCTGGTGGTGCGCCAGGACTGGAAGCCGATGAGGGCGTCGGCGGGCAGGCCGGCGGTGGCCCGCGCCAGGCCGGCCTTCACCTGGTCGTCGCCGCCGGCGTTCTGGAATCGGTACAGCATCTCCAGATGATCCGGGTGCAGCGCCGCGATCTGGCTCGGCGCGACCCAGGCGTCGCCGGAAGCCGACACCGAGTAGGCGTAGCCGACCACGGTGAACGTCGGCAGGCCCGGTCCGGTGACGGTCGTCGTGACGTTCGGGCCCTGCCCGGGCGGGCCCATCAGGCGGCGGCCGGGTGGCACGTTCAGCACGATCTCCCCCGGCGCGGTGGCCCACCGGCCGCTCCACAGGTTGACGCGGTCCACCTCGCCGGCGCCCGGCTGCGGCCGGCCCACGACGGTCACGCGCTCGGCGTGGTCGCCGTCCGGGCCCAGGACCAACGAGACGGAACCGGCCGGGAACGGCCCGGCGGCGCCAGTGACCCCCGCCGCGTGCCCGGTCGCGGCCAGCTGTGCTTCGGAAACCTTCGCGGTGTCGAAGGACACGACGGCGTGCGCGCCGTCCTGCCGGCCGAAGGCGTGCTCGAAGGGACCGGTCGAGGCCTGGAGCAGTCCCAGGCCGAGCACCGCGCTGATCGCGGAGACGCAGACCACCATCCCGATGACGAAGGTCTGCACCTTGCGACGCTTCACGATGGCGCGGGAGGCGCGCCAGACCGGCCCCTGGGTGAACCGGAAGGGCTTCTTCAGCTTCGCCACGGCGCTCACGCGGTCCTCTCCAGCGCGCGCTCGGCGACGATCCGGCCGTCGGCGACCTCGACCAGGCGGCTGGCGCAGCGGGTGGCCAGGCGCGGGTCGTGGGTCACCAACAGCAGGGTCTGGCCGAGCTGGTTCAGGTCGATCAGCAGATCCATCACCTGTTCGCTGGAGCGGCTGTCCAGCGCGCCGGTGGGTTCGTCGGCGAGCAGCAGCGCGGGCCGGTTCATCAGGGCCCGAGCCACCGCCACCCGCTGGCGCTCGCCGCCGGACAGCCGCTGCGGGTAGGTGTTCTTGCGGTCGGCGATGCCGAGCTCCCCCAGCAGTTCCAGCGCGCGGCGCCGGGCCTGGCCCGCCGGCGTGCCGGTGAGCTGGGCGGCCAGCGCGACGTTGTCCAGGGCCGGCAGGTCGTCGATGAGGTTGAAGAACTGGAAGATCATGCCGATCCGGCGGCGCCGGAACAGCGCCAGGCCGGTCTCGTTCAGCGCCGACAGGTCCTCGCCGTGCACCACGACCCGCCCCGAGCTCGGCCGGTCCAGCCCGGCGACCAGGTTCAGCAACGTGGACTTGCCGCAGCCGGAGGGCCCCATGACGGCGACGGCCTCGCCCTGGCTGATGTGCAGGGTGACGCCGTCGACGGCGGCGGTGTCGCCGAAGTCCTTGCGGACGTCGTCGAGGCGGACGATGGGCTCGGTGGAGGTCATGTGATCACCGTAGGGTGGGGGCTCACCTGGGCTCATCGGTCCGTGGTGGTAATCGGGCGGGCTTCTCATCCTGGGGATGTAGGAATACGGGAGGGCGCGGGCAGATGGTGTGGGTTCTGGTTGTGGCGCTCGTTGTAGCCTGCGGCGTGATCGCGTCGCTCACGGAGTTGCTGCGCCGCGAACGGCAGCGGCACGCCCGGTCCGTGGAGGAGCGCGGCTGGCTGCTGGAGCGGGAGCGCCAGAGCGCGGCGCAGGCCGCGGTCGACGCCGAGCGCGCGCGGATCGCGCGGGAGTTGCACGACATCGTCAGCCACAACGTCAGCATGATGCTGATCCAGGCCGGGGCGGCGCGGCAGGTGCTGGCGGCGGGCGCGGCGGACACCGGCGGCGCCGGGGATGCCGAGAACGCGCTGCTCGCCGTGGAGGGCGCGGGCCGCGCCACGATGACCGAGCTGCGGCACCTGCTGGGCGTGCTGGCCCCGGCTCCCGACGGCCGCGACGAGGAGGGCTCGGGGCTGACGCCGCAGCCGACGCTGGCGCGGCTGTCAGCCCTCGTCGACAAGATCGCCTTCGCCGGGCTGCCGGTGGAGGTGCGGATCTCCGGGGAACCGAGGCCGCTGCCCGGCGGGATCGACGCGACGGCTTATCGGATCGTGCAGGAGGCGCTGACCAACGCGCTGAAGTACGGCGGCACGAGCGCCGAGCTGACGATCCGCTATGACGACAGGTACCTGCGGATCGAAGTGCTGACCGCCGGTGGCGCCGCGAGCGGCGAGCCGGTCGGCACCGGCCGCGGCCTCATCGGCTTGACGGAGCGGGCCGCTGTCTACGGCGGTGACCTGGACGCCCGCCGCCGCCTCGGGGGTGGGTTCCGGGTCCGCGCGAAGATACCTTTGGACGCGCCCACCCGTCACCCACCGCCGCCCGTCACCGTGGATAGCCAATGAACCCCCGTGTCCTGATAGCCGACGACCAAGCCCTGGTCCGCACCGGTTTCCGCATGATCCTCGCCGCGAACGGCATCGACGTCGTCGGCGAGGCCGCCGACGGCCTGGAGGCCGCCGAGGCGGCCGCCCGGCTGCGGCCCGACGTGGTGCTGATGGACATCCGCATGCCCGAGCTCGACGGCGTGGAGGCGGCGCGCCGGATCCTGGCCGCCGATCCCGCCTGCCGGATCCTGATGCTCACCACGTTCGACCTCGACGAGTACGTCTACGCGGCGCTGGCCGCCGGCGCCTCGGGGTTCCTCCTGAAGGACGTCACGCCGGAGCATCTGGTGGCGAGCGTGCGGCTGGTGGACACCGGCGACGCGCTGCTGGCGCCGTCGATCACCCGGCGGCTGGTGGAGAAGTTCGCGGCGCCGACCACGGATGCCGCGTCGGGCTCCGGCGCCGCCGCACGGACTGCCGCGGTCCACCGCGATCTGGCGGCGCTGACCCCGCGCGAGCGGGAGATCCTGACGCTGATGGGGCGCGGCCGCTCCAACGCCGAGCTGGCCGCAGAGCTGGTGCTGTCGGAGGCGACGGTGAAGACGCACGTGGCGCACATCTTCACCAAACTGTCGCTGCGGGACCGGGCCCAAGCGGTCGTGGTCGCGTACGAGACCGGGCTGGTGGCACCGGGAGACGGGGATTGACGGGGATGGACGGGGATTGACGGGGATTGGCGGAGACTGGCGGCGACTCAGGGGCTCAGTCCCGCCCTCAGTCCTGTTCCGAGTCCTGCTCTGAGTCCTGTTTTCCGTCCTCCGGCCACCACCTGGCCCGGGCCATGTCGATCCGGCCGCCGTCCGGCTTGAGCGGCGTGCCCTCCTCGCGGTAGTTGGCCAGCGCCTCCCGCTCGTGGCCGGGCAGGAAGCCGCCGTCGCTGCGCACCACCCGCCACCAGGCGACGGCCCCGCCGTAGCGGGCCATCGCCGTGCCGACCTGCCGCGGGCCGCCGGCGCCGAGCAGCGCCGCGATGTCGCCGTAGGCCATCACCCGGCCCGGCGGGATCCGGTCGACGACGTCGAACACCCGCTCCACGTACGGAGGCAGTTCGAGCGGATCCGGCACCTGCATCACTCCCGTCGACGTAATCCCGCGCGCCCGGCAGGGGGGCGGCGTGGGACGATCAACCCGATCCGGCCACAGTCGCCGCACGGGCGGGCCGCCAGGGACTATCGTCCTTCTGTCCGGCCGGATCGTAGTGCGGCACGGCGCAACATGAACACAAGACCAGAAGACAGGTGGACAGTGGCAGGGGAGCCCGGCACCGCCTCACCGGCCCGACCGGGTCCGGTCGAGGCCGTCACGCCGGCTGCCAGCCTGCCCGCGCTCGGCCCGGGCCCGGCCTCCGCCCCGCCGCCCCCGGGCCACACCCCGGTCATCGACGAGCCGCCCGAGCCGCGCCGCATACGCCGGCCCGCCGACCTGCTGCGGGCCGTGGCCAGCTGTGTCTTCATGCTGTTGTTCCTCGGCCTCGGGATGGTCGCCGGCGGCACCACCCGCGGCGCCGAGTCGGACATCTCCAAGCTGTCGGCCGACCAGAAGCTGCCGCTGGGCCTCGTACTGGGGGTGACGTCGGTTCTGCTCGCGGTGGTTCCCATCGTGCTGGCGATCGACCGGCTGTACCGGCGCGACACGCGGCGCGTGGTGGACTCGGTGCTGTCCGCCGCGATGGCGTACCTCACCGCGGTGGGGCTGAACGCGATGGTGGCGTCGTCCCACACGCCGAAGTCGATCAGCGAGGCGCTCACGCTGCCGCACAACGCCGCGGGCAACACGGCGGCGTTCCACATCTATCTGACGACGGTGGTCGCCTACCTGACCATCATCGGCTTCGGGAACCGGCACAACTTCCAGACCGCGACCTGGATCGCGCTGATCGCGTACGGCGTCGTGACCCTGATCCAGGGCGACGCGACGCTGATCAGCCTGGCCGAGACGGTGCTGCTGGGCCGGCTGGTCGCCTTCGGCTGGCGCTGGGCGCGCGGCGTGATCAACGACCGGCCCACCGGCGAGGCGGTGTATTCGGCGCTGCTCTCGGCCGGGCTGGGGCCACTGTCGTGCCGACGGGTGCCGGACGTGGAGGAGGTGCGGCGCTACCGCGTGGCGACGCGGGAGCGCGGCGACCT
>JABFWL010000675.1 GCA_013362315.1 Catenulispora sp. | reverse complement strand
GCCGGCCGGGGCGGGCCCGCCCGGGGTGTCCGGGGCGGGCCCCGTGGGCGCCGCGAGGGCCGCCCCTGGGTCGGGCGCGGTGGTATGCGGGTCCTGGCCGGGGTGGGCGTCGACCGGCCGGGCGTCGGATGCGGGAGCGGAGGCGGTGTCCTCGTCGGGTGCGGCATGTCCGGGCCGGGACGCCGGCGGCGGCGAGGAGCCAGGTGCAGGCATCGAAGCGGCGGCGGCCGGCGCCTGGTGTCCAAAGGCGGGCGCGGCTGCGGCGGGTGCCGGGGTGTCGGTGGTGACGGGGTCGTCGGCGGGGCCGGTCAGGGAGGGGTACGGCTTGATGGCGGCGAGTTCTTCGTCGGTGAGTTCGCGGATGCCGGCGTAGGGGTCGACGGGGTCGGTGAGGCGGGTGTGGGCGCGGTCGGCGTGCAGGGTCACAGTGGCCTGCACGCCCAGGTCGCGTTCGGTCACGGTCACGTCGACCTGATCGGTCGTGGTGGGGCTGGGGGCGGGCTCGTAGCTGCGGAGGGGGTCGGTGTGGGGGGTGAGGGTGAGCGTGACGTCCAGGCCCAGGGCCGCGACGAGGCCGGGGTCGGTGGTGTCGAGCGCGGCCAGAACCGGGACGTGGGCGGTGCGGGCGAGGTGGGCCAGGGCCTGGGCGGCTTCGACCAGCCGCGACCCGGACAGCGGCAGGCGGGGATCGTCAGCGCTCTGGAGACGGTCCACGACGAGCAGGGCCAGACTGGGCAGGTCAGCGGCGCTCTCGACGACCGCGGCCGCGGTCAGGTCGGCGCCGTCGTCGATGTAGAGGGGTGCGGCGGTGTGGAGCTGGTGCTGAAGGGCCGCGACCTCTCCTTGCTCGGCGGGGCTCAACTGCCGGTTGCGCAAGGTCCGGTAGTCGATGCTCAGGTGCGCTGCGGCGACTCGCGCGGCGACATCCGCCCGGGTCAGGCCTGAGGCCGCGTACAGGACTGGCTGGTGGTGGTCGAGGGCTGCGGTGCGAGCTGCGGCGGTGGCGATCAGGCTGCCGCCGATGCCGGGCTCGCCGGCCACGAGGTAGAAACGGCCGGGCTGCAGGCCGCCGAGGGCCTGGTCGAGGCTGGGGATGCCGGTCGGCAAGCCCGATTGCACGTCGGTTTCGCTGGACGCGGCGTTAGCGGTGGTGGGTGTGAGGACGCTGTCCAGGGCCTGACCGAGCAGGGCCAGGCGATCTGAGGCGCGCGGCACAACCGGCGTCACGGGAGCAATTGGAGTGCCAGGCGCTGCTGGGAAATGGCGGACGTCGGGTGCGTCAACTCCGTTGTCATAGGGGGCTGGCGCTGATGGAACGATGGTGCAGCATGTGCCGGATTGTGGGGGCGTACCGGCCATCCGGCCGGTTGGAACAGTATCTGTGTCAGTCCTTTCCGGCCCTGGCGCCTCAAGTGGCTGGCGGGTGGTGCCGGGCAGGCGGGCCGATCGGTCGTCCGGTTCGGCAGTTGCGGCGGCGTCCTGCTGACTGTGTACGGCGGCGGTGCCGGACTCGGCGGCTGGGAGGGCGGTGCCGTCGGCGGTGGCGGGCAACAGCACGGCCACTGGCGTGGTGTGGCGGCGCAAAACCTGGGGACGGCCTTGTGATGCCAGGTGAATCAGGTCGCCGAGCTTCTTGCGGGCGTCCGCGATCCCGTACACCGCGGCGTGGGTGAGGTCGAAGCCCAGGGCGCTGGCGTGGGCTGGGGTGGTCAGCAGGGCGTTGTGGGTGCCGCGGGCAAGCGGAGTGGGTGTGCCCTCGGTCGCGGTGCGGATCAGCCGGGGGAGCGTGCTGCGGGCCTCGTGCAAGGTGGCTGGAACCGGACCGGGGGCCGCCGGGGTAGGCGAGGGCGCTGCTGGGGCAGACGCGGTGGCCGGGGGCGTGGCTGCGTGGTCCGGCCGCCGCGAGGAGGCAGTGCGGCCCCTTCTGGCGGCCCCGGCAGTATGGGAGGAACGCGAAGGCGGGGGAGACACCCGGACTCCAGAAGGTAGAGGGAAAGGAGGGCGGTCCAGCCAAGGGCGGCCTGGGCAGCAGGCAGCGGACAGCAGCGCATACCTCCGGAACAGCAGCCTTCTGGCCCAGCTCGCGCCAAAAGTGTAACGCATGTCGGCCAACGGGTACATAAATGCGAATCTGAACGTTGTAACGAGATTGGGGGCAACCGGATGGACGGAGCCGAAGACGGGGGGAGCGGGGTGCTTCACCCGTCGTCACAGATCGCTGCGCCAGGAGCCGTCGCGTCGTAGCAGCACTGTCCCAGTGGCCTCCTGAGCCAGCCGATTCCCGGCGGCAAGGATGTCGGCTACCGGGCGGCGGAGGGTTGCAGGCAGCCAGGAGACGCGTCGTTCCGCGACGAGCGGTTCGACCTGCTTCGGGGCTGCTCCTTGGATGTTTTGTTGGAGAAGGAGCCTGTAAAGGCCGACGGCGGGACGGATCGGCGGGAGTCCCAGTGCTGCGCCGGAGACGTTGGCCCGCTGCGGGATTGTCAGTCCGTCCTCGTCGAGATCGCCGTAGTAGGCGATGTCCGTCACGCCGTCCAGTCTCGCAATTCGGGCGACGGAGGCCTCGAAAGCGTGGCCACCGCCGAACGCAACGCAGCCGACTCCCCCACAGTTGCCGGCCAGCAGGGCGCCGACGGTGTCGAAGGTGTCGCTGTTCTCGATCACCAGGACGATGCCACCGTGACCGACGCGTTCATAGGCCAGTGGCGGCGGGATCCGCTTGGCGAACAGGGTGGCCAGGGCGAGGCGGCCTGGTCTGAACAAGGTGGTGGCCGCAAGCGCGTCAAGGCGCTTCTCATCACCAAAGATCTCCAAGGAGCGTTCGCGCATGGGGACGACGGCCCGTCGGTCGTCGTCCCCGTCGGTGTCGCGCAACCATCGGTTGACCGTCTTGAGAACCTGGATCTGGGTGGTGGTCAGCTTGTCCGCACTCGCCCAGGAAAGCTCGCGACGCCATACCACCGGTGTCGTCATGCGCACCGGTCTGGACTCTGGCCTGGGCGGTGCGGGCAGACGGAGCCAGCGCGGCAGCGGTGGCTGTGCGTTGTCCCATCCATCACGACTGCGCGGCAGATCGATCAGGTGATGATCAGCAAGTTCATCGAGCAGCGCGGACAGAACGGAGCGGCCTTGCGTCGTGCCGGCCGTCCCGGGACATGCCTGGTCGAAAGCCGTGAAGATCGTGGCCTGCTCAACGCGGCGTTCCGTCGTCGAGTTCAGGATCGCCGCCAGGCTAGCCGCCGATTCCGACAACGGTTGCCACGGGGCCTCATCATCACCCCGGCTGTCGCTCATTGGTCGTCGGTCATCTCGTCGTAGGTCTCCTGCCGTGCCTCCTGGCTGGTAGGAGGTGTGCTTTCGGGCTCGCACGGTTTCACCAGCAGGCGCGCGGCAGATACCCGGCCGGTGGCACCGTCCTCGTCCGGCGTCGTCTCGCCTGCGATGCGATCGGTGACGTGCAGGTGCCGTGTCCCGGTGCGCTGATCGGCGTCGTTGCGTAGCCGGATGCAGAGCGGGAACGTGGCCAGTACCCGGTCTTCCATGTTCCCGGTGGTGTAGATCAGCTGGACTCCGAGCGCGGCGGCCATGTTCATCTGCAGGCTGAGCAGGTAGTCGGCGCTGGCCTTGCCGATCGGGTTGTCCAGGATCAGCATCCCGCCCAGGCGACTCGCGCTGCGTGCTCCGGTCCGTGTCCTGCTGCGCAGTGCAGCAAGGGTGCAGTACAGCATGATCGCGCCGGTGAGTTCCTGGCCGCCGGAGAACACCTTGCCCATCTCGCTGATCGATGCGTACTCGGCGCCGCCTGCGAAGTCAGGCTTGAGGATCTCCACCTTGAAGTCCCGCGGGACTGCAGCCCCGACACAGCGCAGAACGAGGTCACGGCCGGGGAGGTTTGGCTGGGTGCGGGCGTTCTCGTCCAGGGTCTCGGCGATCCGTACGGCCAGGACCTGCGGCTCCGGCTTGTTGAAGCCGATCTTCAGGATCCTGCGTCCGGCCCATACTCCGGCGCCTTCGGGGAGGCGGGAAAGCCGCTCGGCCTTCTCCAGTTGGACCAGCGCCTCGCCGGTGTGGTGTTTGAGCTGGTCGACCAGCAGTTTCCGGTGACGTTCGGAGCTCTCTAGGTCGGTGGTCAGGCTCGCGGTCCGCCCTGTCAGCTGGACCGCCCACTGATCGGCGCGCTCGATCAGCGACATTTTGTCAATCTCGGTGAGCTGCTTGTAGATCGGCGCCTTGAGCTTGCCGAACCGGTTCTGGTTGGCGGTCTCGCGGAACTCGAGAATGGCGTCGTCCACAGCCTGGTTGGCTTCGCGCAGCTGATCGAACGCTGTGCTGTACGCCTCCGTCGCCTTGTCGGTTGCCTGCTGTGCTTCGTCGGCGGTTCCCGCGAACGGTGCGCAGCCGGATGGCAGCTCCAGTTTGCGGACGGCATTGGCAAGGCCGCGGTGGACGGCAGTCATCTCACGAGCCGCAGCTTCGGCCTTGTGCAGCTTGTGCTCGGCTATCTGATCCGCCTCACCGGCTGCCTTGAGAAGTGCTTCGGCGTCGCTCAGCGCGGCGGCCGCTCGTTCGGTGAGCATCGTGCCCTCGGCGGGGCTCGATGGCATCCAGTCGGCATCCAGGCTGGCCCATGGCATTCCGTTTTGCCGACCGGCGGCAGTTGCCTCCGCCTGCAGTCGGACGCTCCGCTCGCTCAGCTTGCGGTACTCGGCCTCCAGCATCTGCACGGCCCGGCCCAGCCGCCGCTTTGAGGCCTCGAGGGTTTCGGTACTGCCGGCCTGCGCAGAAGAGGCCAGCGCTTCGGCCCGGGTCACGATGCCGGCTGGTTCGCCGCGTAGTGCCGCATCGAGGTCCGAGGCTTCCTTCTGCGCCTCCTCGACGCGCCGGCGCAGGTCCTCGCCGACTTCCACGGCACGGAAGCCGTCAGCCGCTTCCTGGTAGGCAATCTCCAGTGCAGCCAGGTCGGATCCACCCTCATCGAGGCTGAGTGGCTGATCGCCGTAGATGATCTTTTTAAGCCGGTCGGCGTACGAGGCGGCGTCACGGCGGAGCGACTCGGCTTGGACCGCGTATTCGGTGGCCCGGTTGCGCAGCCGCTCGGCTTCGTCGCGGAACTCCTGGGCTGTCGCGCGATGCCCTTTGGCTTCTGCTTCGAGTTTGCCTGTCTTGGCACGGTTCTTGTCGGCCTCGGCGGCATCTGCCGCGAGCCGCCCGAAGACGTCGGCGACGCGGGCATCGTCAGCTGCGGCCTGATCAGCATTCGCAGCGACGGCAGCATGCTCGTCGAGGGTGTCCACGGCCTGCGCATATGTGCCGCGAGCGGCATCGAGTGCGCGCTTGGCCTCGATAGCTGCGGCTGACGCCGTTTCCACAGCGGAGCGCAGCCGTTCGGTGTCACCTGCCAGGTGGTCGAGCAGCCAGTTGTCGATGCGGCCCGCCAGTTGGAAGGCCGCTGTCCGGCGTTCGGTGAGTTCGTGGAGAGCGTGGCTGCGGCTGTCGATGCGTGCTTCGGCCTGCTCCTGCAGTTCAGCAGCGGCCTTCGGATTGTGCAGAGCGGGTGTCGGCTCCACGACGAACCCGGTCCTCAGCTCTATCGGCTCTGTCGGCAAGGACTCGGCGGTGGTGACGAGCACTGCCGCGGCCGGCAGCAGCTGGGCGTCAGTCAGCGCCGTCTGCGCCTTGTCCAAGGTGGCTTGGTCGGCCACCACGATGCCGTCGACCAGCGCGGGGTGGGCCTGGATGGACTCGGCGTGCAGGCGAGGGTTCACCAGCTGCTCCAGGGCTCGCCAGCCCGCGATCGCGGTGATCCCGTGGTCCGCGAGCAGCCCGAGGAGGTCCTGGACAGCCTGACGCGGTGGCATGAGCGCTTCTTCGTCGACGGTGAGGGCGTCGATCAGCCGCTGGTCCGCCCGGTTGTCGGCTGTCAGCGCATCCAGCCGGTCGCCGGCCGATGCCTGCGCCGCGTTAGCCAGGTTGCGTAGCGCGGATGCGTTCTGTTCCAACCACAGCGCGGGGTCGCCGCCGGGGACGTCATCGTCGCTGTCGAGTTCGGCGAGTTCGCGCACAAGTGTCTGGGCGGCGAGTGCCGCCGCCGCGGTCTCAACGTCGTTGACCGCCTCTGCTGCGGCCTCGGCTTCCTGCCGGGCTTTCACCTCGGGTTCAATCAGCTGGTTCGCGGCCTCATCGAGCCGGCGGGCTTCCAGTCCGAGTTGCTTGTGGGTCTCCCGTTTTCTGCTCGCCTCGGTCTTGCTCTGGGCGGCCCTGTTGCGCAGGCGGACATCGGCTTCGGGGACGGATTCTCCCTCCTCGAGGATGCCGTGGTCCCGCGCCTCCTGCACACGGCAGTCCACGTCCTTGACCTGCTCGGCCAGCAGCTCAGCGCGGACGGTCTTGGATGTGGCCTGTCGTTCGTCCTGACCAGCGCGGCGTTCCGCCTCGACCGCGTCCGACTTGTCCTTTGCGCTCTTTTCGGTGAGGTCGTCCGCCTGACTCGTGCACCATTGGCCAGCGCTCTGGAGGGCACCAGCGAATCGAGCCCCGGCCCGATCGCGGCCTAGCCGGGCAGCTCCCGCAGCCTGTTCGGCGGCATCCAGCAGCTCGCTGGCGACCTGGTATCTCTCGTGTGCGGCGGCAGCTTTCAGTACCTTGGGGGCGAGCACCCAGGCAGCCAGCTCCGAGCGCTCGTCGGCAAGCCGATTCTCGGTCTGCTTGGCTTCGTTGCGTGCTTCGTCACATCGCATGACCAGAGTTGTGCGTTGCACCTCTTTGTGGACCAGGTCGGCTTGATCGCGGCGCCGTTGCTGCTCTGCGGCGTTCGTCTTCGCGGTCCCCCGGTCCTCGCGGTGCTTGACCAGCACGTCCTGCGACCGCTGGACAGACTCCTGTACCTCGGCCGCGAGCTGCGTCAACGCTGTTGCGGCGGTCCGGCCCGCCGTGGCTGCGGCGATCTGCTGGGTGCGCCGGGAGGCCAGGCGCTGGGCGGCTGCCGCCGTGGCTGCGGAGAAGTCTCGGTCCAACAGCAGTTGCTCGCGTCGCCCGATGTTCCTGGCATAGCCTGCGAAGGCATTGCCCAGCTCGGTGAAGTTCTCCGCGTCCAGTGTCTTACTGAGCAGCCACTCCACGAACTGCCGCCCGGTGGTGGTCTTGAACGCCTCGGCCGCGTCCCCCTCGTCGACGTTCATCGCCTGCTGGACCGCGAACAGATCTGGCTCCAGGCCGAGTCGTCGCAAATGGTTTTCCCACTCCCCCTGCCGTTTGTCGATCTCCACATGCAGCGCCTTGTCGGCGGCGTCCAGCCGCTTGAGCGCGTCATGAAAAGCGTTCATCGGAAGCCGCCGCCTGCCCTCGGCGAACGGCAGTGTTGCCATGGTTGTGACATCGTTGGGGCTCAGCGAGTAGAACAAGCGCTCAACCCTGTTTTCCGCGGCTGGAGCCAGCACCTGTCCGGTCACCAGCGTCTCGCCAGAGCGGACATTGACCCATTCAAGGACCACGTGCGACGGCGCTGACGCGGATACCACGTAGGCGCGCAGCGCCCCTCGGCCTTTTCGGGACTGCCGGTCGGGCAGCACCGTGGAAAGCAGCATCCGAATGAGTACGGACTTCCCGCCACCGTTCTCCAGCACGAGCAGTGTCGCCAACGCCGGTCGGCGGAACACCTGGCCAGCCGAGGGGATCAGAGTGCGGGCCTTGACCCCGGTTTCTGGACACGGGTTATGCGGCTGGTGTCAGCGTAGTTGATGGTGTTCTGGTTGCTGTTTCGTAGGCGA
>JABFWL010000395.1 GCA_013362315.1 Catenulispora sp. | reverse complement strand
TCCTCGCGGCGGCGGTGGTCCTCGTCGGCGTACTGCTCGGCCTCGCGCATCATCCGGTCGATCTCGTCCTTCGGCAGCGCCGAGCCGCCGGTGATGACCATCGACTGCACCTTGCCGGTGCCCAGGTCCTTGGCCGAGACGTTGACGATGCCGTTGGCGTCGATGTCGAAGGTGACCTCGATCTGCGGCAGGCCGCGCGGCGCCGGCGGCAGGCCGGTCAGCTCGAACATGCCCAGCCGCTTGTTGTACGCCGCGATCTCGCGCTCGCCCTGGTAGACCTGGATCTGCACGGAGGGCTGGTTGTCCTCGGCGGTGGTGAAGGTCTCCGAACGCTTGGTCGGGATCGTGGTGTTGCGCTCGATCAGCTTGGTCATGATGCCGCCCTTGGTCTCGATGCCCAGGGACAGCGGGGTGACGTCGAGCAGCAGGACGTCCTTGACCTCGCCCTTCAGGACGCCGGCCTGCAGCGAGGCGCCGATGGCGACGACCTCGTCCGGGTTCACGCCCTTGTTCGGCTCCTTGCCGCCGGTCAGCTCGCGGACCAGGTCGGCCACGGCCGGCATCCGGGTCGAGCCGCCGACCAGCACGACGTGGTCGATCACCGAGATGGAGACGCCGGCGTCCTTGATCACGTTGTGGAACGGCGCCTTGCAGCGGTCCAGCAGGTCCGAGGTCAGCTGCTGGAACTGGGAGCGGGACAGCCGCTCGTCCAGGTGCAGCGGGCCCTCGGCGGACGCGGTGATGTAGGGCAGGTTGATCGAGGTCTCGGTGGAGCTGGACAGCTCGATCTTGGCCTTCTCACCGGCCTCGCGCAGGCGCTGCATGGCCATCTTGTCCTTGGACAGGTCCACGCCGTGCGCGTTCTTGAACTGGGTGACCAGCCACTCCACGACCTTGTTGTCCCAGTCGTCGCCGCCGAGGTGGTTGTCGCCGTTGGTGGCCTTCACCTCGATGGTGGAGAAGCCGTCCTCGTCCTTGCCGACCTCCAGCAGGGACACGTCGAACGTGCCGCCGCCGAGGTCGAAGACCAGGATCATCTGGTCGCCCTCGCCCTTGTCCAGGCCGTAGGCCAGGGCCGCGGCGGTGGGCTCGTTGATGATCCGCAGGACGTTCAGGCCCGCGATCTCGCCGGCCTCCTTGGTGGCCTGGCGCTCGGAGTCGGAGAAGTAGGCCGGCACGGTGATGACCGCGTCGGTGACCTTCTCGGACAGGTAGGCCTCGGCGTCGCGCTTCAGCTTCTGCAGGATGAACGCGGAGATCTGCTGCGGCGTGAACGACTTGTCGTCGATCTGCACCTTCCAGTCGGTGCCCATGTGCCGCTTCACCGACCGGATGGTCCGGTCCACGTTGGTGACGGCCTGGCGCTTGGCGACCTCGCCGACCAGCACCTCGCCGTTCTTGGCGAAGGCCACCACGGACGGCGTCGTCCGGGAGCCCTCGGCGTTGGTGATGACGGTGGGCTCGCCGCCTTCCAGGACGCAGACGACGGAGTTCGTCGTCCCGAGGTCGATGCCGACCGGACGTGCCATGGGGATTCCTCCGGAGGAGACGTTTCGTTTGTCGCTGTCGCGCGCCCCTGGCCGTTCCAGGAAGCACAGCGTGGGGCGGGCCCGCGGCAGGTTGAGTCAAGTTCGCTCAATGATGCACGGTGAGGGAGCGCGAAGTCAAAAGATTGCGCGCACCAGACTCAACTTTGCCCGCGGCACCCGGTATGACCTGGAAGGGAAGACGTAGAAGGGGGTACGTCGTTCGCGTGACGCGCACCACCCGGACCGCCCGATAGGCTCCCCGCGCCCGTGATCGCGGGCATTAACGGGCCTTTCCCGGCCCCTCTCACGGGGGTTCTCGTCATGCGCGCTCGCCGCGTCACCTTCGCCGCCCTGACCACGTTCGGCGCCGCCGTCGGCCTGGCGCCGACCGCCGCGCACGCTGATACCGGGGCCACCACGCTGCACGTCAACAACGCCAGCGGAGCGAACTGCTCCGACGCCCTGGGCACTCCGGGCACGGTCGCCCAGCCGTTCTGCTCGGTCACCAAGGCCGCGCAGGTCGTCACGGCGGGCCAGACGGTGCTGGTCGAACCGGGGACCTACCTCAACGAGATGGCGGGTCCGGCTGCCTCCGGCACGCCCGGGTCGCCGATCGTCTTCCAGGCCGACGGCCCCGGTGTCTTCCTGCACGCCGCTCTCTGCGGCTACGACTACTTCAACGGCGGGGTGTTCGACATCAACGGCCGGCACGACATCACCGTGCGGGGCTTCGACATCACGGTGTGCAGCGGTGTCGCCATCGACGCGCACAACGGCTCGAACATCACGATCACCGGCACCACGATCCACGACCCGAGCACGGTGAACACCGGCAGCGGCGGGTCGGCGATGGTGGCCATCAGCGGCATCACCGGCGGGTCGTTCACCGGCAACAAGATCGAGATGAACGACCCCACCAGTTTCGGCGTGACGCTGTACGACGGCACCACCGGCGTGACCGTTTCCGGCAACACCATCACCGGCTACGGCAACGGGCCCACTTTCCCGCCCCCGCACAACTCCCAGGTGGGCATCGCCTCCGACGGCCCGAACAACAAGATCGTCGACAACGTGGTGAACGGCATGAGCCCGGCGATCCAGGTCACCGGCAACGGGGTCGGCGACATGGTGGTCCAGAACTACGCCCCGTGCGGGGTCGGCGGCATCCAGGTGTCCGCGAACAACGTCGCCGTCACCAGCAACACCGTGGTCGCCAACGACCAGTCGCTCTACAGCGTCACCGGTGCCGTCACCGGCGTGACGCTCAAGGACAACGTCGGAGCGGTCCACGACCAGTACGTCGGCTGCGGGCCCATCGTCGCCGGCTCCAACCTGGTCGGCATCACCGTCGACCACGACGCGGCCGCCGGCGTCACCATGGACTCCAACGCCCTGGGCATCGCCGGCTGGTCGTACATGTGGGACGGCAAGGGCTACAGCAAGCCCACCGACCTGGCCGCCGCCGGCGTCCACCAGGGCGCGCACGACATCATCGACTGGCCGGCGCTTGACCCGAACGGCGTTCCGACAAGCGGCTGGGGACCGGTGGACTCCGCAGACGCGACCGCGCCGGGCTTCCAGGCGACCGACATCCTCGGCCACGCGCGTTACGACGACGCCAACTCCCCGAACACCGGGGTCGGGACGCCGTCCTTCGCCGACCGTGGTGCGTTCGAGTACCAGGGCGTCGTCAACCCGGCCGGCCCGCCACCGAACCCCGCCAACCCGCCGGCGCCGCCGACGCCGCCGACCAACCCCACGCCGCCGACGAACCCGGCGCCCAGCGGCCCCGCCGTCGTCCGCATCGCGGGGATGGACCGCTACTCGACCGGCGTCGACGTCTCCGGGCACCAGTGGTCGGCCGGCCAGGCCAAGGCTGTCGTCCTGGCCCGCGGCGGAAACTTCCCCGACGCCCTGTCCGGCGTGCCGCTGGCCGCGCACCGGCACGGTCCGCTCCTGCTCACCGACACCACCTCCCTGGACCCGGCGGTCTCCGCCGAGATCCGGCGGGTGCTCGGCCCGGACACCACCAAGACGGTGTACATCCTCGGCGGCACCGGGGCGGTCAACGGCGATGTGGAGAAGGCCGTGCGCGCGCTCGGCTACCAGGTGGTGCGCTACGGCGGCGCCGACCGCTTCACCACCGCGCTGCAGGTCGCGGCCAGCTTCGGGCCGACGAAGCACGTCGTGGTCGCGACCGGGCAGAACTTCCCCGACGCGCTGTCGGCCGGGCCGCTCGGCGCGGTGGAGGACGCACCGATCGTGCTGTCGCAGGACAGCGACCTCGACCCGGCGACCGCAGCCTTCATCAAGGCGCACGGGGCTGTCGAGGCGATCGGCGGCCAGGCCGACAAGGCCGTGCGGAACCACGTCGGCATCGCCGGCAAGACGTATCAGGGGCTGTGGGGCTCCGACCGGTACCGGACCTCGGCGGCCGTGGCCGGCGCCGTCGTCTCCGCGCTCGGCCACGCGCCGACCGGTGTCGGCGTGGCCAGCGGCATGAACTACCCCGACGCGCTGACCGGCGGCGCCTACGCGGCCAACGCCGGCGAGCCGCTGCTGCTGACCGATCCCGCGGAGCTGCCGGGCCCGATCGGCGACGAGCTGGCCGCGCTGGCCGCCCACCTGCGGACGGTCACCATCTTCGGCGGCCTCAACGCCGTGTCGAACGTCGTGGCGGGTCAGGTGAAGGCGCGAGTCGGCGCCCACTAGAGGGGCCACTGGAACAGGCCACCAGTACGAGTCGCTAAACACAGCTCCGCCCGCCGGTCGCCCGGCTGCCCCGTCAAGGTGCAGCCGGGCGACCGGCGGCATAGTTTCGAGCGAAGGGGGACAAGCGCGAGGGGGCTGGTGGAAGGAGCCACAACATGCGCAACATCCTGGGCAGCCTTCTCGCTGTTGTGGGCGCGGCAGCCACGCTGATCAGCCCCTGGCAGGGCTGGTACACCGGTCGGCACGGGAGCACCTACAAGTTCTACGAGGTCTTCGGCAGCGGGGTCACCGCCTCCCGGTCGGGGATCATGGACTCGGTCTTCCTGGTCTTCCTCATCACGGCGATCGTCGCCGCCGTCGGCGTCGTGATGCGGTCCCGCATGGTGGTCCTGGTCGCCGGTGTGATCGCTACCGGCTTCACCATCCTGTGGATGATCCGCCAGGGCCAGGCGGCCGGGGAACTCGCCGTCGGCTCCGACAACCGGGGCTTGGGCGCCGGCGTGGCCTGGGCGCTCGGCGGCGGACTGCTGATGATCATCGGCGCCCTGGTGATGACCGGGCGCCCGAAGGAGACCGTGGTGGTGGACAGGTCCGGGACGCGGGCGGCCGCCGCACCGGCCGCCGCTTCCCGCGCGCCGGAGTCGAACGCCATCCCGACCAATCCGCCGACGCCGTCGGCCCCGGCAAGGCCGGTGCGACCCGCCGGCAACGGTTCGACCGCCGCCTCCGATGCGCCGCAGGCGGCTCCCTCCGAGCGCACAGGGACCGAGCGGCTGAGCAAAGAAGAGCGGGAAATGCTCGGCTTGGACGAGGACGCGCCATCGCGGCGCAAGGACCAGCCCTGAGGGCTGCCGGAGCGCACCGCACGATGTTTCACGTGAATCATCGAGCGGCGCTCCGGCCGGAATCGGTTCAGAACCCCTGGTCGAGGAACCCTATGACCTTGGGAAACGCCTCGGTCACGAAGTCGTAGCTGTGCCCGCCGGGCTCGATGTGCCAGTTCAGGTCGACGTCGCAGGCGCAGTCGTGCAGGCGCTGCGCGAACTCGGCGGCCTCCCCGTCGATCAGCGGATCGTTCTCGTCCTGGTCCTCCAGCAGCAGCACTCGCTTGCCGGCCGCCTGCTTCACCATGCCGTCCGGGGTGTTCGCGGCTTGCAGCTTGCTGTCGGAGCCGAACATCCCGTCCGGGTCGTCGACGTGGAAGTACCCGGCCAGCGCGGCGAACTGCCCGAACAGGTCCGGATGCCGCAGGGCCAGGTTGGCCGCACCGTAGCCGCCCATGGAGAAGCCGACGATGGCCCGCATGTCGGCCGAGCGCGGCTTGGGACCCTCGACCGCCGGGATCACGTTCTTGATCAGATAGGTCTCGACCAGGTCCTTGCCGTCGGCGGCGTCGGCCCACTCGGTGTCGTTGTGCGCGTCGCCGCCGCCGGTCGGGGCGGCCACCTCGAACGGCGCCTGGCCGCCGGTGGTGAAGGCCTGGTCCAGGGTGTCCTTCACCGCCTCCATGATCCGCTCGGGCTCGCCCGGCACGCCGTGCAGGAGGTAGACCACCGGCAGCACCGTGCCGTCCGGCACGGCCGGCTTGTAGACCACGACCGGCCGGGTGGACAGGTCGCTGTCCGCCGAGGGCACGTTCAGAGTGCTGACGGTGCCGGGTCCGGTGGCCTTGACCGCCGGATGCGGGTTCGCCGTCCGGGTGCCGGTCCCTCCGGTGGGCGGTGTCGGCATCGGCGTCTTGCTCGGGCTCGCCTTGGGTTTGGCCCCGGAGGCCCGCGCGGAGTCGGTACTGGAGTCCGAAGCCAAGCCCGCGGGAGCGTCGGTGTTCTCCCCCTTATGCCCGGCGAACAGGTGCGACGCATAGCCGACGGCCACCCCGGTACCGGCCACCAAGGCCATGCTGACCAGGACCAGCACCAGCGCCCGGGACCGGCGGCGGCGTTTGGGCGCGCGGCGCCGCCCCCTCGCCGAGTTCGCCATAGACCCGTCGCCCTCCTCGCGACCCGACCCATCGCAGGGCCGCGACAATCTCGTCCTGTTCGTTCCGCGGGGAGGATCCCCGATGTCCACTGGTTCACACGAGGCTAGTCAGACAACATAAAGCCCAGGTTAAGGATGATCTGGGAGATAGAGTGCGCGCATGTCAGGGACCTCGGCGCTGCTCCAGGCCCTGTTCCTGCGTTTCGGCCTGCCGGCCCCTTCCGGTTTCCGGGTCGTGGACAGCGGACTGCTCAACCGGTCTTTTCGAGTGATCTGTACTAATAACGACCCCGGCACTAATAATGGTCCCAGCCCCAACGATGGTCCCGGCTGCGGCCAGAGCTACTTCCTCAAGCACTACCTCCCTTGGCGCGGCCACGATACGGGCTTGCCCGACGAGTACGGAAGGTGGCGGAGCGCGGCGCAGACTCTGCGCTGGCAACACGAAGCAGCGATCCGATTACAGGCGCTGGGCATCCCAGCGATCGCACCCTTGCGTGACCTTCGCGGTCATACGGTCTCTTATGTTCGAGGTCGCCCGTTAGCGGTATTCCCGTGGCACAGCGGCGTGCACCGCTATGGGTGCCACATGCAGGAAACTGACGCGCAGTACCTGGGGTCTCTACTGGCCGCCATCCACAACGGCCTGGCCGAGGTCCTTCCCCACGTTCCGCAGCCACTGTTCGTGACCACTAAGTCGGAACGACGTGCCATCACAGAAGCGGAACAACTCTTGGCGTTGATCGCTGCCCGGCCCCAGCCAGACGATATGGACCTACTTGCCGCGCACCGGTTGCGGGAACGCTTAGCGCTCATTCCCGCGGTCGCCCACCTGCGGCCGGCACCGGACGCCGTCAGTGCCATCGGCTACATCCATGGAGACTTCCACGGCGGAAACGTCATGTGGTCGGACACGGCGCCGGGCAGCCGGGTCACCGCCATCGTGGACTGGGAGAAGACAGCAGCGGCACCCTGCGGCGACGAAGTGGTGAGCACCACGCTCGTCTTCTTCACCGATCAGGTCTCCGGCCACCTCGACCTGGACCTGGTGCGCATGTTCATCGCCGGCTACATCGCGTCCCGGCCGCAGTTCTCACGCACCGAGCTCGTGGACTCGGTGCGCCGGGTCTGGTGGGAGCGCCTGACCGATTTCTGGATCCTGGCATGGCGCTATCACCACGCCGACCACCGTGCGGACTCACTGTTCCCCGCCACCGCGGCCCTGGTGCCGTGGTGGACGGAGAACTACGGCAAAGTGCTGGACGCCTTCCTGGACGGCGCCGAGCAGGCTACAGGTAAGGCCCCGCGCCGCTGATCCGCCCCGGCTGCTCGCCGTCGGCCCCCGGCGCCATGTTGGGCGGCAAGGAGCCCGGCGGCAGCGCCCGGCGGATCTGCTCCAGCTGCGCCCGCGCGGCCATCTGCTGGGCGAACAGCGCGGTCTGGATGCCGTGGAACAGCCCCTCCAACCAGCCGACCAGCTGCGCCTGCGCGATCCGCAGCTCGGACTCGCTGGGCACCTCGTCCTCGGCGAACGGCAGCGACAGCCGCTCCAG
>JABFWL010000224.1 GCA_013362315.1 Catenulispora sp. | reverse complement strand
GGGCTTTAGGGGCTTGAGGGACTTGAGGGACTTCGGGAGCTTCGGAGGCATCGGAGGCATCGGAGGCGCTGGGCGGTGGCGGGGTGGTCGCGGCCGGCGTGGACCCCTGGTGCGGGACGGTGGAGCGGTCGTTGCGGTGGGCTGTGGCATCGGGGCGATGCACGCGATCAGAAGGATCGGCTCGGCTGACGAGATCGGTGCGATCGGACTGGTCAGCGCGATTAGCGCGGTTGACACGATCGGTGCGGTCGAACTGGTCAGCACGGTTGGACCGGTCGGCGCGGCTTCCGCGCTCGGTCGTGTCATCAGGGCGATGCGCCCGATCTGTGTGATCGGCCCGGTCAGAGCGGTCGGCTTGGTCAGCACGGTCGGCCCGGTCAGCGCGGTCGGCCCGATCGCCGCGCTCGGTGGTGGCATCAGGACGATGTGCCCGATCTGTGCGATCTGTGTGGTCGGCACGATCGGCACGGCCGGACCGGTCTGACCGGTCGGCACTGCGGTCCGGATCGGTGCGGAGATCAGCCATGCGTGATCTCGTCCTGTGACAGGCCGGAGCTAAAACCGAGGGCGGGGTTCTGAGCTGGGCGGATGCGGCCCCATTCGTCGATGTATCGCAGGGCTGGGGTGGCGGCGATGATCTTGGTGAAGCTGACCTTCTCGCTTGCGGCTGTCAGGGCGGTGAGTGCGGCGGCGAGCGCGGCGAGTCGGCTTCGCGGAGCGTGAGCGGCGGCTGCGAGGCCGAGGGCGGCGCCGAGGGCGTTGGCGCCTGCGTCGCCGAGCATGGTGCGTTCGGCGAGGTCGTCGGGCAGCAGGGCGGTGGCCGCGCCGAGGGCTGCTGCGCCGAACGCGTTACCGCGTAGGGCGCCGGCGGTTGCGGCGATCAGGGCTGCCTTGGTGGCGCGGCCGGGGCGCAGGTCGAAGAGGTTGATGACGTTGGCCGATCCGGCCACCACCACTGCCGCCAGGGCACGGTCCAGCGGTGCCCGGCGTACCGCGACTCCGGCGGCGAGACCGGTGGCGCCGATGCCGAGGATCTTCACGGCGCCGGTGGTGAGTTCGCCATGTCGCAGCGCGCTGAGATGTCCGCGGAAGCCCTTGGCCTTACCGCGCTCGTGGAGGTCGTCATAGAGGCCGAAGGCGCCAGCGCCGACCGCGGCGCCGCAGCCAGCCAGACGCACAGCTTTCGGCAACCCGGGTGCAGCGACGGCGGCCACGGCGATGCCCGCCGCGACAGCAGGCCCTTGCAGCAGCGACACGTCGCGCCCGCGGTTGTTCTCGCGGGTCCATCGCTCGGCGCCGCCGGGCGGACGCGCGCTCAGCACGCGGTAGGCACCGCGCGCCGCGACAGCGCCGACCACGGCGGCAGCCGCCGTCCGTTTCACGTTCCGCATCCCGCCGACCTGTCCGCCGCGCGGCGGCTGATGCCCGCACTCACCCGCTCCGCTCCCCTCATAACCTCATGACCCGGAGCCGCCGCACACCGCCGACCCCACCGCCGCAGCGCCCCATCGAACTGCCGCTGCCTCTGTTCCCGCCGTTGTCTCCGTTCCCGCCGCCATAACACCCGACCGCACCGCCGTACCGTGCGCCGCCTCCGCAGCGCTCGCCTCCGCCTCCAGCACTAACCACCACCAGCACCGCCGCTCATCATCCTCCTGCTCCTTCCCACGCCCGCCCACGCCCGCCCAAGCCCGCGCGGTCAGTGCAGGTCCGGCAGCGGCCCGTCGGCCGTGCCTGTAAGGCCGTAGTGTCCGGTTTTCCCCGTGGCCTCTTCGGCCAGGGCAAAAACGGTGATGATGCGGCCGGCGTCCTTGTCGGCGGAGTCGGCGGTGGAGACGTTCTTCGACGCCCAGCCGTCCTTCACCGCCGCCGCCAGCAGGCCCGGCGACACCGCGGCCGACGCCGGGCCGGCGAGTACCGCGCCGTCGGAGCGGCCGCCGCCGGCCAGGTCCTTCAGGAAGCCCAGATACAGGGTGTTGGCGGTGTCGGCGGACGAGCCCGCGGTGGGTGCCGAGGGGGCGAGGACCACGACCAGGTCGGCGGCGGTCGTCGAGGCGTACTTCACGTCGGCGAAGCCGGCGGTGCTGTAGGCGCTGAGGACCTGGCCGGCCGCCGCGTCGCTGATGTGCTGGCCGCCCACGCCGGAGGAGGTGGCCGGTATCCGCTGCACGACCGCGCCTGCGATGTCGGCCAGGGCGGCGGCGGCCGCGGCGGTCTTGTCCGGGGTGGTCGTGGTGGCGCTGGCGGCCAACTGCGCACCGCCGCGGGCGGTGGGCGGCAGCTTCGAGGCGACCTGCGCCAGCTTGCTGTTCTGGGCCGGGTCCAGCAGGCCGGACTTGAGCGTCACCTCGCCGGTGAGGGTGGCGCCGGCCTTGCCGAGCAGGTCGGTCAGCGCCTCGCCGGTGGAGCCGTCGGCGCCGGGCAGCAGCACCACGGCCACCGCGTGGCCGGTGAGCTTGCCGGACACGGCGTCCGGGCCGAGCGCCGCCAGCAGCGCGTCACGATCCCGCACCTGGGCCGAGAGCTGGTCCTGGACACCGTGCAGGGACTGGTTCTCGCTGCGCAGCACCGACAGCTGGTGGTTCAGGCCGTCGTAGGCGATCTTGCTCAGGTAGGACGAGCCGATGACCAGCCCGACGGTGAGTGCGAGGAAGACCGCGACGATGGACACGACGTGGTAGCGGAAGTCGATCACGTGAACAGCCCCCGCAGCCACAAGAAGGAACGGCATTGCCCCTCACTGCGAGCAGCACCGACGCCTGCCGGGCGCGCGGGGGCCGCCATCGACAGAGGATCACTCCCTGAGCGCCCTTCGGGCTGTCGCCGCCGCACGTATCTCCCAGCTCACAGACGAATCGGTCTCGATCCACCGACAGGTCAAACCAGATGCAGCCTACGCGCTCGCCCGGCGGTGGCCGGCAATCGGCCGAGGCTCTGATGCCAAGGCCGTGGTGCCATGCCAAGTCCTGATGCCAAGCCCGTGACGAGGAGCCGCTGCTGGACACTCGCCAGGCCGAGGACGAAAATCGGGTGATGCTCCGTTTCGCCGTCGCCGCCTCGGGCCACAACGACGACTGATGGCGAACGTGAGCGACACCGTAGGCGACCGGACACGAACCGGCGCCAGCGCGCCCGCGGAATCGTGGCGACGGCGTCTCGCGCCGGTCGCGTTCCTCGCGGTGGCCGCGCCGATCTGCGCCGAATACCTCGTCGGCTACGACGACTCGATCGGCGACCCGGCGGCGCTGATCTTCGGACTGTTCGTCTTCGTACCCGTCTATGGCGCGCCGGCCATCCTGATCCGAGAAATCGTGCGCCGCCCAGGCCGCGGCTGGCCCAGCATCTTCCTGCTGGCCGCGGCGTTCGGCGTGCTACAGGCCGCGCTGCTCGACCAGTCGCTGTTCAATCCGCACTACCGCGACATCTCCTACTGGGACCATTTGTGGCAGCCGACGCTGCTGCCCGGCGGGTGGACGAGCGCCGCGATGATCCTCGGCTTCGTCGGCGGCCACATCGTCGGCAGTATCAGCGCCCCGATCGCGCTCACCGAGGCGATGTTCCCCGACCGGGCCCGCGAGCCCTGGCTCCGCCCGCCCGCTCTGGTGGGTCTGGCCGCGCTCTGGGCGGCCGGAGCGTGGGCCGTGCTGGCCGACTCGCTGGACCACGAAGCGTTCCGGCCCTCCGCGGCGCAGGTCCTCGTGACGCTCGTCGTCGTGATCGTGCTCATCGCGGCAGCGCTGGCCATTCCGCGACGGCATCGAGCGCTGCGACAGGGCCGAACGCCCTCGCCAGCCGTGGTGCTGGGCGTCTCCCTGGTCGCGCTGGCCGTGCGTCCGCTACTGGACAGCCTGGAGGTCGGCAGCCGATCCGCCGGCGCCTGGCCGGCGACCATCGGCGGCCTGCTCGTCCTCGTGGCGTTCGCGATTCTCCTCACCCGCTGGTCGTCCGCGCCTGGTTGGGGTCCGCGCCACATCCTCGCCGTGGCGTCGGGCGCGTTGATCGCCATCGCTGTCGTCGCCTTCACCGTCCGGCCCATCGGGCATGTGCCGACAGCGGCGAAGTTCACGACCAACTCTGTGCTGTTCCTGCTGCTTCTCGCCGTGCTGGCCGCCGCTGAGCGCCGTCAGCGCGCTGCCGTGGAGTGAGCTACGAGAACCAGCCACGCATCCAGAAGACGAAGTCGTCCCACAGCGACCCGGCCACGGTGAGATATCCCTTCCCAGCCGGCGAGACGAGCAGCGTGGCGACGATGGTGGTCAGCGCCGCCAGCACCAGGGCGGCCAGCGACGTGGTCGAGATCCGGCTGCGGTACAGCCGCGAGACCCCTTTGGCGTCCACCAGTTTGCCGCCCACGCGCAACCTGGTCAGGAAGGTGGAGGCCATGCCGCCGCGGCCCTTCTCCAGGAACTCCACCAGGTTGCTGTGGCCGCCGACGGCGACGATCAGGCTGGCGCCCTTGTCGTCGGCCAGGAGCATCGCCACGTCCTCGCTCGTGCCGGCCGCCGGGAACACCGTGCACGGCAGCCCCAGCGCGGTCACCCGGTCCAGGCCGGGCGCGGTGCCGTCCGGGTAGGCGTGCACGATCAGCTCCGCGCCGCAGGCCAACGCCTCGTCGGAGACCGAGTCCATGTCGCCGACGATCATGTCCGGCTTGTGGCCCGTTTCGAGCAACGTGTCGGCGCCACCGTCCACCCCTATGCACACCGGCCGATACTCCCGGATGTAGGGGCGCAGCACCGTCAGGTCGTCCTTGTGGTGGGCGCCGCGCACCACCATCAGCACGTGCCGGCCGTCCAGCCGGGTCGCGATGTCCGGCACGCCGACCCCGTCGAACAGCAGGTCCCGTTCGGCGCGCAGGTACTCCATGGTGTTGGCGGTGAACGCCTCGATCTGCTCGGACACCGCCGAGCGCGCCTCGGCCAGGGCGTCGACCACCTCGGCCAGCTCCACAGCCTTGCCGACCGCCACCGGCGTGCTACCGCGCAGCAGCACGTTGCCGTCCAGCCGTACCCGGTCGCCCTCGGCGACCCGGTCCAGCACCGCCGAGCCGACCTCGTCCACCACCGGGATCCCGGCCGAGACCAGGATCTCCAGGCCCATGGCCGGATAGCGGCCGGACAGCGACTTGGCGGCGTTGACCACCGCCGCCGGCTTGCACGCCAGCAGCGCCTCGGCGGCCGGCCGATCCAGGTCCACATGATCGATCAGGGCGATCTCGCCAGCTTTGAGCCGCTTGGTGAGGTCCTTGGTACGGCGGTCCACCCGGACCACGCCGGACAGCCCCGGCAAGTCCGGCTGACGGGCCTGGGCGGGGCGGCGGCGAAGACGCAGCGGCAGGTGCGACATGTCTGGCGGCTATCGTCGCACGCCGGGGGCGGTGAACGGTAAGGGATTTGCTTATGGGACTGGCGGGACTGGTCAGGTTGGGGGACACGAGCCGGTGGTCGCCGCGGGCACCTCGGGTGATCATGCGGGCACCCGGTGTCGTCCTCAGGACACCGGTTGGAACCGCGGATCTCCACCCGGGTCTCCACCCTCGCTCCGATCCGGCGGCCCGCCGCGCTGCGTAGCGTCGAAGGAATGAACTTCGTGCTGCCGCGAGCGCAGACCTTGGCGTCCCGCTCATGGCTCGGTCCTGAGTCGGTCGTGACCCCGTGACGACCAGCGCCGGCGCCCCGCTCGCCCTGACCGAGATGCTCGCCCGGCCACCCGCCGGGCAGACTGACCGCATCATGACCACCCGCCTCCTCGGCACGCCCGACTCCACGCCCGATTCCGACTCCGACCTCGGGGCTGACTTCCCCGATCTGCGCCGCTGGACCGAGCGCCAGCCGGCCGCCGCCGTCACCCTGCGGCTGGCGGCCCTGGTGATCACCGGCGTGGTGCTGGTGAAAGCCGACGAGCGGGCAGCCTGGCCCCTTGCGGCGGTGGCGCTCACGGCCAGCGTGGTGTGGACGTTCGCGGCGGTGCGGCACCACCGGGCGGCAGTGCCGGCGGCGCTCGTGTTCGGGCTCTGCGGCGCGGTGATGGCCGGCGCCGACTGGAGCCAGCCGGCCGGTCTGAGCTTCATCTTCATGTGCGCGCTGTATCTGCAGGCGTCGGCAGGAGGAGCCGCACCGCGATCGGCGTCGCTGGGCCCACGGATGATCGCACTGTATGCAGTCGCTGCGATGGTGGCGGTCGGCGCCTGCAGCACCCTACTCTCCGGCCACGTCGCCGACCTGCCCTGGATCCTCGCCCTCACTCTCGGCGGCTACCTGTCCGGCGACGCGCGCCGCTCCCGCCAGCTGGCCCTGCAGCGAGCGCAGGACCTGCTGGCGATGACCCGCCGCGCCAACGCCGAGCAGGCACACGCCGCCGCCCTGGCCGAGCGCGGCCGGATCGCCCGAGACGTGCACGACGTCCTGGCGCACTCGCTGTCCGGACTGGCGATCCAACTGGAGGCCGCCGACGCCCTGCTGACCGAAGGCTCCGACATCGACGCCGCCCACACCATGGTCGTCCGGGCACGCCGCCTGGCCCGCGACGGCCTCTCGGAGGTCCGACGCGCCGTGGCGGCGCTACGCGACGACGTGAAGCCACCGGAGGAGACGCTGGCACGCCTGGTCGCCGACTACGGCGCCGACACCGGCTGGCAGGCATCATGCGAGGTCCTGGGCGGCCCAGTGCCAGACCTGGCAGTGGAGACAGCGCAGGGGCTACAGCGGGTAGCGCAGGAGGCACTGGCGAACGCGCGCAAGCACGCACCCGGCGCAGCGGTAGACGTGCAGCTGGCGGTCGGGATGCGGGAGCTGACGCTGACGATCACGAACGGGACGGCGGCCCAGCAGGCCGCGACGCTGGCCGAATCCGGCGGGGGATGGGGCCTGGTGGGCTTGCGGGAGCGAGTCGGGCTGCTGGGCGGCACACTGGCGGCCGGGGAGGCCGAAGAGGGCGGGTGGCGCGTGATCGCCACGGTCCCGATCAGCGGCCGCGATGTCAGCAATACCGAGAACTGAGCTTCGCGAAATCACCTTCGCGAAATGAACCTCGAGGGCTGACCTTCGCGAATTGCACCTAGAGAGGTGACCTTCGCGAGCCCAACCTTCGCGGATTGCACCTCGAGAGGTGACCTGACCTCAGTCCAGCCCATGCCGCAGCGCGTACCGCACCGCCTGCGACCGATCCCGCACCCCGATCTTGGCGAACAAGTTGTTGATATGCGTCTTCACCGTCGCCGCCGAGACAAACAGCTCCTCGGCGATCTCCGCGTTCGACCTGCCACGGGCAATGAGCCGCAGCACCTCAGCCTCGCGCGGAGTGAGCTCCGCAGCGGCGGGCACGTCCACCGCAGCGGCCAGGAGCGTCGCGGTGACACCGCCACCTAGCACCGACTGCCCGCACGCGGCAGCCTCGATGGCCCGCGCGATCTCAGCCCGCCCCGACTCCTTCGTCAGATAACCGATGGCCCCAGCCCGCAGCGCTCTGAGGATCGAGGCATCATCAGCGTGCGTGGTCAGCACCACAACCCGCACCCCCGGCACCCGCTCCCCGATCAGCCGCGTCGCCTCAACCCCATCAACCCCCGGCATCCGCAGATCCATCAGCACCACATCAGGCCGCACCGCCTCAGCCACAGCCACGGCCGCCGCACCATCCCCCGCCTCACCCACGACCTCGACCCCAGCCGTGACGGAGAGCAGCGCGACAAGCCCATCGCGGACCGCAGCCTGATCGTCCGCTACCACCACTCGGATTGCCGACACTGGAGCATTCTCACACTTGGACCCGCCCACGC
>JABFWL010000066.1 GCA_013362315.1 Catenulispora sp. | reverse complement strand
GCCCAGCGGGCGCCGAGCGAGGCGGCCAGGGCCTCGGCGCGGTCGGGCCGGGCGTCGGCGACCGCCACGTCGACGCCGGGCAGCGCGTGCAGGGTCGCGGCGTGGAAGGCTCCGATGCGTCCGACGCCGACCAGGCCCACCAGTGTCATGCCGGCCTCCGTCGTCGCGGTGATGTGGTGGCCACTGTTCGGAGCTTCCACCCACGGCGACAGCCGGTCAACAGGATGTTATGACATTTTAACTTCTGGACATTCTGATATAAGAGGTCTCAGGCACCCGCACCGGCAGCTCCTTCAGACCGCGGAACAGGCGGCTGGGTTCCCAGCGCAGCTTCTCGACCGGCACGGCGAGCGTGAGCTCCGGACAGCTGCTCAGCAGTTCCTCGAAGGCGATGCGGACCTCCAGACGGGCGAGCGGGGCTCCGAGGCAATAGTGCAAGCCGTGGCCGAACGTGAGGTGACTGGCAGCAGTACGTCCGGGGACAAAGGTCTCGGGGCCGGGATAGTGGCGGGAGTCGCGACTGACGACGCTGAAGTGCACCATCACCGAGTCGCCGGGGCGCAGCCGCACTCCCCCGACTTCCATGTCCTCGGTCGGGTAGCGCAGGAAGACGGCCTTCACCGGCGGATCCAGGCGCAGGACCTCCTCGATGACGGCGGGCAGCATCTCCGGCGCCGATCGCAGAGCCTTCAGTCGCTCCGGCTCCGACAGCAACATCAGCGTGGCGTTGCCGATCAAGTTCATGGTGGTGTCGTAGCCGGCGCCGAGGATCACGAACGCCAGGGACATCAGCTCGCGGTCGTCGAGGCGGTCGTCCTGGTCGCGGGCGCGGATCAAACCGTCGATGAGGGTGCCCTCGTGCTCCACGTCCAGCGGATCGTCGCCGAGCGCGGCCCGCCGCCGGGCCACCAGTCCGCCGATCAGCTCCCGCAGCTTCCCGCCCGCTACCGCCATCTCCTCCACCTGCGACTCGTCGGCGTGCATGTAGGCGTCGGCCCAGCGGCGGAAGCCGGCCCGCTCCGCCGCCGGGATGCCGAGCAGCTCGCCGATCACGGTGACCGGCAGCGGCGCCGCGAACGCGGACATCAGCTCGACCTCGCCGGAGGCCGGGAAGGCGGCGATGAGATCCCGGGCGAGCTGCCGGATCCACGGCTCCAGCGCCGCGACCCGCCGCGGGGTGAACGCCTGCTGGACCAGGCGCCGCAGCCGGCTGTGATCCGGCGGGTCGAGGCGTCCGATGTGCGACTGCAGCCCGCGGTCCACAGCGCCGGTCCAGAACATCGACTGCGCCTCGGGCCCGCCATTGCGGATGCCGTTGTTACTGATCTGTACTCGTTTGTCATTTGGTGCCGACAGGATCTGCACCGCCTCGTCATAGCCGAGGACGAGCCAGACCGGCAGGCCGTCCAAGAGGACCCGCACCACCGGCCCTCGCTCCCGCAGCGGGCTCAGGAAGGAGTACGGATCACGGGTGTAGTCGGGATCTGAGGTGTTCACGACTGGGAGGTCCGACATATTCAGGATTCTCACTCATACCGGGACGCGACGTCATCAAGGCGTCTGCCGACCTCCGGTCGGACCGTGGTTGAGCACTGGGTTCGGAGGGCTCAACGGGTTCAGTGTTGCCACGTAGGGGGCTGCCGACGGTCCGGCCCAGGCCCTAGCATCGCAGTGGCGTGCAGAGGAAGGGCGGAGCAGGTGTCGCAGGAGGCATGGACGGGGCTCGCCGCGGCGATCAAGGCCGTGCGCGCGGAGCTGCTGGCGGCGGTGGACGACGGAACCGGTCTGCGGTTCCAGCCCGGCCCCGTGGAACTGGAGTTCTCCATCGACGTGCACACCGATGCCAAGGGTGAGGCGAGCGTCGTGCTGCTGCCGTGGATTCGGGCCGGCGGCGGCAGCGGACAGTCGCACGGGACGGGCCACCGGCTCAAGGTGACGCTGCAGCCGGTGGACGAGGACGGCGGCGAGATCAAGATCTCTGCTTCGGTGTCCGCGCGTCCGGAATAGCGCCAAGCAGCTGACCTGACTGGTTCCGAGCTGGCGACCGTGTGAAGGTGGACATGGCCGAATCTGGGGGGCTCCGCGGCGACCGGGTGGTCATGGTGTGGGCTGCCGGCCGACCGGGCACCGTGGGCACGGGCTACCTGGTGGGGCCCGACGCGGTGTTGACCGCATGGCACGTCGTCGGGCAAGCGGCGTCCTCACCACCCTCAGTGCCCTCAAATCCCTCAAATCCCTCAGTGCCCTCAGCGTTCGCCACACCGGCTGGGATCCAGATCCGCCGCCTGCGCGACCGCCGCTCCGAGAACCCGTACATCGAGTGCCGCGTCGTGTGGTCGAGTGCGGAGCTGGACGTCGCTCTGCTTCGCCCGGTCGTCGCGGGCGCCGCGGCCGACGTCCCGGAGGTGTCGTGGGGCGCGCTCAGCCTGACCGAACCCGTCGACGCCCACGCGGTCGGCTTCCCCGACTACCGGCGGGACGGCTCCTTCCGCCGACCCGACCAGGTCGAACTCAAAGCCCTGCCGCTGGGACTGGACGACGGACGGCTCGCGCTGGACGTCCGCAGCTCGATCGGCGGCGACGCCCCGAGCCGCGGCGGGCTGTCAGGCGGCCCGGTGTTCGCCGCGGACCGGCTCATCGCGGTGCTGCTCACGGTGCCCGGAGCCGCCGTGTACGAGGCCCGGCGCTTCTACGCGCGGCCGGTTGCGGCGCTGTGGGCCGATCCCGGATTCCGCGCCGCGGCCGCGGGGGTCGGCCTCGAAGGGCGCGTCCGACGCCTCGGCTCCAGGGACTTCCCCGGTGCCGCCCGCACCGAGCGCGAGTTCGTGGACCTGCTGGGCCGGGCGGTCCGCACCCCGCCGATCCCCGACGAGTGGCGCGGGCACCTGCTGGCGGCTGTGCGGGACCAGTGGACGTCGAAGTCGCTGGAGCAGTCGTTCCGCGACGCCGCGGTCCGGCTCGAGGTGGTCTGCCGGGAAGCCCCGTATCTGGTGGACGACGACCCCTGGGCCGTAGACGACGGCTGGCCGGCAACGCCGACCGCGGCCGCGGTCGGGGCGGCGGCGATGCTCGCGGACGACGTCTACGAACGCTTTCTGGAGCCGCGGGTCAACGCCCGGCTTCTCGTGGCCGGCGCCCCGGGAGCCGGCAAGACGACGATGCTGCTCGCTCTGGCCCGGTTGATCAACGAGCGAGCCGGGCAGGAGCGGACGGCGCCGGTCGGGCTCCCCCTGCTCTTGCAGCAATGGCGCGACCCCGACCAGGGCTTCGGCGACTGGGTCGTCGATGCGATAGCCAAGAGCTATTCGGTGCCGCCGCCCCTCGTGACCCAGTGGCTGGCAGCCGGTGGCATCACCCTGGTCCTGGACGGCTTGGACGAGATCCCGGGCGGCCCCGACGACGGCCGGATGCGGCGGATCGACACCTTCCTCAAAGACCCGGGGTCGGTGCTGACCGGCGTTCTCATCTCGTCGCGGGAAGCGGAGTACCGCGACCGGAAGCCGCTGTTCATGGACCACGCCGTCCAGATCCAGCCCGTCGACCGGAACCATGTCCTGTCCAGGCTGGAGCACGCTCACGAGGACTACCGCGTGCTGCGTACCGCGATCGAACGCGGCGACCCGGTGGCGGAGATCCTCGACAGCCCGCTGATGGTCGGCATCGCGGCCGTGGCGCTGCGGGACCTGGAGCCGGACGACCCGCGCATGGAGCGGCCCTTCGCGCAGGACGAACTCTTCGACCGCTATCTGGAGGCGCTGCTGCGGCGGCCACGAGGGCTGCGTTCCAGGGTCGGGACGATGCACCGGCGCCACGCGGTCCCGGTCTACCGGAAGCTGGTGATGATCGCCCGGCTGCTGGTGGTGCAGAAAGTGAACGTCTTCATCCCGGACTGGATCACTCCCGACTGGATCCCGGCCGGGTACGCGAGCCGGGACCCGACCTCGGGCCCTCGCACGTCCCGCCGGGCGACGGTCGGTGCGATGCTCGTCCCGATCGCCGTCTTCGCCGCGATCTCCCTGCCCCCGCTCCTGGCCTGCGGGATCCTCGCGCTCGGCCCCGGACGCGGCGTGGAGTTCGCGGCCGTGGGGGCCGCGGTGTTCGGACTTGGACGGGGGTTCCAGACGCACGTCGAGCCCGCCTTCTCGATCTGGGTCTGGTCTTGGCGACAGGCTCGGAACGGCGTGCTGTACGGCCTGGGCATGACGGTCGCGGTGTGCCTGATCGGTGCCTGGATGGTGACGTTCAACCTGGACCACACCGTCCTGTCCTACGGGCTGGTCGTGCTGGTGATCGCGGCCGCCGCCCTGCTGACCCAGTCGTTGGGCGACAACCGGCGCGAGTCGGCGCTCGGCGTCGCCGTCGGGCTGGTGCTCGGCTTCGCCGTGGGCGCGGCCGTGGGCGGCGTCCACATGGGGTTCGGGACGATGCAGCAGGTCCTCTACCATCCCAGCTTCATGCAGAGCCTGCGGGACATCGGCTCGGCGGTCCCAGGAACCTTCGTCCATGGCACCAACGTCGGCGTCATCGCCGGTCTGGTCGGCGCCTATGCCGCGGGCCCCGGTGGCGGCCTGGTCTTCGGGTTCGTGTTCGGGGTGGCGGGCGCCGGGCCCGGCGGTCTGGCGATGTGCGCGGTGTTCGGTCTGGCCGGCGGCATCGTCCCGGACCGGACCGCGGCGCCGGCGGCGCCCAACGGCGCGCTGCGCGCTTCCCGTCGTGCGGTCGCGTTGCTGGCCGCGGCGTTCGTCGTCCTCGCAGCCATCGCTCTCACCGTGACAGTGCTCGTCCACGGTCGCGTGCGCACGAGCTGCGCCATCCTCCTCGCGGTCTCAGTCCTGTTGTCCGGAGCCGGCCCGGGCCGGGACTGGCTCGCCCACTGGACGAGCCGGTGGAGTCTGGCCGTCCGCCGGGTGCTGCCATGGGCGCTGAACTCCTTCCTGGTCCGCCAAGCGTCCGAACGAGCGCTGCTCGCCCGCGCCGGCGGCGGATTCCGCTTCGTGCATCCGACCTTCCTCGCCTATCTGGCCGGACGGGGCGAGAACGACCTCGGCGACGACGCGAGGCTGGCGGCGCGCACGATCCCGGACTGGCGTCCCGAGGGCCATCCCGGCACCGACTCCGACGTCCTGCGGCGCTGGTGGGAGGTCTCCGGGGTGCGGCAGTCGACGGTGCTGTCGGCGGGCGGGGTCCAGGTCACACGGGGGCTGCACCGGCTGTGGCCGATCGCGGTGCGCTGGTCCCTGGCCGCGTGGCTGGGCACCGTACTGGGTGGCTTCACCAACGGTCAGGCGGAGGAGACGTTGGCGATCAGCGGTGCGATCCTCGGCGTCGTCCTGGTCGAATACATCCGGTGGGAGCGCTCCGACGAGCACTGGGACATGCTGGTTCGGTCGAGGGTGGGCCGGTCGGCCGTGCGCTCGGTCCACGAGCTTCGGCGGCTCGCGGTGCGGATCCTGCTGCGCGTGGTTCTGCCCGGCGGGTTCGGCACGATTCTGGGAGCCTACTCCCACGGCACCATCCACCTCGTACTGCAGATCGTGGGCGCGGTTCTCGGCATCACGCTGGTCGAGGCGCTGCGGCGACAGCGGTAGCAGCGCGCGGTGCCGCCCCTCCCCGCTCCGGCGGCGTCGGTGAAGCGGAGCGGGGCGGGGCGGAGCGGGGCACAGTGAGGCGTGGCCTCTCAGCTACAGGGGACGCCGTTGAGGACGAAGCCGTAGGGCGGAGCGTCGCTGGTGATCCAGGTGCCGTACGCGCCGACGGAGAAGAGCGTCGCGCCGGGCGCGATCGACGCGTCCCACGCCAGGTTGGTGAGCTTCACCTGCTGGCCTTTCTGGGTGAAACTCGCGCCCCAGAAGTTCGTGGCCTGTTGGTCGCCACCAAAGGCGAAGGTCAGCGTCCAGCCGTTGACCGCGGTCTGTCCGGTGTTCGTGATGGCGAGCGTTCCGGTGAAGCCGCCCGGCCACTCGCTCGGCCTGGCGTAGACGACGTGGCAGGCGACCGGCGGGGTGGTCTGGTTGATCGGGACGGAGGCCGTGCCCGGGTTGAGCGGGGTCGAGGAGCCGTCGGCGTAGAAGGAGTCGTAGGCGGTGAACTGTGTCGCGGTGCATCCGGACGCGCTCTGGTAGGTGAAGCTGGCGGTGTAGGTGCCGTTCGGGGCGAACGTCACCGGGTTCCACGTCGGGTCGATCACGTAGCAGCCGCGCGCGATGTTGCCCGCCGCATCGGCGAACCGCCCGTACGGCTCGATGTGGGTCGACAGCGTCTGGCTGGTGCAGTTGACCGCCGTGACCGTCACGGTGACGCTCTGGCCGGGGTTGTAGTTGGCCTGGCCGAAGGTCTGGGTGACGTCGAGCACGGGAAGCTCGCCCGAGCCCGAACAGACGGCCGTTCCGGCCGCGGTGGTCGCAGTCGTCGCGGTCGTCGCGGCCGCGGCGGCTGTGCCGCCGGCGCACAACCCGAGGGCGCCCAGCGTGAGCGCCGCCATGCGCAGAATTCGCACGTTCCACTCCATTCGCAGTGTTGTGCAGGGTTTGCAGGATTAGCAGGGTTCGTGGACGCATTGCGGGCATCATGGTGATTGCGGAGCGGTCCGCCCGCAAGGGACCGCCGGGTGGCGGGTCCGGCGACCGCCGCCAAGCTGCGGCGCTGAGGCGTGCCTTCGCCCTCGCCCGGGAAAGTTGCACCGGGCTGGGCTCGTATACCGGGGATCCCGGGGCCGAATATCCTGGCCGAGGTCCATGGATGTAACCGAATGGTCGCACGGCGTTGACTTTTGACGGCATGTCAGCAAGATGGCTGTAGCCCGCGTCACAGGGGGCTGCAAGCGTCAGGAGGCACTGCCATGTCCGTGGCCGACCGCGACCGGTTGGTCTTCGAGGAGTACGCCGATCTCGGCCGGCACCTGTCCGGCGTCTGGCGCCGCGAGCGGGTGCGCTGTACGGCGTGCCGGTGGTGCCACACGGTGATGATCGGTTTCGCCCGCGCCGGGTTGTCGATGGTCGGGGTCAACCCGTATGAGCTGCGGGATGAGGCAGCGGAGCGGCGTAAGAGGCGGTGAGCCTCGCCGCGACCGCGCTGTCCCGGTGATCGTCCGGGGGATAAAGTGCCCGCCATGTCTCCCCACACCACGCTGCGCGGCAGGGACCTGCTCGTCGCGGTCGACGGCGGCAACAGCAAGACCGAGGCGCGGCTGGTCCGGCTCGACGGCTCGGAGGTGCGGCGGGCGGTCGGCGGTCCGTTCCGGCCGCAGGCGCTCGGCGTGCCGGCGGCGATGGCGGTGCTGGCCGCTCTGATGCGGGAGCTGCTGGCGCCGGGCGACGTGTCCGGGCCGGTGCGCGGGATAGCGGCCTTCCTCGCCGGGGCGGACCTGCCCGAGGAAGTGGAGACGCTGCGCGCGCAGATCGAGGCCCGCGGCTGGGCCGACGAGGTGTACGTCGCCAACGACACGTTCGCGGTCCTCTACGCCGGGGCGGTGCGGCCGGAGGGCGTCGCGGTCGTCTGCGGCACCGGCATCAACTGCGTGGCGGTCGCGCCGGACGGGCGGCTGGCGACCTATCCGGCGCTCGGCCCGGAGTCCGGGGACTGGGGCGGCGGCGGGGACCTGGGCCGGGCCGCGCTGTGGTGGGCGGTGCGCGCCGAGGACGGCCGGGGCCCGGACACCGCGCTGGTCGAGGCGGTCACCGGGCACTTCGCCCGGCCGCGGGTGCTGGACGTGGTGCTGGCCATGCACCGCGGCGAGGAGTCGGACCGGCGGGCGGCGGAGCTGGCGCCGGCGGTGTTCGCCTGCGCCGAGGCCGGCGACGAGGTGGC
>JABFWL010000654.1 GCA_013362315.1 Catenulispora sp. | reverse complement strand
CGACAGCGAGTGCCCGCCGAGGTCGAAGAAGTCGTCGGTGACGCCGACCCGGTCCAGGCCCAGGACTTCGGCCCAGATACCGGCCAGGAGTTCTTCGGTGGGGGTGGAGGGTGCGGCGAACACGTCCGCCAGCTCCGGCCGGACGCCATCGGGGGTCGGCAGGGCTTTGCGATCGACCTTGCCGTTCGGGGTCAACGGCAGCTCTGGCAGTTCAACGAACACCGCCGGGACCATGTAGTCCGGCAAAGACTCCCGCAGGAATGATCGCAGAGCGCTGGTGGATGGGATGCCGGTGTCCGGGTCGGCCGGCACCAGGTGGGCCACCAATCGCCGGTCACCGGCGTCGCTGTCATCACGAGCGGTCACCACCGCCGAGGCCACGTCAGGATGGGCGACCAGCACGCGTTCGATCTCGCCCGGCTCGATCCGGAAGCCGCGGACCTTCACCTGTTCATCGATACGGCCCAGGAACTCCAACTGCCCGTCGGCGCGCCAGCGGGCCAGGTCGCCGGTGCGATACATCCGGGTGCCGTCGTTCGCGAACGGGTCAGGCACGAACCGCTCGGCCGTCAACGCCGCACGATCGCGATAGCCGCGCGCCAGACCAGCACCGGCGATGAACAACTCCCCCGCCACCCCGACCGGCACCACATTCAGATGCCGGTCCAGGACGTGCATCCGGGTGTTGCCGATCGGACGACCCAGCGAGATCGGATCCCTGTTTTCCCGCGGCCTGCCCCGCTCCCTGTCTTCCCGCGGCCTGCCCCGCTCAATGGCCAGCACCTCGGCGCACGAAGACCAGATCGTCGTCTCGGTCGGGCCGTACATGTTCCACAAACCGACACCAGCCCGCAGCAGCGCCTCGGCCAGATCCGGTGGCAACGCCTCCCCGCCACACAACACCCGCAGACCCGGCGACGGAACCCAGCCATCGGCCAAGACCATGCGCCACGTCGAGGGCGTCGCCTGCACCCAGCTAGCACCGGAGGAAGCCAACACAGCAGGCAACGCCTTCGCAGAAGGCGCCACCACCAACCGCGCACCCACCGTCAACGGCCCGAACAACTCCAGGCCCGCGATGTCGAACCCGAACGTCGTCACCGCCACCGCCACGTCACCGGCACCCAAGCCCGGACGCGAGCAAGCCGAGACCAGCAGGTTCACCAGCGAACCCTGCGACACCACCACACCCTTCGGCCGCCCCGTCGACCCGGAGGTGTAGATCACATAAGCAGTCTGATCCGGCACCACCCGGACAGCCGGTGCCGCCGAGGGCTCCAGTTCAACGACCGCCCGAGTCGCCGCATCGTCCAACCACACCGCCGCAACGCCCTGATCCACCAGCAGATCCGGCACCACCGCCCGGTGACCCACCACCACCGACGCCCCGGAATCGGCCAGCATGAACGCCAACCGATCCACCGGATAGTCGGGATCCAGCGGCAGATACGCACCTCCCGCCTTCCACACAGCCAACATCGACACGACCATGTCCACGCCGCGTCCCACACACAGCCCCACGACCGTCTCAGCACCAACACCAAGACCACGAAGGTGATGCGCCAGCCGATTCGCTCGAAGATCGAGCTCGGCATACGTCAGTGATGCATCGCCAGACACCACAGCGGTCGCATCCGGACTCGCCGCAGCCTGCGCAGCGATCAACTCATGCACGCCGCCCACACTGGGAACTAGCTGATCGGTCGCATTCCAGTCGTCCAGCGACTGAAGCTCCCCCGCGCTGAGCAGTGGCAGCTCTGAAACCTGCAAATCCGCGTCGGCTGCGACGGCACCGAGCAAAACGTTCAGAGAGGTCACGAGACGCGCGGCTGTCGCATCGTCAAGGGCGTCGTGCCGGTAGGAGATCCTTCCGCTTACCCGATCGTGCTCCGCCCACAGTGCGAAGGTCAGATCTGCGGCGTTCGCCTCAAGAGCAGTGTTCGTTTCAAGAGCAGTGTTCGCTTCAAGGCCCGTGACTGCGTGCTCCGAAGCCAAAAACTCCACATGGACCCGGTCGGCCATCTCGGTAAAAGCGGGATCGCCGGAAGCGTCCACACGCAATGCCCTGATCACCTGGTCGCCCCGGTCGGCGACGGAGGCGATCACCTCCATCTCGGCCTGATCCGCAGCGGGGTCCGCGTCCAGATGGCGGCCGAGGAGCACCGCGACAGCGGTCAGCACGACCGTGGGCACGCTGATCCCGGTCCGGCCGGACAGGGCCTGTAGCCCCGCCACCGTGGTGGCTGACACGGAGAACTCACACCTCTCGCCGGTCGCCGTCGCGTCGAGCGGACGCGACGCACCGGCGGCGAGGTCCAGTACCGGAGCGACGGCCAGCCGGACGAACCAATCCACCGTCGGGTCCGACGACCGGTCCGCCCGCGCCCCGACGTCCCCCGGTCTCACGACGAGCGCGGACCGTTCGGACGCTGCGTCATTGCGCGTGCGGTGTGATTCCACGGCCAGCTCCCAAACCGACGCCGTCTTCACCGGCGTCCGCGTAGTGGTCGGTATCGTCGAGGTCCGTCTCGGTGAACACACTCGCCTGGATCGCGAACAGCTCCGCGTAGAGGCCGTCAGCCGCCATGAGCGCGGTGTGCGAGCCCTGCTCGATGATCTTCCCGTCGCGCAGCACCACGATGTGGTCCGCCGTCCAGACGGTGGCGAAGCGGTGGGAGATGAGCAACACGGTTCGGTTGCGGTACAGGTCTCGCACGCTGTCGAACAGCGCCCGCTCGGCTCGCGCGTCGAGGGACGCGGTCGGTTCGTCCAGGATCACCAGCGGGGCGTCGCGCAGGAACGCCCGAGCCAGCGCGACTCGCTGCCACTGCCCGAGAGACAGGTCCTGGCCCGAGCCGAACTGGGGCGAGAGGATCGTCCGGTAGCCGTCGGGGAGCCGGGAGAGGAATTCATCAGCGCCCGCCGCGATCGCGGCCGCCCGCACCTGGTCGAAATCCGTGTCCTCGCTGACCGCTCCGAGCCGGATGTTCTCCTCGGCGGTGAGGGCGTAGCGGATGAAGTCCTGGAACAGGACGGCGACCGATTCGCGCCAGGAATCCAGATCGACCGTGCTCAGATCGGTGCCGTCGACCCGGATCGCTCCGGTCTGCGGGGAGTAGAGACCGGCGAGCAGCTTCGCCAGCGTGGTCTTGCCCGAACCGTTCTCCCCGACCAGGGCCACCACCTGGCCGGCCCGGATCTTCAGGCTCACCTCGTCGATCGCGCGGCGCTCGGCGCCGTGGTAGGTGAACGAGACGTCGTCGAGCTCGATGTCCTCGAACCCGCCGGCCAGCCGCTCCCCCTCGCGGTTCCGGATGAGGGCCGGCTGCAGGGCCAGGAACTCGTCGAGATCACCCATGAGCGGCGCGGATTCGAAGAAGTCGTTGGTCAGCGCCATCGAGTCGAACACCTTCTGGCTGAACAGCAGCAGCGCGCCGGCCGCGGTGGCGGTCTGGGCCAGGGTCAGGACGTGCCAGCGGTTGAGTTCCACCAGGACCACCGAGGCCAGCGCGATGACGACGCTGCTGCCGACCGAGGAGATGACCGACCAGCGGAACCGCTTCTTCAGGGTCGTGCGCAGCAGATCAAGACGCTGGTTCATCAGCGTGTGCCAGGTCTGCGACAGGTGGTCGGCGAGGTTGAAGGCCCGGATCTCCTTCGCCGGATCGCGCATGGTCAGCAGGCCGAACAGATAGGTGCGGCTGCGGTCGGTCGAGGTGGTCTTGCGGACGAAGCCGAAATACTGGTCGCCGCCGCGCGTGCCGCCGTACCAGATCGGAACCACCACCAGGGCCACGCACAGGGCGAGCACCCACTGGACCGTGAGGAGCGCGAACCAGATGGAGATCAGGGCGACCACGGTCTGCCCGATCGTCACCAGGCTCTGCACCATCCGGGACGGCCGGGTCTGGGCGCTGGTGGCCGCCCGCTGCAGCCGGTCGTGGAAGCGGGAGTCGTCGAAGTCGGCGAGTTCGGCCAGACACGCGACCTTCAAGACCTCGCCGCACACGTATATACCGGTCAGCTCACTGAGAACGACCTTCCGGTTCGCGATGACCGCCTGGGTCACGACCCCGAGCATGTTCGCGAACATGAAGATGACGATGTCCAGGGCCAGGCCGGGGGCGTCCTTGCCGGCGTTGATCGCGATGAGGCCGGAGAGCATCTGCTGGGCCTGCCGGATGAGCACGAAGAATCCGAGCCCCTGCAACAGGTCCATCACCATCACGATGACGAAGTCCCGGCGGCCGGCCGCCCAGATCAGGCGCAGGGCCGCCTTGACGAGCCGCCCCATGTTCCGCATCCCGCGGGCCGTCTGGCCCGGCTGGGAGCCGTTCCCCGAAACCAGATCTGCCGCACCGGTCATGACCAGTCCACCTCGCTGACGGAAGTCGGCTCCGAGCACGTCCGGCGCCGCGAACGCGGCAGGGCTCGGCCGTTCACGTCCAGCGTCGCAGACCGCTGCGACCGACCGCGGATTCCCGGCGCCGAATACCCGAACCGGCTCCGGAGCTCGGACTCGTCACCCCGGTTCGACAGTTGGACGGCATTCTTCTGGTCAAGGTGAAGCCCCCACAGGAATTCGCGTCCTCGCCGATTAATCGCAGCGGACCGGCCATCGGATGAAAAAGCCTGCCACGGAGCATACGAACTCCTTCGCCGCCCCTCCCGTGATCAATCTTCGAACATCATCAAGAGTCTACGACGCCTCCGTGAGATCTCGGACAGTCGGCGGTATACCGGCGGTGCATCGACGACGGCTCACCACGATCTGCCTCTGAGAGCCTGGCCAAGGCTGCCCGTATCCATGACCCCACCTGCGGAAACCAACCCTCCGACGAGAGCGTTGAGCAAGAAGATCGATCATGTGAGACCCGGCCGTCAGGCCGCTCCGCTATCGCGACCATGGCTGGATTCGGCGGCTCACGGATCGTCCGAGGCGTCGCATTAGGACGCTTGCATGAGGTCACCGACATTGGACTCATCGTCTAAGGCGGCTACGTCGACGCGCGCCGTCGAAACGCATTATCGCCTTAGCGGCGAAGACTAGCCGAGTCGGTCGAATGCTGATAAAAATCTGAGCATTGATACTTGTGCGTGACCGACCTGTCGCTTCCCATTGACGATCGCCCGCCGGGGCGGAAGTCAACGCGCGCAGGCTGCGCGATTCAACAGGCCCCAGCCGCGGATCGACGGTGCCGAAGTCGTCAGGAGAGGAGGGCCGGCGATGCCGATACCGGTCATCGGTTCCCATCAGCTGTTGCTGTTCCTGTGCCAGCTCGGCGTACTGCTGGCCGCAGCACTCTGCTTCGGCCGCGTCTGCGTGCGACTGGGTGCGCCAGCGCTGGTGGGTGAGCTGTGTGCGGGTGTCGTGCTGGGACCGTCGCTGCTGGGTTGGGCGGCGCCCGGTCTGTCGCGGTGGCTGCTCCCGCGAGAGGCGAGCCAGTTCCATCTCCTGGACGCGGCAGGCGAACTCGGAGTGCTGCTGCTGGTCGGGATCTCGGGGGCGCATCTGGACCTGAAGGTGGTGCGTCGACACGGGCGGACCGCGGTGCTGTACGGGGCCGCAGGGCTGGTGGTGCCGCTGCTGGCCGGGATCGCCGTCGGATTCGCCGCCCCGGCGGCACTTGCCGGACCGAAGGCTTCCGACACCACGGTGTTCGCGCTCTTCATCGGCATCGCGCTGGCCGCCAGCGCCATCCCCGTCATCGCCAAGACCCTGCTGGAGATGGGCCTGATGCACCGCGACGTCGGGCAGCTCATCATGGCCGCGGCCGCCCTCGACGACGTCGCGGCCTGGCTGGGGCTCTCCATCGTCTCGGCGGTGGCGACGACCGGCTGGCACGGCGGCGCGGCGGCGCGCGACCTCGCCTGGCTCGTCGGGATCGTCGTGGCGGCCGGTCTCCTGCGCCCCGTCGCCCGCCGGGTGCTGCGGCTCGCCGCCGGAACAGGCGACCCGAACGCGACGCTGGCCGCCGTGACCGTCATGGTGTTCGCGGGCAGCGCCGCGACGCAGGCACTCGGCTTCGAGGCGATCCTGGGGGCGTTCGCGGTGGGGCTGGTCATCGGCTCGTGTCCGGAGTTCGACCCGGTCTGCCTGGCCCCGTTGCAGACCGTCACCATGGCGGTCCTGGCGCCGCTGTTCTTCGCCACGGCCGGGCTGCGCATGGACCTGACGGGACTGCGGCAGCCGGCCGTCCTGGGCGCCGGAGCGCTCATCGTCGCGGTCGCGGTCGCCGCCAAGCTCACCGGCGCCTCGCTGGGAGCCTGGCTGAGCCGCCGCCCGCGCTATGAAGCGCTGGCCGTCGGCGCGGGCCTGAACTGCCGGGGCGTCGTCGAGGTCGTCATCGCGATGGTCGGCCTGCGCACCGGCGTGCTGTCCACCCCCGGCTACACGGTCATCGTCCTCGTCGCGATCGTGACCTCCCTGATGGCACCGCCGATGCTGCGCCTGGCCGTCCGTCGCCTGCCGCTGTCCGCGCAGGAAGAAGCCAGGGAGCAACGTTGGTCGACCACGGTTCTCAGCCCCGACCCTGCAATCCGTAGCGGATGATTCGAGCGGTGCGCCGGACATCGGCGCTGACTGCGGCGAAGAGCGCGGCAGCTGAGTCCGCCCGGCCCAGATGCTTGCGGAGTGCGGCGAACTGTGCGGGCCACAAGCCAAGCAGCGCGTTCGCCGCGACGGAGGCCTCGATGTCGTCGATGCCGAGGTCGGGACGCGCTGCGAGCACCTGCGCCGCGTCCCGGGTAAGCCGGTCAAGCACCGCGCGCTGATGAGCCTGTAGCGCCGGGGTGGTACCGATCAGCCTGCCGAAGAGGGCGACCTGCTTCACGGCCGTCGCGAAGTCCGCTTGGGCCGCCATCCAATACGTGATGGCGGCCAGTTCCTCGGCCAGGATTTCCAACACGGCGTCGACCGGCGAGGGGCCCGGAGTCGACAACGCCGCCCGCAGCACCTCAGGGGTGGTTTCGAACTGGTCCAGGACCAGGGCTTCCTTCGTCGGGAAGTAGTTGAAGACCGTCTTCTCCGACACGCCGCATGCCGCGGCGACCTCGCTGACGCGCACCGCGTCGAAGCCCTTCTCCAGGAACATCCGGGTGGCGGTGTCCGTCAGCTGCTGTCGCGTCAGCCGCTTCTTGCGCTCGCGCAGCCCTTCGGCGCCGGTCGGCTCAGGAGTCCGCATCCGGAAGGACGACCAGTCGACGGTGCTCTCAGACGTCATGGGGCCAGCCTAGTACGGCGGCTAAATTTTTACTGCTACAGTATTTTTCTAGCGACTGAAAGGACGCCGCCATGAGCGCCATACGCATCGTCGAGCACTATCCGTACCCCGCCGCCCAGGTCTGGCGGGCCCTGACCGACCCGGAGCTGATCCCGCGCTGGACCGTCACCGGCGCCGGCGCCCGGCCCGTCGGGTTCGATACCACGGTGGGCACCGAGTTCCAGTTCGTCGCCAAGCCCAAGCCCGGCTGGGACGGCGTGGTGAACTGCGTGCTGCTGGAGGCCGTCGAGCCGACCCTGCTCCGCTTCAGCTGGACCGACAACGGCGGCGGCGACGTCACCGAGGTCGTCTACCGGCTCACTCCCGACGCCGGTGGAACATCCCTGCTGTACGAACACACGGGCTTCACAGGAATCGGCGGCTTCGTCATGGCCCGCCTGCTGGGCCGGATCCGTCGCAGAATGCTGCGCGTCGGCCTGCCCCCGGTCCTCGCGGAGCTCGGCCAGCCGTAGAACGGAGCTCGGCCAGCCACAGCACCAGGCGTCGGCCGCACTGACCTGCCCCGAGCCGGCGTCCGGCGCCGGAAGC
>JABFWL010000640.1 GCA_013362315.1 Catenulispora sp. | reverse complement strand
AAGAGAGGGGCGCTTCGTGCTCGTTCCGGACCCGAAGGCCGTCAGAACGCTGCTCACCAGATACGCGTCGCTGCGCATCGCGCAGGCCGAGCGGGACATGGCGCAGACCGCACGGGAGTTGGCGGACGTCAGCCGCGCCCTGTGCGTGACGATGGGCGCCGCGAGCGTCGAGGACGCGATCGCCGCGGCCGACGCCCTGCTGATCGCCTCGCGGCGGACGACGGGCAGGGGCGGCGGCCTGTCGCTGGCCGTCTGAACGGGCGCCTCAGGAGCGTGCGCTGACCGGCCGCCGAATCAGGAGCGTGCCGCCGGGACCCGCGTCTTCCCGTGGAACGCCGCCCGGTACGTCTGCGGCGTGGTGCCGACCACCCGCCGGAACCGCTCGCGGAACGCCGTCGGCGACCCGAACCCCGCCTGCTGCGCGATCCGTTCGACCGGGCGGTCGCTGTTCTCCAGCAGATACTGGGCCCGGCGCACGCGGGCCCGCAGCAGCCACTGCAGCGGCGTCGTCCCCGTCTGCTCACGGAAGCGCCGGCTGAAGGTGCGCTCGCTCATCCCCGACCGCGCGGCCAGCATGCCCAGGGTGATCTCCCCGGCCAGGTTGTCCTCGATCCACTCCAGGACCGGTTCGAGGGTCGAACCGCGCGGCACGGGCGGCTGCTCGTGCACGATGAACTGGGCCTGTCCGCCCTCGCGTTCGAGCGGCATCACGGAGAGCCGGGCGGCGTCCGCCGCGACGGCCGATCCCAGATCGCTCCGGATCATGTGCAGGCACAGGTCCAGCGCGGCGGCGGCGCCCGCCGAGGTGAGGATCTGCCCGTTGTCGACGTAGAGAACGTCGGGCTCGACCTCGACCTCCGGGTAGCGGCGCGCCAGTTCGGCCGCGGCCACCCAGTGCGTCGTGGCGCGCAGGCCGTCGAGCAGTCCGGCCTCGGCCAGCACGAAGGCGCCCGCGCACACCGACGCGATCCGGGCCCCGGCCTCCGCCGCCGCCCGCAGCGCGGCCAGAGCGCGCGGGGAGAACTCCTCGACCATCTGCGAGCAGCCCGGCACGACGACGGTGTCGGCGTCCGCCAGGGCCTCCAGGCCGTGGCCGACCCGGATCTCGAACCCGTCGGCGCGGACGTCCCGCGACTCGGCGCACAGCCGCACCCGGTACGGGCGGCGCCCGTCGGGCAGCCGCGTACGGCCGAAGACCTCCATGGGGGCCGCCATGTCGAACGGCACCACATGGTCGAGTACGAGGATCGCCACTGTGTGCATGGAAACCACGATAAGCGGATTCCTGCCAGCGCCATGACCTGGGGTGGAGCGGGAAACACCCGTCCGGCTGCCTGGCGGGAACCCGTTGGAATCTGTCGTTTCCGCCCCTGTGCGGGCCCTTCGAAGATCCCTAGCGTGAGCCGGGCACCGCTGATCGCACCCTGGAAAGGCTCCCTCCCGATGACGAAGGTCCTGCTCGCCCTCCACGTCCTGGCGGCCATCGTGGCCGTCGGCCCCGTCACGGTCGCGGCGAGCATGGTGCCGCCGGCGGCACGCCGTGCCGGCTCGGACGCGGCGGCGGTGGGCACCGTCCGCCTGCTGCACCGCATCTGCCGGATCTACTCCGGCGTCGGCATCGCGGTCCCGGCCCTCGGGTTCGCCACCGCCGGCGCGATGGGCGTCCTCGGCAGCGGCTGGCTCATCGCCTCCATCGTGCTCACCACCTGCGCCGCCGGCCTCCTGATCGCGTTCGTCCTGCCCCGCCAGGAGGAACTGCTCGCCCAACTCGACGCGCGGCAGCCCGTCGAGCGGTCGAGCACCGCCCGACTCGCCATGTTCACAGGTGTGTTCAACCTGCTGTGGGCGACCGTGACGATCCTGATGATCATGCGGCCCGGCTCCACGACCGGCGCCTGACGGCACGGACCGCCTCCGGGGCCGGATATCCGCACAGCCGTCCCTGCGTCAAGTGCTCCTGGGAATTCACGCCACTGTCTGTCCCGGCGCTTACACTCGACAGCCGTGCCCAT
>JABFWL010000019.1 GCA_013362315.1 Catenulispora sp. | reverse complement strand
CCGGGCTCCTGGTGAGTGAACCGGCACGTGAACCGGTGAGTGAATGGGACACTCGATGATCCTCCTGACGCTGAGTGCTAAGGGTCGTGGCACCTGTTGCGCATCGACGAGGATTCGGTGCAGCGGCAGGCGACCCGCGCACCGATCGGGTGCCGAGCCGCGCCGCCGATCCGGGTGGCAGGATCGCCGTCGGCCACTCAATCAAGCGGTTCACGCCGATCACGTCAAGGGTCCCGGCCTTGTCGGTGCCCGCCACTAGCGTGAAGCCGTCAGCCCGCGCCGGGGCCGCCGACCGCAGGAGGGGCCGTGTACCGCCAAGGAGATGTGTTGATCGTGCCGGTCACGCAGACCGCCGTGCCGCAGGCGGTACTCGCCGCCGGCCCGCCCCCCCGCGCGCCCCGCGAGCGCATGGTCCTCGCCTTAGGGGAAAGCACCGGCCACGCCCACGCCGTCGTCGCCACACACGACGAGGGCGACTTCTACCCGGCGCCCGCCGAGGCCGACCCCGCGTTCCTGTTCCTCCCCCGCGGCGGCAAGGTGGTGCACGAGGAACACGGCACGATCGCGCTGCCGGAAGGCTGGTACCGCGTGGTCCGCCAACGCGAGTACGAGCCGCGCGCCCTGCGCTCCTTCCGGATGGTGGCGGACTGATGATGACCCCTGACACTCCCGCGAACCCGGCCGACCCCGCGAACCCGGCCGGCAGCGCCAGTCCGACCGGCCCCGCCAGCAGCGCCAGCCCGGCCACCCCCGCCAGCCGCGCCCACGAGAAATGCACCGAGATGTCCGCGACGCACCCCCACCTCACCGCCGACGGCGTGGCCGCCGTGGCCACCGCCGCCGCCGAGCACTGGCGCGCCATCGCGCTCTCCACCGACGCGGCGGACCGCGAAGCCGCCGAGGACGCGGTGCGCACGCTCTACGCGCAGTCGCTCCCCGGCTCCGACCCGGAGATCATCTGGTGCCGCTCCCCGCTGGAAGCCGCGCGCCTGATCCTCGCCGCGGACGGCCGCTACGGCGCCCCGGTCCGGGACCGCGTCCGCGACCAGGTCTGGGCGGCGGGCCGCGCCGAGCTCGCGGACCGGTTCGGCCCGCGCGAGTTCGGCCGGGTCTGGCAGGCCGCCTGCGGCACGCTGACTCCGCTTCTCAGCAGCCTGATCACCCGGACCTCGACCGCCGTCGAGGACCAGGCCGCCGACAACGCCGAGCGCATCGCCCTGCGCATCGCGCTGACCCACGCGGTCCACGGCCAGTTCGACGCCGCGTGGCTCCCGCTCTACGAGGCCGCCGGCATGGCCTGCGGCCTCGGCCGCATGGCCCGCGCCGCCGGCTGGTGGTGGCCGTTCGAGAACGCGGTGCTCCTCACCGAGCGGCCCCTCGTCCTGCGCCTGGACGACCAGGGCCGCCTGCATCACGGCGCCGGCCCGGCCCTGGCCTACCCCGACGGCTTCGCGCTCCACTCCTGGCGCGGCACCCCGCTGACCGCCGAGTTCGGCGCCCGGCTGGCCGCCACCACGCCGGAGCTCATCCGCGCCGAGGAGAACGCCGAGCAGCGCCGGATGATGGTCGAGCACTACACGCCGGAGCGCTTCCTGAAGGAGTCCGGCGCCCAGCCGGTGCAGCACGACGAGACCGGGAAGCTCTGGCGCATCGAGATGCCCGGCGACGAGTCGATCGTCATGGTCGAGGTGGTGAACTCCTCCCCCGAGCCGGACGGCACGTTCAACGTCTACTTCCTGCGCGTCCCGCCGCAGACCCGCACCGCGAAGGAAGGCGTGGCCTGGACGTTCGGCCTCACCGAGGACGAGTACCGGCCGATGAAGCAGACGTGATCGCCGGCGCGGACGTGATCGCCAACAACGGCGAAACCGGCGGAACCCCGGCGGGGATCCGAGACAGGACCCCGCCGGCGAACGTCTCATACAGCCCCAGTTCCGGCATGTGTACGTACCCGATGTGGCAGTCGCACTGCGTCACAGGGCAGAGTCGCGGCCGCAGCGCGGCTCGATAAGAGCCGTCATAGAGGTTGCCGATCCGTTCAGCCGGATCGCTGCGCGAGACGAAATGGCAGCGATACACCTCACCGTCACCGTTCACCGAAATCGCCGTCTCCCCCGCGCGGCAGGCATGCCCCCGTGAAGGGTGCGGGAACCGGGACACTGCGAACAGCGGATCGATCTCGCTCCAGAGCGCGGCTTCGCCATCCTCGTAGGTATAGCCCTCGGCCGCGTTGACCCAGAGATACACCTCAGCGTGAAGCTCCGCCCGCAACCGCCGAGCTGCCTCCAGATGCTCAGGAAGACCGACAATCCCGACGCTGAACCGCACGCCCCGCTGCCGCAGCTCACCACACCGTCCGAGAAAGCGCTCATAAGGCACCTGATCCGGATGGTACGTGCACCACAAAGCCAGCGAGCCGAGATCAGCCTCCTCCGTCCACCCGACCCGAGAACTCAGGTTGGTCTGGATCGCCACTTCACCGACATGGTCCACCCGGCTCAGCTCGATCAGCGCACGCCGATACCACGACCGCGTCAGTCCCTCACCCCATGGCGTGAACAGAACGTTGATCCGGTCGCCGGACTGCCCTGCCACCCATCCGACAAAACGCTCCATCGCCTCCCGGTCGGCACGCAACGTCTCCGGCGAATCCCGGCGCTTGGCAAAGGGACAATAGCCGCAGTCGTAGTCGCAACTGGCGAGCGGCCCACGGTAAAGGATCGAGAGTTCCACGCGGCGCTACTTGAGGTCGTACGCACGCATCGCGGCGCGCACCGGCTCGGAGAAGAACATCGGACCGATCGAGTCCGACCACGCCAGGCCCTCGGCGCTGAGCCGGATTCGACCATCCGGCACGTTCTCCAGAAACCCGCGCTCCATCAGCAGATCCAGCTCGGCGGCGAACGGCTCGGCAACCGCCGGGCGCTCCATGCCCTCGGCCTGAAGCAGCGACTGGATCAGGAACCTGCGAGCCCGCTCGTCGGCATCTAGGCGATAGCCGACCTCCGCGCGACCGAAATCCTCGGTCGCCACATAGTCGTCGATGATCCCGCGCACCTCCGACGCCGACACGGCATAGTCGAAGGAGTAGTGCAGCGACGATGTATAGGACCGGGCCCCGCACCCCAATCCGATCATGCCGTCCGTCTGACACGCGTAGTCCTCGCCACCCTCGATGACCGGCGCATCCTTGCGACGGAACATACGCATGGAGACCTGCTCGTAGCCGTGCTCCAGCAACACGTCGCGGCCAACGCGGTAGAGATGCAACCGTTGCGCGTCCCACGCGGCGTCTTGGTCCACATTCAGCCGGCCAAGGCCCGTAAGGGGGCGTACATAGAGCGGATACAAGTAGATCTCCTCCGGTGACCAGCGCAACGCGGTCGCCAAGGAATCCCGCCACGAGTCTGGAGTCTGGCCGTCGATGCCATAGATGAGGTCGACGTTGAGAATCGGGATGCCCGCCGCACGCACCGCATCCAAAGCGGCAAAGACATCGGCGGCCTTCTGCGGCCGAACCGCCGACCGAGCCTCACCGTAGTCGAAGCTCTGCACGCCCAGACTCAGCCGCGTGGTGCCACGCTCGGCGAGAACCGCCAGCCGGTCAGGTGTCGCCGTGTCCGGCGACGCCTCGACCGACAAAGGAATCGCGCCGAAGCCGACGCCCATGACCTTCGCGGCGATGTCGAACAGCCGGGACAGCTCACCCGCATTCAGATACGTCGGCGTCCCGCCGCCGAACGCGGCGTTGGCGAAGCGCGGTTCAGGACCGGACTCGTCCAACGCGGCGCGGACCGCGATCGCCTGACGTTCCAGCGCATCGAGGTAGGCCTCGGTCAGCGACCCTGCGGCGTGAGTGCGTGTGAACAGGTTGCAGAAGCCGCAGCGCACCTTGCAAAACGGAACGTGCGTATAGAAGGACAAGGCGTCGCGCGGTTCGCCGCGCCAGACATCCGTCAACAACGGCTTCGGGTCGAGCGGCCGATAGGCAGTCTTGTGCGGGTACGCGTACACGTACGCCTCGTAAGGACGTTCCAGCATCAGCCCTCGTATCCCCTCGGCAGCACGAAGTCCGCATACGGCACGGTCCACACGACGTCGTGGCCGATGCGATGCCCGGCGTAGCCGTCCTCGCCATAAGCCGTGCCATGGTCGGAGCAGACGATGGTGAAGCACGGCCGACGACTCGCCATCAGCGCGAACAGCTCGCCGATGCGGGCGTCGACATAACGCAGCGCCGCTGCATGACTCTCGCGCGAGTCGCCGGACTCCCGCGTCGCTCCGTCGAGATGGAACCAGTTCGGCTGATGCAGCGCCGGAACGTTCACGAACAGGAACAGCCGCTGATCCGCAGCCAGACTCGCCACCACCTGCCTGGCCACCTCGACCTGGTTGCCGAAGCTGTCCGGATCGGTGACCCCGGTCGCCGGCGACCAGTGCGCAGCGTCGAACATCCCCGGCAGCACCTGCCCGAGCCGGCTCTCCGGGTTGAAGAACCCCACTCCCCCTATGCACACCGTCCGATACCCGGCCGCCCGCAGCCCGGCGATCAGGTCCCGCTCGTCGAAGACCCACGTACCCGGCCCCGTCGTCTCGCTGCCGCCGAACCGCGCCGCGAACCGGCGCGGATGCCGGCCCGGAGCGGTCGGCGTCGGCAGGAAGCCCGCGAAGAACGCCGAGTGCGCGGCGAATGTAAACGACCCCGGCGTATGCCGCCGCTCCCAGCCGTCCGGCAGCACCCGCGCCAGGTTCGGCAGCCGTCCGGTGGCCAACTCCTCGACCGCCACGTCGTAGCGCAGCGTGTCGAGGGTGACGAACAGGAGGTCGTGGCTGCCGACGACATCGTTCATGATCACGTGTAGCTGCCGATCAGCGCTCGTACTTGTGCGCCGTAGGTGTCGACGCCTTCTCCGGCCGTGCCCGCAAGTCCCATCAGGTTCGGGAGCAAGTCACCGTAGGCGTTGACCTCACCGATGTAGTCGTGGCCGTCGGCGCCCGGCAGGACGTCGATCCCCAGGGTGTGCACGCCGGGGAAACAGGCGGCGGTGTTCTGGGCGTGCTCCACGATGGTCCGCCACCGCGGCTCCCCGATCATCGCCCGGAAGCGTCCCAGGTCGCCCCGCCGGCCGCCGAGATGCAGATTCGTCATCGGATACGCGCTGGTTCGCAGCACCGCGTGGGTGGCTTGGCCGCCGACCGTGACAATGCGCAGGTCGCAGTCCCGGCCGTCCTGCTGGAGCTTGGGGATCCAGCGCTCCGCGTGCAGACCTTCGGGAGCCAGCGCACCCAGCAGATCGTCGATGTCTGACTCCCGCATGTAGGTCCGCACGCGCAGCGAGTTGTAGAGCTCGATCCCCTGCTCGGTGCGCACCAACTCGGCCGAGGTCACAGCCCGGCGACGCGGACCCCGGACAGTGAGGGCGACGACGCCGGAAGCCGAAGACCCGTGCCGGATCTTGATGAACGCGCTCTCCGAACCATCGCTCTGCGCTTCCTCCGGAACCGGAAGACCGACGTCCACGAGAAGCGCGTGGCACGCTTGCTTGTCGAAGGCTGTCCCGATCTGACGATGGTCGGAAAGGCTGACCGCACCGGCCTCCTCGATGGCGGTCTGAAGCTTCTCCAAGGCGGTGGTGAAGCCGAGGTACCACGCGCGGGAGCCCTCGACCCGATACATGTCCACCGGTTCGGCGGATCCGCGCAGCAGCCGCGTCACCTCGGCGTCCTCGCCGGGAGAGTCGACGCGGACCACTTCGCAGGCTTCGAAGTCATAGTCGCCCCGGAGCACGGCGAGCCAGGGTACGACCCGCGGCTCGGCCAGTCCGGCGGCCCGGACCGCGTCGGCGAAGAGCGTGACCCGGCGGTTGCCGGGGTTGCCGACGACCGCGAAGCGCAAAGTCATGGCTGCGCGCGGTCCTACTCGCTCACCGCGACGTACCGATACACCTCGTCGTCCTCTTCCTCCAGCTGCGGATCGGACAGATCGACCTCCACGCCGGGCAGCGCGGCGAGCAGCCGTCCCTGCATCTCCTCGGAGATGAAGTGGTGGTGCAGATCGAGCTTCTTCAGATGTGTGAGCGGCTGCCCGGCCAGCAGCGCTGCCACGCCTTCGTCGTCGAGGGCCCCCAGCGACAGGTCCAGAATCTCCAGGCGGGCCACGATCGGAGCGTGCGCGAGCGCGGCGGCGGTCGCGGCGGCGTTCTCGTCATCGCGCAGGCCGAGGTAGCGCAGGGCGGGCAGCCGTGTGCCGTCCAGGATCGCCGCCAGGTCGTCGGTGTCGGAACCGCCGTTGTACTCGCTGGTGCCGAGATAGAGCTCCAGGTCGGTGAGCTCCGGGAAGTCCGAGGCAGCGACCGCCCGCACCACCTCCGGTGGCAGGCCGCCGCTCTGGAAGGTCAGCTCCCTGAGTTCGGGATAGGCGCGCGCCTCCCAGGACAGGTTCTCGCTCCCCCGCACGCCGACGTGCGTCAGCTTCGGAAACGCCCGCAGCACCGGCGCCAGGTCGCTCTGGTGGATCCAGGAGATCTCCTGCTCCGACTGCTCGATGTCGCCGAGGAACAAGGCGCGCAGGTTCGGGAACCGATCGGCGGCGGCGACCAGCGGCGCGAACATGTCGGCCGTGGTCTTGTCCGCGTCCTTGTCGGTGATCCAGTTACCCAGAACCAGAGCCTTGATCTGCACGGTCGCCGGGCCCAAGGTTTTCAGGAACGCGTCGAACACGTCCAGGAAGCCTGGCCCATCCCACCTGGCGCACGCGATGCGCCACGCCCAGTTATCGACGTCCTGCGGCACCTCGATCCGGCCCGGCCAGTCCGCCATGGTACGGAATCCGCGGCCGGGGACGGTGAAGACGGGCAGGCCGCCGAAGACGTCGAGCTTGTCGCACTCGCTGTTGATCACGGGGTCCCCTCCAGCGGCCGTTTTCGATGGAGGTCTTTCTATCAGCCGCCGCCGACGCCTTGACAGCCGCCAGTGCTCCCAGTTCTGTCGATCCTCCCGGCCCAGTTCTCCGGCCTTAGCAGGAGCCTGTCACGATGTCGACTCGTCTGTCGGCACGCGGCTGCTTCCGAACAAGCCGCCGCTGGGGAACGAGTCCGAGGGGGCGTCGCCGTTGAGGAAGTCGCTCGGAAGGCTCGACGGGAAGAGGTCCGACGGGATCCCGCTGGAGAACAGGTCGGTCGGCAGGTTGCTCGGCATGTCCGAGGGCATGGCGAGCACCCAGCGGCTGCCTTCCCTGGTCCAGGTGGTGTCCTCGATCTGGGTCTGGATCTCCTGCCCGGCCACCTTGACCTTGGTGGACTTCAAGGTCACCGCGGCCGCCGGGACCACCGCGGTGTTGCCGCTGACCCGCACTTTGGAGGCGTCGACCGTGGCGACGCGGGCGGCCGCCCGCTGGTCCGCCATCGAACCGCCCAGGGCGTTGAGGAAGCCGTTGGCGTTGGCCATGAGTTTGGCGCAGCCGCTCTTGCCGCCGTAGAGGTTGAGCATCTGCTTGCCCATGTAGTCGCAGAGGGCGGCGTTGTCGCCGCGGCCGAAGGCGTGCAGCGCGTCCTGTTCGGCCTGGGCCACGCTCTGCTGGGGGCTGCTCGAACCGCCGGAGACGGCCACGGCCACGGTGGTGGTGGCGCCGACCGCGGTGACGGTCGCGACGGTGGCCGCCAGGGCTTTGCCGTGCATGAGTTTCGCGCCCCGGCGGGACCATTTGGCGGCGCGGCGGGTGTGCTCGACGGTCTGGTGCGCGGTGTGGGTGAGGCCTTGGTGGCCGGCGGCGTGCGCCGCCTGGGTGGCGTGCGCCGCGCCGTCGCCGATGAACTGGCCGGC
>JABFWL010000461.1 GCA_013362315.1 Catenulispora sp. | reverse complement strand
GGCCGTTCGGACCGCCGTCGCCGCCGGGTGCCGGATCGGGTCCGCCGGGCGGCAGGGCCAGGCGCGGCCCGGCGCCGGGCAGGGCCCGCTGTCCCTGGCCGGAGCGCGAGGGATTCGTCGGGTTGGGGACCTGGGTCGCGGTGACCACCGTCGGCCCCGGCCGCCATCCGGACGGGCCCTGCCGGTTGCCGCCGCGTCCTGCCCCGCCGGCCGCGAGCGGACGAAGCGCCAGCGCGCTGCCCGGCGACCGGTTCGGCACCGGGCCGTCCGGGCCCGACGGCTTGGGCGAGCGTTTGAACGCCTTGCCGACGAAGCCCATCGCCTTGTAGGCCAGGACTTCCTTGCCGACCTTCATCAGCTGGGAGTGCGCCCGACCGAAGATCATCCGGCTGACCCAGACCGGGATCCGGATGAGGATCCAGAACAGGGCGAGGAACACCAGCAGGTCCACGAAACCGCCGGTGGTGGGCATCCCGATCGCGTTGACGCCGCCGGGGTCCAGCAGCACCTGCAGTCCGGCGATCAGCGTCAGCGACTGGCCCATCTGCACCGCCAGCGTGCCGAGCGAAGCCCGCCACCACAGCCGGGCCAGGCCCTCGGTCTGCGGCAGGGCGAGGGTCGCCAAAGCCAGCGGTGCCGACACTGCCAGGATGATCGCCAGGGCGACCCGGACGATGTAGGTGATGAGCAGGACGATCGCCATCCCGGCGACCGCCAGGCCCAGGATCGACAGGAAGATCCCGCCGCCCAGACCGGTGATCTGACCGGTGATCATGTTGGCGAGCGCGGGTCCGGCCTGGTTGGGATCCAGGCCCTGGCCCATGATCCCCTGCGAGACGATGTTGGCGACGTGGATGACGAGTCCAAACAGCGCCAGGCTCGCGTTGCCGGCGATGAATCCGACGAACAGCCGCGGGATGATCTGCTTGGCGGCGTACCGGGTCTGCAGCGTCTCGTGGGTCATGATGATGACCGCCCCGGCCAGCACGAACAGCACGTACAGGCTGTTGGCGAGCACGGCCATGCCGGTCCAGATCTGCCCGACCCGGCCCATCGTCGTCACGTCGGGGGTGGCCAGCAGGGTCCGCCCGAGAAGCGACAGAACCGGATTGAGGGCGTCCTTCACCAGGCCGGCGAAGAAGTCGTCGATGGCCTTCTTGATCTGGCCGGGGATGTCGTACCAGGACGGGTCGTCGCCGGAGGACGACGGGTTCGATCCGGCGGTCGCCGGGGGCGGGGCGGTCACCACCGGGCCCGGTGCGCCGGGCCCCAGGCCGATTCCGGGAATCGACGGGGAGGGGTTCGGTGCCGGCGCCGGATCGGCCAGGAGCGTGGTCGTCGGCGCCGCGTCGACGGGGGTCGCCGCGGACGCCGACGCGGCGGCGGAGGCGAGGAGGATCAGGCTGGCCGCGACCGCCAGGACGGCCGCGACGAGGCGGAGGATGAGAGGTCGTGGGGCCGGGCGCCCGCTGGTTGGCGAACGCCCGGCGCTGGGGTTGTTGGCGGTCATCGCTTAGCCGACGACGCTCTGCAGGATGGTCATGAAGACCGGGGCGAGGACGGCCAGGGCGTAGCCGACGGCGGCGGATTTGAAGGCGCTCTTGGCCTTCTCGATCTCGCCGGGGTTGCCGCCGGAGATGACGTAGCGGACGCCGCCGATCGTCAGGAACAGCGTGGCGACGGTGGCCAGGATCCCGACCAGCCAGGTGCGCAGGTTGCCGATGACGGTGGGGATGTCGCCGACGGCCAGAACCTGACCGTGGGTGTCGGCCATCGCCGGGGCGGCGGCGCCGAGCACCAGGATCGAGCAGCACGCCGCGGCGGTGACGGCTACGCGCCGGACGCGGGCGGAGTGGGGGCGGGAAGAGCGCATGGATGGGTTCGCTTTCTGAACTGGGGAGTCCGCGCGGCGATGCGGCGCGGCGGGTGCGAACCAGGCGGGCTGCGGCCGGAACCAGACGGCGGCCTCGCGTTCCCCGGGGTGCACGACACCTCCTCCTCTCGGAAGGCGGAAGGTGAGATGTCGGGTCGTGCGGGAGGGGTCAGCACCACGCGGGCGGCGACCCCGGGGAGGGGCGAGTCTTGGGCCGGGACTTGGTCCGTGCCGGCCGGAGCGGCCTGGCACACCAGAAGTGAATTTCGGGGCCGTTTTCTCTCAATGACCGGCGAAGTCCCTGGTCAACGAGCAGCTTTCAGATTTAGTAGCTCGGCCCGGCAGCGGCGTTTAGTAGCTGCGCAGGATCCCGGACTCGATCGCGGCGGCCAGCTTGGCGGTGACGTCGTTGCGGTAGCGGTAGAACGTGGCCTGGGAGATCCCGCGGGTCTTGGTCCGGTTGGGGTTGACCTTGCCGCGCGGCATCATGTCGCGGGCGACCTTGCCGGCCGGCTGGTCCTCCAGGAACAGCCGGGCGATCATGTCCGCCTCCTTCGGCTCCAGCGCGCCCAGGCGCACCGCGCGGGCCAGCACGATGTCCGGGTGGGACACCTGCAGGCTCGGGGCGGCCGACTCCGGGACCTTGTGCGTGATGACCACCTCGGAGACGTCCAGTGCCTCCCGCGCCTTGAAGCTGGCGTTCACCGCCCGGAAGCACAGCCAGCCGGCGATATCGGCGATGTCCGGGTCGTCGGTGTCGATCGCATACAGGGCCTCGACGAACTCCAGGAGCAGCTCGCCCTGGATGTCGTCGGCCTCTCCCGGGCGGGCCCGGCAGATCCGCAATCCGAGCCCGGCCAGGCCCGGGTAGGCCAGGCCGGTCGCGGCGAAAATCCACTCCGGCAGCCGGGACTGGCACCGGTCGATGACCGCGGCCCAGATAGCGCGCTTGGCTCCGGCGGCGGTCGCCGGCGACATCAGCAGGTCCTTGCACTCGGCCAGCGGGATGTCCCGCTCGGGCAGGCCGAATCCCAGCTCCGCGCCCGGCAGGGCGGGCTGGCAGGCGTCGGTCAGCAGCGCGTTGAAGGCGCGGCGCAGATGGTCCAGCGGGGTGTCGCCGCTCGGGGCGATGCAGGCGTCGTTGTCGTCGATGTCGATCATGGGGGGCTCCCGGGAAGATGGCCGCGCGGCGGTGCGCCGCGCGGGTGGGAGCCACATCGAAAATCAGGGGGGACTCAGTGGAGACTCACCGGAGACTCAGCAGGGAATCAGTGGAGACTCACCGGGGACTCACTGGCTACTAAATCTCCGGTCGGCCGCCCCCTGCGGCGTTAGTAACTCCGCCTTGAGCAGCGCCAATGCGCCCGGCTGCCGACCCTGCACCCGAGCCCGGAAAGATCTTGAAAAAGTCGGGCCCGGCCCTTGCCCCGCCCTCGGCGCGCGGCTCGCCCCCTTGCGGCGACGTCGAACCGCTTCCAGCACACCGACGGCGTTAGTAGCGATGCGCTGACCTGCACCGATGGGCGTTAGTAGCTCGGACGTCGTTCGGGTGCCCGCCCGTGCGTGCCGCATGAGCCGAAGCTGGTCTGCAGCCTGCGCGGACGGTGTGCACCGGCGCCTCTTGCGGCCCTGGCGGTCTCGGCTGGAGCCGGTCTCGCCGGCAGTTACTAGATGCGAAAACACGCCCTTCTACCTGGGCTTTCGCGGGGCCTTGAGGAAAAACGGGCCCGAAATTCACTTCTGGTGTAGGTCAGCACGAACGCTCGGCGGCGGCACGACACCGCACCGCCATGCAGAACAGCACCACCGGCGACAACGCCCACCACACCCGCCCGCAGGCCGACGCCGTCGCAGGCGCCAACCGCCCGCACCGAACGAAGGGAATCGACCTCCCCACCACCGTCTGCTTCACCCCCCGCGGCACGTCGAAGTGGCCCCACACCGAGACCGGATCGCGCAAGGGGATCCTGCCTGACTGGGCCCTGGGCCACCTGATCAACGAATACCTCCCCGAGGGCCACTCGGCGATCCTGCTGGGGGCCCGGCGCGGTGAGAACACCGACGCCGGCTTCCCGCATTTCCAGACGCCGCGCCATCACGGATACGGCCTGTTCGGCCACGGCCCGACGGGCCTGGCGGTCCTCGAGGGACGCCCGCGGCGCCCGAAATTCCTCGCGCCGGCCGCAGGCCGCGAAGCCTCGCACGACTCCGGCTCCGATCTGCTCGAGGTCCTGAAGCGGGTCCGGTTCATGCTCGTCGCCGGCGGGACCCTCGCCGTCGCCACCGAGCGCCCGGTCCCCGGCCCCGGATTCACCGACACCACCTCCAAGACCATCGACGCCGCCCGCCGGGCCGGCTTCACCTACCTGCAGCACCTGGCCGTCATCGACGCCGACGTCACCGGCGACCGGATCACCACCCCCGCCGACGCCGTGGTCCTGGCCGACACCGCCCGCATCAACGGCGGAACCCCGGTCCACGCCCGCATCCACCACGACGTCCTGCTGTTCACCAACACCACCCGGAAAGGCGCTTCCTGATGCGCGAAAACACCTGCGACAACTCTCCCGAAACCACCGACGAGATCGTCATCACCGACCCTGACTCGATCGCCGCCGTGCAGGCCGCCGCGCTGCACTCACAGCGCGGTTCGGTGTGGCTCACCGCGCAGCAAAACTCCCGCTCCCAGCGCTCCGGCCGGTACGTCCCGGAGTCCGTGGCGCACCCGGCGAAGATGCTGCCGGAGATCGTCCGGCACGCGATCTGCCAGTACACCGACCCCGGCGATCTGGTCGTCGACCCGATGTGCGGAATCGGCACCACCTTGGTGGAGGCGATGCATCTCGGGCGGCGCGGCGTCGGCACCGAATACGAGGCGCGCTGGACCGCACTGGCCGAGGCGAACATCGCCCTCGCCCGCTCCCAGAACGCCCCGGGCGACGCGACCGTTTTCAACGCCGACGCCCGCCAGATCCTGGCCGCGGTGCCCGCCGAACTGCACGGCACCGCAGCCCTGGTGATCACCTCGCCGCCGTACGGGGCGAGCCTGCATGGACAGGTCAAGCCGACCGCGGAGACCGGCCGGTCCGGGGTGCAGAAGTTCGACTACAAGTACTCCACCGACAAGGGCAACCTCGCACACCTCAAGGTCTCCGAACTGATCGACGGCTTCGCGCAGATCCTGTCCGGATGCCGGGAACTTCTGCGACCCGGCGGCGTCGTCGTCATCACCACCCGCCCCTGGCGCGAACACGGCGAACTCGTCGACCTCCCCGGCGAAGTCATCGCCGCCGGCGTGCGCGCCGGACTCGTTCCCATCGAGCGGTGCGTGGCACTGCTCGGCGGGATCCGCGACGGCCAATTCATCGCCCGACCGTCGTTCTTCCAACTGGCCAACATCCGCAAGGAGCGGGCGGCCGGAGTACTGCAGGCGTGCATCACGCACGAAGACGTGATCGTCCTGCAACGCCCCCGTGAGGCGCCGGCGCTGGAAGACCGCGTACCGTGCACGGACCCGCTGTCGGATACCGGCGAGCCGGACTGCGAATGACTGCCACGCACGACGACGGCCGATGCCAGGGACGGCCGCCGCTGTGCGACCGCTGCGGCATCGCGTTGACCGTCGATCCGGCCGGGCCCTGGTGCCGCGCCTGCCGCCGCACCTGGCCGGAAGACGGCCGCTTCCCGACCTGCCGCGCCGCGGCGATCGCCACCGGAAACTCGACCCGAACGAAGGGACTGCGGCTCTGCCGCGCTCATGCGCGACGGCTCGTCGATGCCGGCGGTCCCGACGCCGTCATCCCCGACCGCCGCCGACCGAAATAGCCGCCTCAACGACACGCAGGAATCGCCATCGGAACCCTCCCGAACACCCGCCACCACACCCCGAATCGACAGGAGAAGTCCTTGCGGACCACCCGCCCCCGCACTGCCACCCTCACTGCAGCAGCCGCCACCACCGGCGTCGTTCTCGCCGCGCTGTCCGCCTGCGGAACAACCCCGCACCGGCCGACCGCCACAGGCCCCGCGACCCCGGCCACGGCTGCCGCGGCGAGCCCGGCCACCCCGAGCGCGCCGTCACCGGCCGAGCCGAACGGAGCGGCGCTTCGCGTGCTGCTGCCGACCGCGGCACAGCTCGCCTCCGGCATCACTGTCTCCGGCGTCTACGACACTGGCACCGACGTCACCGCCGAAGCAGATCTGCCCACGCCGTCGCTGCCCGGCGCGGACTGCAGCGCCACACCCTCCCTGAACGCCGACGTCGCCACCGCAGACTTCCGCGCCGCCTACGCCAGCGAGGAACTGGACAACAACGGCGCGAGCCTGCAGCTGATCGTCGCCTCCACCAACCCCGGCGACGCGGCCAAGCAGATGGCCGAGATCCGCGCGCTCGCCGCGCGGTGCGCCAGCTTCACCGCACCGGACTCCACCGGCCTGTCCGTCGGCGGGACCCTCGCTCTCGACGCCTTCGCCGGAATCGGCGACGACGCCATCCGCATCCGCGTGGCCGCCGCCGGCCCGAACGCCGCGCACTACTCCCAGCCCGAAGTGGTCCTGGTGCGTGTCGGCAACAAGCTCGCTGCCGTCTCCGACAACGACCTATCCCGCACCGAAGGCGCCACCGTCTCGATCGCCAAGTACCTCGCCACACGCCTGGCCGGCAAGTAGACGCCGTGCACCCCACCCGCGGCCCGCCGCACGCCCACCCGTCACCGGCCCCCATCCGCCGCCTGCACCGGCAACCCGACCCACCAGGAGACCCCCATCCGAAGCGTCACGACCCGCTCCAACCGCCACCGCACCGCCTTCCCGGAGAACCTATTGAACCGCCGCACCACCCTGGCCAAGACCACCGTCTACCTCGCCGCCGCCAGCACGATCACCGTCGGCCTGTCGGCCTGCGGCAGTAGCCACCCCGCCGGCCCGGGCGCCGGGCGCGCAGCCGCCCAGAACCCGGTCACCACCGGCGCGCCGGACCCGACCGCCACCGGCCGCGTGCTGAAGACCCTGCTGCCCGCAGGATCCGACCTCGCCTCCGGCGTCACCATCACCGGCGCCGCCGACAGCGGCTCGGATTGGACCGCCCCAGGCGACCCTCCGTCCCCTGGTCTGGCCACTGCCGACTGCGCCGCCCTGCCGCAGATCACCGCCGACGAGGCCACCATCGACTACCGGGCCGCCTACGCCAAAGAGACCATCACCGTCAAGAACACGCCGATCGCGCAGATCGTGCTGGCCGCCACCAACCCCGGCGACGCCGCCAAGCAGATCGACGAAGTGAAGGCGCTGGCCGCGCGCTGCCGGACGTTCAGCGCGCCCAACGCCGACGAGACCAGCGTCGGCGGAACCGTCACCGCCACCGCCGTCCCCGGCCTCGGGGACGAAGCCCTCGACGTCCGCGTCACCGCCACCGGCCCGGACGCCGCGAACTACCAGCAGCCCGAGCTGATCCTGGTGCGCGTCGGCGACAAACTCGCCGTCGTCTCCGATGACTACGCGGGCCAGGACAACGGCTCGGCGCGCAAGGCCGCCCAGGTTCTGGTCGCGCGCCTGACCGGACAGCCGGCCTAACAGCCCGACGCGCCGGCCCGGCCGGACCCCCATGGCCGGGTCGGCGTTCGGACACCGCCTACCGCGCTCACCTCCATTTCGAGCGCGAACGAAAAACCCTCACCCCCGCGCGGCGCGTCCGCCTTGCCGTAGCCGGCCGGGCCGCGCGTCCCTCCCGCCTGACCTCACAAGGAGTTCTGTATGCCCGCCTCCACCATCGACCCCCGGCCGACCGGCGACCCCACCAGCGTCGGCGCCCCGAGCCCGACGAAGGCGATCGGCCGCGCCGCAGCCGCCGCCGTCGGCCTCACGACTGTCTGGGCCGTGCTGGCCGGCGCCACCGAACACCACTTCGCCTTCGCGAGCTTGATCGTCGGTCTGCTGCTGGCCCGTGTGCTCACCAGCACATCGGCCCGCCGCGCGTGGTTCCCGCCGCTGGCGGCAGCGCTCGCGTTCGGCGTCGGTTGGTGCGGCGACGTGCTCGGCGTCGGCCTCGATCTGAACTGGCGCTACGAGGTCCCGCTCGGCGTTGTCGCCGATCATTTCGGCGAGCTGTTCGACAATGTCTCGGCCTCGCACAGCTTCATGGACTACTTGTTCTTCGTCCTGGCCGCGGTGTGCGCCGCAGCCCTGACCGCCAGTCGGCAGGCGACCGGCGCCGACCCGTTCACCCGGCCTCCCCGGTTGGACCGGCGCGCCGCCGACACCTGCCCGGAGCCCTCGGCGCCACGCCGACCCTGACCCCACTCTCGCCCTGTCAAGGAGCCCCTTTATGCGTGCTGCTCACACAACCCCGAACGCCAACGCCTCGGGCCGATCACCCTCGCCGCCGGCGCTGCGCGAAGTCCCCGACGCAGTCACCGTGCGCGCCTCGGCCAGCCGTGCCGAACGACTGGCGCGGCTGTCCTCCCAGCACGGCCGCACCGCCGCCGGCACCCGACCGGCGAACCGCCGCCAGCTGCTCGACCTGGTCGAGTCCGTTGCCTGCAGCGATCTGGAGCTGGCCGTCCTGGCGCTGCACGGCACGAGCCAGTTCGCCGCGGCGGCGCGTTTGGCTGCGAGGAACGGCCAGGCCCCGGCCTACAGCCATACGCTGGCGGTCAAGCACGGGATCGTCGCCGAGCCCGACGACCCGCACCGCTATGCCGTGGCGCTGCGCGCCTTCGCCGCCGAGGACCGGCTGCTGACCCAGCGTGCCGACACCCTTGGCCGATGGCTCGGCGAGCACTGGGACGCTCAAACCGGCGGGCCAGCCGGTGACGGCGACTTGGAGCCGGACGCCTACCTTCGCCTGCTGGCCGCGGAGCACCGGCTTGTCGAGACAGACGGCGAGCCGGTGGCCGATTGGGCCCGCGCGGTGCTGTGGGCCGAGGCGCACAGCCTGCAGAACTCGGCCCGGCGCCTCGCCGCCTGGGCGCGGGTGACCGCCGAGTGGCTGTGCCCCGGCCTGGACCGGATCGCGCCGCCGTGGGTCACCGACGCGCGGCAGCTGACCGCCGGCCGCGCGCTCATCTGCTGAACCCTTGCGCATGCCGACCGCAGGCGCGGGCGGCGCTGGTCGCGGCCCGCGCCTTCGGCGGCATGTCCCGCAGTGATCGGCACCCGCCGCGCCATGTCCGCCCGATCGCCGCCGCACCGCCGGACCCTCACGACGGCCAGCGGCTGGTGCCGCCTGCCGGGCCCCGTCCTGCCCTGGGGGCAAGCCAGGACAGTCCGGGGCCCGCCCGCCCCATGCCCTTACGCAGAAGGGAGACCCGTGGCCGCTTCCGACCCCTACATCCAGTCCCTGGCCCGACGCCACCACCTTCACCCCGCCGCCGGTCCCGGATCCGCCGCCGACGATCTGGCCGTACGCGCCTTGACCGCGGAGATGCGGCACCTCGCCGTCCGCGTCAAAATCGCCGGCACCTGGACGGTGGAGAACTTCACCCCCGGCGGAGCGCCGAAAGCCGGCGCCGAGTACCGCCCGGACGCCTACATCCGCTCGCTGCTGGACCGTCACCGACTGGCCGACCGTCCCGGCGAGAGCGCGTCGGCGCTGACCCGCCGGGCGATGCTCGGCGACATCAAGACCCGCTCGCACGCCGCGCAGGCCGCCACCAGCCGCCGACTACGCGGACCGCAGCCCCGCCCGTAGCCCCGGCGCGTACGTCGTGACGCACACGCCCCCATGACAGGAGACTCCCCGTGCCCGAAACCACCACGCCCCGCCGCCCGCAGTCCGGCGAACGGGATGAGTCCGCGCGGTCGTGTACCGGACCGCTGACTTTCGGCCAGCTGCACGACCTGCCGGTCAGCATCGACATCCCGACCGCGGGCCGGATGCTGCGGATCGGGCGCACCCGTGCCTACGCGATGGCCCGGGCCGGCACCTTCCCCGCCCGGGTGATCCCGGTCGGCGCCGGCTACGTGGTCCCCACCGCCGAGGTGCTGCGCCTGCTCGGCATCGACACCCCCAGGCCCGCACCGCACCCGCCCGCAACCCCTCTCACGCTGAGAATCGTCGAGTCCTGCAACGAATCCAGTTAGGACTTGACATCGGGGCGAGCGCAGAGCGTTGATCTCCCTGCAGACCCGCGGATTTTCTCCCTTCCCCGGCGCGCCGCGTCCCGGCCCGCCGGGAAGGGCTCGCACCCGATCCGCAGTGAACCGACACGAACGCAAAGGAACCGTCTTGGCCAAGAACCCCGTCTTCAAGAAGTGCGGCTGCCGCGAGCCGGTCATCGGACCCGACGGCGCCCCGGCGATCGACGCCGCCGGGAAGCCGAAGATGCGGCGGCTGGGCGCGTCCTGCCCGCAGCTGCGCTCCGAATCGCGCTGGAACCCCAAGCACGGCACGTGGCACTTCCAGATCGAGATCAACATGTCGCCGGAGCCGGAGCGGCACCTGGGCCAAGGCGGCATCGCCACCGAGACCGAGGCCGAGGCGGCCGTCAACAAGATCCGCACCCTGGTCGCCATCGCCGACGAGCACGACGACGACCCGGCCGCCGCGCTGCGGCTACGCGGCGACATCGTCGAGCGGATCCGGGCCGCGCTCAAAGACCGCCGTGAGCTGCCGTCGGCCGAGGAGATCCGGCAGGCCGCCAAACTCGGCATCCCCATCATCAACAAGATCACCGTCGCCGAATGGCTCACCGAGTGGCTGAACGGCAAAGGCACCATCGCCACCAGCACCCGGCGCAGCTACGCCGGCCATATCGACAACTACCTCATCCCCCACTTGGGCACGGTCCCGCTGGACAAGCTTCGGGTCGCACACCTGCAGGCGATGTTCACCACCATCGCCGAAGACGCCGAGATCATCCCGGCCGAGAACGCCGCCCGCCACGCCATGAAACAGGCGGCGGCCAGGGCATGGGAGGACAGCAACCCCGACGCGGTGCGCGCCTGCCGGGAGCAGCTGGCGACCATGCCCCCGTTCCGGCGCGCGGTCCAGGCCGCCAGTCGACAGCGGCTACGCGCCACGCTGCGCTCGGCGCTGAGCGCGGCCTGCAAACAGCAGCTGATCACGGTCAACGTCGCCAAGCTCGTCGAGTTGGAGACCGGCAAGCGCCCCAAGGCGCTGGTGTGGAACACCGCCCGGGTCGCCCGCTGGCGCGCCACCGGCGAGACCCCGTCGCCGGTGATGGTCTGGACCGCCGAGCAGACCGGCAGCTTCCTGGAGCACGCCGCCGAGCACCCGCTGTTCGCGCTCTACCACCTGATCGCGTTCACCGGGCTGCGCCGCGGCGAGGCGTGCGGCCTGCGCTGGGTCGACCTCAACCTGGACACCAGCACCATGACCGTGGCCCAGCAGATCGTGCAGAACGGCTGGGAAACCGAGGTCAGCAAACCCAAGACCGACGCCGGCGAGCGCGACGTCGCCCTGGACGCGCTGACCGTGGGGATCATCAAGGCTCATCGGCGCACCCAGGCCACGGCCCGGCTCGCCCACGGACCAGGCTGGGCCGACACCGGCCTGACGTTCACCAACCCCGACGGCACTCCGTTGCACCCCGCGCACGTCACCGACCAGTTCACCACGCTGGTCGCCGCCGCCGACCTGCCGCCGATCCGCCTGCACGACCTACGACACGGCGCGGCGTCGCTGGCGCTGGCCGCCGGGATCGACATCAAGGTCGTCTCCGAGATGCTCGGGCATTCGACCACGGTGATCACCAGGGATACATATACAAGCGTTTACGACGAGTTGAAACATGCTGCCGCCGCATCGATCGCCGCCGCGATCACCGGCGCGCGAAAGGCCGGCGCACGCTAACAGAGAGACCGAACTGGACGGACAACAAGCAACAACGGCCGTGCCGGGACACATCCAGTGTCCCGGCACGGCCGCTATTCGCCGTTCCCAGCTCAGCTTCTTTATCAGACCCCTCCCGTATTGCCCGGGCCACGCGTCCTGTCGCGCCGCCGGGCCCGGGCGAGCGGAAGATCACCCGTTTGTGCGCCCGAACGCACACGGCCGTGTCCCCCGGGGCTGCGGCGCAGAAGGCGTGGAAGCGGTGCGCGGACAGGCCGAAACACCCATGTCCCGACCCCGCCGAATGCGATCATGGGGTGTACACCCCACGGCTGATGGAGAAGACCTTTGACCAGGTATGCGATCGAAGAACAGCGCCGCGCCGTCGTCGCCGTGTGGGCGACCGGTGACGGGGACACCGCCGCCGTGGTGACGACGCTGCCGCCGTCAGCACCCATCGACGCGGGCTACGTGCTGGTGGCCGCGCTGACCGGGCTGTCGGGCGCGCTGTGGCGCACCTACACCCACCCGGCATCCGCGGCCGGGGACGACCTCGAAGACAACAGCGAGGGCTGGCGCCGACAGTCCGAGCGCGACGCCTTCGCCGACGTGCCAGCGGCGCTGACCGCGCCGAACCTGCCGGCCGACGGAATGATCGTGCAGTCCTACGTCGCGGTGGAGGAAGGCGCGCACCGCGTCGGCCGGGCCCTGCACGCAATCGGCGACGCGGCCCTGACCAAGGCGGTGGCCGAGGAGGTCGGCGCCGAGATCGCCGCGATCGAGCAGGCCGAACTCGGCATCCTTGCCGGACGGGCCCGCCAGGCCGTCGTCCTGACCCGCGCCGACGCCTCCCCGGTCCAGGTCGCCGAGGCCGACCGGCTGCTGCGCGAGGACCCGCTGCGCCACGACGACCTGTTCACCGCCGTCGACCCCACGGCTGCGGCCGTGGCCGCCGCGCACTGGCTGCTCGCCGCCGCCACCGTGGCCGCCGAGGCCGCCGGGCGCGACGTCGTCGAGGTGATCGCCGAAGCCGACGACATCGAGGCACTGCCGGTCGCGACCCCCACCATCGTCTTGGAGATGATGACCGAGGACGACGCCAGCCCGTACGACCGGTGATGGAGCTGATCCGGGAGGCCATGGCCGTGGCCGAAGGCGACCTGCCGGACCCGATCGCCCTAGTCGAGACGGTGGCCGACATTCAGGAAACCGCGGCCAAGGCGGCACCGGACGACGAGGACCTGCTGGAGCACATGCTCGCCTCCGTGCGCGCCACCCCGCTGGACCCGGCCCGGCCGGCCCTGGACCTGCTGGAAGACCTGCTGGCCGGCATCCACGGCTGCGCCCTGCTGTTCGCCGAGTACGTCGAGGTCGACACCGACGATGACGAAGCCGATGACGACGGCGGAGAGGGTGACGCCGCGATCGTGCGCGCCGAGTTCCTCGACGCCGTCCGAGCCGAAGCGGCCGACCGGGCCGGGCGACTGCTGTAGGAAGCGGTCAGGGGCAGGAAAAGCGGGGCCGTGCGGACAGATGTCCGCGCAGCCCCGCTTTTCGCCGTTTCCCTCGTCGCTCAGCGTCGAACGCGGATCAAAACCTCGCGGATCAGGGGCTGTGCGCGGCGAGGACGTATGTCAGCCTTCACCGATACGTTAGTGCTCGCAGGCACGTCGCTCGCAAGGCTTGCGCGCACAGCGCCACCCACCACAGCCGCACGGCCGACACGACAGGGGACCGAGAATGCGCACCGACTTCTACGTCTACCTGCTGATAGACAACACGGACGCGACCGGTCCAACGCAGGGGGTGTTCTACGTCGGCAAGGGAAGTGGCACCCGTTACGCCGACCACCTCCACCAGGCGTTGTGGGCCGCGTCCGACGCCGCCGCCGAAGCACTCGACCAACGATCGGACGTACCCGCCCAGGAAGCGCGCACCAAGCTCGAACGCATCACCACCCTGCAGCAGCGCCCCGGCGACTTTCGCGTGGACGTCCTGGCCGACGGGCTCACCGAGCGGGAGGCGCTGCTGGTGGAATCCGCCACGATCGACCTGCTCGGCCTGGCCAACCTGACCAACCTGGTCGCCGGCCACCGCTCCGATCGGCGACCCCTGCACTCGGTGACGCTGAACCAGTTGGCCCAGCCGCTTGCCCTGACCGATCACGCCGCCGTCGTCGTCATCAGCGGGCTGTGGCATGAAGGCGACCAAATCGAGGAACTGGGACGGCTGGAGCCCGCCGAGGTGTGGGAGAACGCCCACCAGATCTGGGCGGTCGCCGCCGCCGCCAGGGACGCGATCATCACGCTGGCCGCAACCGACGAGCCCGTCCGCCTGCTGGCCGTCCACAAGACCACCGGCGGAGTGCTCGGCGGGCTCGTCATGGGCGAGTGGTTCATCCAGGACCATCAAGACGGCCGATTTCTCGCCCACCCGACGACCGCCCCGGCCAAGTACCTGCACAACCGGCTGCGCACCGCCGACGGCAGCGCGGCGTTCAAACCCCAACCCGGCGTCGCCTACAGCGACAGCCTCAAGCTGCTGATAGGGCAGCGCTAGCGCGGTCACGGCGAGGGCCGACCTCGAGCATCCCCAGCAGCGATTCCCCGTAGGTCGCACACATCTCCAGGGCGTCCCGATCGATCAGGTTGATACCCAGTCGCTTCGCGAACTTCCGCGCCTCGTCGGAGAAGTGGTGGTTGGTGACCAGCGCGACGATGTCGCCTCGGTGGATATCCCACGCGGTGCCGTTGAGTTCCCACAGCGTGCGCTCCTCGATGTGTTTCGTGCTGCGCTGCTTGACCTGTACGACGATCCGGAGGCAGCGCTCGGGGGTCAGTGCTATGACGTCGGCGTTCTTGTCGCCGGGAAACCCGTGCTCGCGTTCGATGGGGCAGCCGTCACGGCGCAGCAGCTTCGAGATCTCGATCTCGAAATCCGGGCTGGGCGGCATGGCGTCCAGCCGGGCAAGGGGTATCGACTGCTCGGACTTCCGGTACCGCCACCGCCGGTCGCGTGCTTCGCGGAGGCGCACGACGTCCTCATCGATCTGGTCGGACAGCGCCTGATACCGGCGACTGACGCCGTGCATGTAGAAGTCCTGATGCGCCAGGCGAAGCGCCGGCGATGCTTCCCCTTGCCCGTCGCGGTCGTAGCGTGCCTCGAACACCCTGCCCAGTTCCCCGCGAAGCTCATCCAGCACGCCCTGGCACAGCGCCAGTTGACGACGACAGAAGTTGAGCTCGCGCCGCAGTACCGCGTCGCACCGCTCGGTGGAGGCCACCGCATCCGCCAGGATCGGAACCAGATCCGGGTCTGACTTCCATGTGGCCCGGGCTTCGGCGTTGAGGCGTATCCATTCGGAGATCTCCTCAACCCATGTGGTCCATTCGGAGGCTGCTTCCTCTGCGTAGCGGCCTTCCAAACTCCAATACAGCAGGCTGCGCAACTGATCCGGCGTTGTCTCGCCGATCCAGCGGCCGATCGTCCGCCGCATGTGCCTATCAGGATATTTATAGGGTTGAACCGCGTCACCCGAGTTGATCTTCACGGTGGGCTACCGTAGCCGCCGCCCCCGACATAGTCGATCTTGAGCTGGCCGTACACGGCGCGAGCGCTTACCGATCACAGCGGTCCGGTGAAGATCCGGCCCTGCTCGTCATAGCGGTAGTGATGGCGCGAGGTGAATGGCGCTGGCAGGTAGGCGGCCACGCCGTGGTTGATCTCGATACGGAAGCTGCGGGTGATTCCCAGCACCCACTCCTCCGGCTGGTCGAACTCGTAGTCCTGCAGATCCGCTGTCACCACTGCTTGCCGATGCGTCGGGGTGCGCCGGTAGCGGCGCACAGCGATGAACGGGCACAGGCGTACCGCCGCACTCATGCATTCGGGGTGCCCGGGCGGGTCGAGGTAGCGGCGAGCGGCGTGGGCGGCCGGTCCGCCGAGGAATGCGATCCAGTAGCCGATCGCCTCGCCGCACAGCGAGCAGCGGCGTGCGCGCGCAAGATCGACGGCCACTGGACCGTTGATCGTCGTGAAGTCAACGGCCTCGCCGTCAGCGACACTGTGAACGCTGACCGGCGGTATCGGAAGCCCGCGGCGCTCATCTCGGGGCCGCGCCAAAAGGGCTGGGGGAATCGGCGCCCCCGGATCCCGGCCGTGGTTGACGTGCATGTGGCTCCCGTTCGATAGGACGTCCCGGCCCGAACCCGGTGCCGCCCATGAGATGCGGCCCCGCGTCGAACCCGACAGGTGGATGCTGCGGACGTCCATGAACGTCCATCCGCGGGCATCGATCAAGTCCGAACCCGGCACTGGCACGCAGGATCAAGGGGTCCCGGGGGCGATGAGACTCACCAGTTTGGGAAGCTGCGCGTCAGGTGTCGCTGTCGATTGCTCGCCGCGGTAGTCGCCGACAGCCAGCGGGCTTAGACGGTCAAGGGCCGACCGCGAGGCGTCAACGAGCGCTCGGCGCAGGTCACGGCGTTCGGTGGCCTGTGCCGCGAGGGCGCTGCGTGATGTCGGTGGGTGTGGTGCGGCGGGCGGTAACGGCCGGCGTCAGCGGGTGTTGCGCAGCTTGGTCAGGGCCTCGGCGAGCAGGATCTCGGCGTCGGCGTCGCTGCGCCGTTCCCGGACGTAGGCCAGGTGGGTCTTGAACGGCGCTACGAGGGCCGCGCCCGGAGGATCGTCGGGGTCAAGCCCGGCGGGCCGGCCGCACCCGTGGCAATCCCAGACCTCCGGCACAGCCGCCGTCGCGGCGAACACCGGCCGCGTCGAGTGGCCGTCGGCGCACCAGAAGGTCACCACGATGCGCTCGACGGAGTTGCCGCGTTCGGACTCGCCCATCGGGCCCGCGCCGATCCTGCTTCCACGGATTCCGCTGCTGCGCGCCATAGCCGGGCCTCTCCCTGCGGTGCTGTCCGGTGCCGATCGAGTCGGCCGGCACCCACCGCGAGGCCGACGGTACACGCTCGACGGCGATACCGGTCCCGGCCAGGCGGCCGGGCCCAGCCGTCTCTGTCTTACAGGGCGCGGACGTCCTCAGCCTGCGGACCCTTGGGGCCCTGGGTGACGTTGAACTCCACAGCCTGGTTCTCCTCCAGGTTGCGGTAGCCGCTGCCGCTGATGGCCGAGAAGTGGACGAAGACGTCCGGGCCGCCGCCGTCCTGCTCGATGAAGCCGAAGCCCTTTTCCCCGTTGAACCACTTGACCTTGCCGGTTGCCATGAATCTCCCTGAAACCCGCGGCCACGCCCACCTTGGCGGGGCGCGTGCCACTCGGCCACTATCGCACGCCCAGCACCCCGGGCCCTACCTGCGTGAATCGTTCGGCGTGGAGTGTTCATCCGCCCGGGTCGACGATGCCGCAGGTCGCCTTCAGCCCGGTGCCGAGGACCAGGTCGGGCGGGGTCGGACCGTCGTTCACCGGCGGGCGGCTCCGTGCGTTTCAGTCATGTTCGGCGCGGGCACGGTATGGCGAGCTGGGGCTAGGGTCCAACGACGCCGATCCTGGCGGTGGTGAGCGTGGTCGGGGAGGTGCTTTGGGCGAAGACGGCCGCGCCGTGGTCGGTGAAGGCTACCGGCGCGATCTGGTAGCCGCGGGCGGTGACGGCGCCGTCAGACTCCCGTGTAGGTTCCGGATTTCGATGTCCCTTTCCGGATCCCGATGTCCCCCCGATGTCCCTTGGGACATGACTTCCAAAATCCCAGGTCACCCGCGTAATCCGTTCGAGTGAATCGGTTGGCGTTGCGGGACGGCGATCGCCTTCTCGTCTGACGCTGATTACGTCAGCGTAAGACCGCGTCAGGGGGTGAACGCCGCATGTCGGACATGGACGTGGTCGCCACGGCTGCCGTGCAGACGAGGGACAGCAGCGACAAGCTCGCGGATTACCCGTTCGGCGATGCGCCGTTAGGGAGTCTGCTGGAGGCGGGCCCGTGGCGGACGTTCCGCTGGCACCTGGGGCAGAAGCACTACTCGGGCACCTATTGGTCTGTCACAGAGCGGGCCCATGTGATCTACGAGTCCCGGCTGGAGCTGGCGCGGCTGCTGTACGCCGACTTCGATTCGGGGGTGTCGCGGATCCTGGCGCAGCCGTTCCTGATGACGGCGGTCGTCGACGGCGTGGGGCGCAGGCACATCCCCGACTTCCTACTGCTCACCGCGGCCGGCCCGGTGGTCGTCGACGTCAAACCCGCGCGCAGGTTGTCCCGCCCGGATGTCGCGTTCACGTTCGGCTGGAGTCGAGCAGTGGTCGAGTCCCGCGGCTGGCGGTATGAGGTGTGGAGCGAGCCTGACGCGGTCGAGTTGGAGAACGTCCGCTTCCTGGCGGGCTACCGGCGTGACTGGTTGTTCGATCCGCAGATCATCGACGCGGTCGACCGTGCCGAGCTGGACGGGGCGACGCTCGCCGAGGCGTTCGTCGCTGTCCCGGACGTCGACGAGCCTGTGGTGCGGGCGGCGGTGTTCCACCTGCTGTGGTCCGGGCGGCTGACCACGGATCTGGGGCGCCGGTTGGGCCCGAGCCACGTTCTACGGCGGGCGGCGTGAATCCCGGCGGTGTGGTGCGGCTGGGGGTGGGCGCCCGCCTGGTCTATGACGGGGAGGCCGTCGAGGTCGTGGAGACCGCGGCGACGGCGGCGGGCAACGAGGTCGTGCTCAAGGACCGACTCGGCCGCCTGGTGCGGGTGTCGGTCAGGGAACTGCTGTTCTCCGACAGGGCGCAGATCGTTCCGACCGAGTCGGGGCCGTCGTCCAGCGACGATGAGGACCTGGCCTCGGTCGTGCTGTCGCGGTTGAAGGTCGAGGAGCGGGCCCGCGTCTTGGAACGGGCCGAGCACGTGCGGGAGGTCCGATCCGGCTACAGGTCGGGCAGCGCGGAGTTGGCGCGGCCGGGCGAGCCTCGGGCCGGGTTCGATCCGGAGCTGCCGAAGATGGCCCGCTACCGGGCCAAGGCCGACGAGTTGGGCGTGTCGGTCCGGACGGTCAAGCGCTGGGTGGCCGACTTCGAGACGAACGGCGAGGCCGGGTTGGTGGGCACGCCGCGGGGCGGCAACGTGCTGGACCGGTGCGATCCGCTGTGGGTGGAGACGGCGGTCGAGGTGATGGTCGAGCACGTCGACCAGGCCAGGCCGATGCAGAAGACCGTGATCGAACGGACCAGGGCCCGGCTGATCGCCCGCTTCGGCGAGGACGCGGTGGCCATGCCGCCTAAAACGAAGGCCTACGAGGCGCTGGCGGAGTTGGAGCGGCGCCATCCGACGTTCCGCCTGAGTACCGCACGCAACCGGGACATCGCCGGCCGTCCGCGGGAGGCGTTCGGCAGGCTGCGGCCCACGAGGCCGGGCGAGTACCTGCTGATGGACACCACCCGCCTGGACGTGTTCGCGCTGGACCCGGTAACGCTGCGCTGGGTGAACTGTGAATGCACGGTCGGGATGGACTGGTACACGCGCTGCATCGTCGGGTTCCGGCTCACGCCGGTCTCTACGAAGTCGATCGACGCGGCCGCAGTGCTGTTCCAGGCATATCGGCCGCTTCCGGTGATGCCGAACTGGCCGGCCGGAGCGGTCTGGCCCGAGCACGGCGTGCCGCGCAGGGTGCTGCTGGACCCGGCGGCGATCGACGGTCCGATCGTCCGCGCCGCCGGCCCGGCGCTGGTGCCCGAGACGATCGTCGTCGACCACGGCAAGATCTTCGTCTCGGAGCATCTGACCAGCGTGTGCGCCCGAATGGGGATCTCCATCCAACCGGTGCGGCTGCGAACGGGTCGGGACAAGGGTCCGATCGAGAGATTTTTCAAGACCTTGAGACAGAGCCTGCTGCACACGCTGCCGGGCTACAAGGGACCCGACATCTTCTCCCGGGGTGTGAACCCGGAGGGTGAGGCGTTCTTCTACCTGGACGAGCTCGCCGACAAGATCCGGCAGTGGATCGCCGTGGACTACCACAGGGCGCCGCACTCCAGTCTGGTCGACCCCGGCGTCCCGGGGCTGCGGATGTCGCCGACGCAGATGTTCGCGCACGGCATGGGCCGGGCCGGCTACATCGAGGTCCCGCGGGACCGGCGCCTAGCGCTGGAGTTCCTGGAGACCCGGTGGCGCACCATCCAGCCGTATGGGATGGAGGTCGACGGACGCCGCTACAACGGCCCGGGGCTCTACCACGACGGGCGGCCCAGCCCGCATCCCGGCGGACTGTGGCCGGTCCAGGTCAACCCCGACGACATCACGCGGGCGTACTTCCGGGACCTGGACCGACAGTGGCACGTCCTGACGTGGGAGCACGCGCCGGCCGGGGACATGCCGATGAGCGAAGACGCACTGACGTTCGCCCGGAAGCTGGCCGTGAAGAAGTACACGTACTCCGACGACCGGCTGGCCGTGGCCGACCTGCTGGAGCGCTGGAACCTCGGGCTGGGGATGACCCTGGCCGAGCGGCGCATGGCCCTTCGGGCCGCCCGCGACCAGGCCGCGTTCGCCATCGACATCACCGACGACGAGGCGCTGCCGGCGCTGGAGACCGGCGGGCCGGAGCCTGAGGTCGGCGGGGACGACGACGATGCCGACTTCGAGGACACCGAAGGCCCCGCCGTCTTCGACGCCGAAACCTTCTACGCCGACGCCCTGGGCGATCTGTGAGCCCCCGCCGCAAGAGCAGGATCGTCGCCGCCGACCCGGACTGGCTCAGCCTGCCGCTGGACAAGCTCACCTTGACCCGCAAGGAGGGCTTCGCGGCGTTCGCCGAGACGCCGGAGCCGCCCCGCCCGCCGGAGTTGTCCGTCGCCGAGCTCAAGTCTCTGGATCCGCCGGAGCTGGAGCGGCACAACCTGGCCCGGCGCAGGTTCCTGGCCAACCTGCGGCCGATCAAGACGGCGCAGGCCGAGGCGGTGTTCGCAGACCTAGAGGAGATCCTGGACGCGGCCGTCGATCAGCCGACGTGGGAGGCCAAGAGCATGGCCGCCATCGACGCATTCCCTGGGCTGGGGAAGACTACGCTCGGGCTGGCGTTCGCCAAGCACGTCCACAACACCCTGATCGGCGCGCACGGGCGGTTCACCGAGGCCGGTCACGAACGGTGGCCGGTGATCCGGGTCGGCATGACCGGCGACACCAGGGTCAAGGACTTCAACTGGGCGCTGCTGGAGTTCTTCGCCCACGCCGGCCGCAACTCCGGCACCGCGAACATGTTCCTCACCCGAGCCATGAACTGCGCACTGGCCTGCGAGTCCCGGGTCCTGCTGGTCGACGACCTCCAGTTCCTCCGGTTCCGCACCACGTGGGGAACCGAGCTGAGTAACCAGTTCAAAACCATCGCCAACGAGTTCCCGCTGATGATTCTGTTCATCGGCCACGAGCTGCGCGACAAGGGGCTCTACGACGATCCTCAGCTTGCACGCCGGATCACCCCGCTGGAGCTGGCACCGTTCACCATCGACGACGACGCCGGACGGCACCAGTGGCGCAGCTTCCTGCTCGCTTTGGAGCAGCGCCTTCCGCTGGCCGACAAACACCCCGGGATGCTCGCCGACGACCTGTCCGACCAGCTCTACGCCCGCTGCTCGGGGCACATCGGCTCCGTGATGTCTCTGATGCGGCGAGGGTGCCGCCGTGCTATCCGCACCGGAGACGAACGTCTGACTGCCGACTTGCTGGCGGGCGTCAAACTCGACGAAGCCGCCGAGCAGCTGCGCAAACAGTGGGAGGCGCTGTTCCGGTCCGGCCGCGGCACCAGCAAGCCTTCTGGCTCCGGGAAACGGTGACGGCGCGATGATCAGAACCCTGCCCATCCGTGTTGCTCCGCGCCCCGGCGAGGCGCTGGACTCGTGGCTGGACGCGCTGGCCGCCCGCAGCGGGGCCATGTTGCACGACATCGTCATCGCAGCCGGGCTTCCCCGCTCCCGAGGCACGGGCCGTTTCGCTCCCGACTTCACCACCTGCCTGCAGGATCACGAGGCGCAGCAGCTCGCGACGGCGACCGGCGTGCCGGTCGAACAACTGCACGCTATGACGCTGCGGCGCTACAGCGGCCACGCCCTGGTGTTGGCCCCCGGGCAGCGCGTCGTCAGCCGGATGAGCCTGTGGGGTCGCGGCACCGGATCGCGCTACTGCCCGCGATGCCTGGCCGAGCAGCACGGCCGGTGGCCGCTGCGCTGGCGGCTGACCTGGTCGATGGCCTGCACCCGCCACCAGGTCCTGCTCGCGCACGCCTGCCCGAGCTGTGGCAAAGAGCCACGCAGCAGCGGCATCCTCTACCGGCAAGCCGTCGGGCACCGGTGCCCGACCCGGATAGCCGGCAGCAAGGAGTCCATGGTTCAGTGCCGGACCGACCTGACCGGCACCGTGGTGGTCGCCCTGGCCGATGACAGCCCCATACTGCAGGCCCAGCAGTGGATCGACGACCTGCTCGCGCTGATCGAAGACGACCGTGCCGGCGAGCACCGTCCACACGAGGTTTTCAAAGACCTCACCGTCCTGGCCGCGCGGCTGCTGATGCGAGCCCGGCCCGGGGACTTCCTCGACTGCGGTCCCGAGATCGACGAAGCCCGGCAGCGCTACGGCGCCGATCCTCGCTACGTGCCGACCGACGCGGCCGTCCTGGCGGGCCCGCTCACCCGGGCCGTGGAGATCCGCAGGGAGCTGAACAGCGCGAACAGCGCCTGCGCGATCGGCGAGCTCATCGATCGCGAAGTCGCCCAGCGCGGCAACGTCTCCCCGGGCGACGTCAAGAACTACCACAGGCACGCAACGGACGCGCTCCAACAGCTCATCTGGCAGGCCATGGACCGTCATCTGGAGACCGACGAGCGGGTGCGCTACCGCACCTGCAGCGCCCGCCCCCGGATCCCGACCCATGACGATGCGGACATCGTCAAACGGGCCCGGTCCGTGCCCCGCCTGTTCTGGAGGAACTGGACGGTCCTGCTGCTGGCGCCCGACAGCCCGAACCCCAGACCGCTGAAGCACAGGACAGCCCTGGCCACGGGACTGCTGCTGCCCGGCTGGCCCCGACAGAAGTACACCCGCGCCGTCGAGATCCTTCAGGGACACGGGAATCTGGCCATGACATACTTCCTGGCCAGGATCGCCGCGCTCGGCAAGGACGGGCTCGCGACGCTGTGCGTGATCGCGGACTACCTCGATGCGCACTCGGCACCGATCGACTACGACCGCCGCCGCACGCTCGACGGCCTGCAGCTGCTTCCGGCCGATGTCTGGCGCGACATCTGCCACCGAACCGGCACGCCTCCAGGAGGCAACGACACACGGCGAGCCACGATGCAACGGCTGCTCTACCAGCGCATCACCGGCTCCGATCTGCACGCCGTCAGCGGCCCACTGAGCATAGGCCAGGGCACCCAAGCCTCCCGGCAACTCGCGGCAGCACCGTTCCACCTGACCCGCAGCCTGCTGGCCGAACTCGATGCCCACGCCATGGCCCATCTCCGGGCACATGGCATCGACGAGCCGGTGACCTGGTCCCCGCCGCTCGGCATCGCCGACGACCTCGATCTCCCCGGCCGGAGCTTCGGCATCCTCGACACCGAGACGGCCGCCGAACTCATCCGCGAGAAACGGCTGGCACCGCTCGACGCCGCCCCGGTCCTGGGCGTCACTTTGGAACACCTCCGCCTCGCCTTCGAGACTCATCCCCCTGAAACAGGCGCCCACGACCACCAGCAGAAGCCGCCTCGCGGGACCCGGCTCAGCAGTCTTCAACGCCGGAAGCGCGCCGAAGAGCTGTCGCCGGCGTTCCTCCACGAGCACTACGTGGCCGCGGGCAAGCCCGCCCGCCAGATCGGCCGCGAGCTCGACCTCTCAGAACCCCTCGTCCTGGCCGCGCTCCACAGCGCCGGCATCGAACCGGAGCACGGCAGGCGCGCCTTCGTCTTCGACGATGGCTGGCTTCGCGCCCAGTACCTCGAACAGCGCAGGACCATCGCGGACATCGCCGCCGAACTCAACATCACCAACGGTCCGGTCAGCAGGCGGCTCACCGCCATCGGGATCACCATCCGGCCCAACGCCACCAACAAGGTCCTGAGCACACCCCTTCTCGACACCGTCCCGCCCGAACTCAGACCCGCTGGCCTCGACCAACCCGGCCTGGCCCGTCTGCGTCGTTTCGCGGCCGTTGCGGCGACCGGTCAGAGCATCCGCCTGGCCGCCGGCGCTCTTGGCCTCGACCCCAACGTGCTGCGGGTCCAGATCCAGCGGATCGAGAGGGACCTCGGGCATAAGCTCTACATCCGGAAAGCCGGATCGCCACGGGGCCATAAACTCGTCCTCACCGAACAGGGACGGCGAGTACTCGAACTCGTACTCACAACCGAGTCGATCGTCCTCAGCGCGAGCACCACGACGGAAAAGTGACACCGAAACCGGAACGATCAAAGTGTCAAGCGCCCGGAAACCGCAAGAACCCACAGCTCAAAGGACTGCCACGGGACACGGAAATCCGGATCCTACATCCCGGATGGTGACCATCGACGCCGGCACGCTGGCCGTGCTCAGCTGGACGGCATACACCGACCCCCCATAGGTGCTGACCGGCTCCAGCATGGCCTGACCGGAAGGCAGTGACCAGGTGACGGTTCCCGAGGCGAGATTGACTCCAAAGATGGGCCCGGACTTGGTGGTGTCCGCTTCGTAGACGGTGAGGCCGCCGGTCGAGGAGTCCCAGACGGCGCCCAGCGCCGCCGGGTCACTCGCATCAGAGGGTATCCCGGACACGGTGGAGGCGGTGCCGGTCGCGGCGTCGAGCACCGTCATATCGGCCACGGCCTTGGAGCCGGGGCCAGGAGCAGGCCAGGCCACCAGCAGCCGGCCACCGGTCGCGGCCAGCAGTTCGCCCTGCCCGCCGGGAGCGGTGGCGGCCGGTTCGGTCCACTGCCCCACCCTGGCCGCGCCGTGCCCGAGGTCGTAGGCGCTCAGCGAGACCCGGCTCGCCGAGCCATCGGCCGCCTGGCCTTGGATGATCGAGCTGACCAGGGCGTATCCGCCAGCGAGGCTGATGTGCGGCTGCTTACCGTCCGCACCGGCGGTGCCAGGAATGTGCAGGGCGACGCCGCCGGCCGGATCCAGGACGTCGTAGCTGCCGCCGTTGGGGTCCGGCGAGCCGTTGTGGCGCACGGTGTAGCCGCCGTTGTAGACGGGGAACCCGTTCGGGAAGGTCACCAAGCCGGAGGAGTCGGCCGCACCCGACGCGATCGCGTGGCCCTGGCTGGTCCACACCAGCGAGCCGTCCGCCCCATACACCGAGGTGACCTTGATGGACGCCGCGGCGCCGCCGGCCTGCGTGGCCGGGGCGGTCGCGCCGTGGTGGACCACGGCGACCGCCCGGCCGCCCACGACGTCGGAGTACAGGCCGTTGAACGCCCCGTCCGTCGGGAGGTTGACGGTGGACAGCAGCGCGCCGGTGGCCACGGAACGGAACTGCACGGTGGCGAAACGGCCTCCGGCACCGGTGCTTTCGGCGAAGCTCACCACCGCGAGGCTCGAGCCGACCACCTGGATGAAACCGGCTTCAGCCTGCATCACCATCAGCCCAAGGTCGGGGGCGACGCTCACGCCGCCTGACGTGAACCCCATGGCCCAGGGGACGTCCTGCGACCAGGCAGGCACAGTGGCGAACCCTGGCGCCATCGCCGCCGTGAACGCCGGCACCGGACTCGACACCGGGCTCGGCCGGGCCTGCGGGGACCTTCCGGTGCTGCCGCACCCAGCCGACCCGACAGCGACGACGGCCGCCACCGCCCACGTCCCAAGACGAGTGTGATCGCGCATGCCGAACTTCTCTCTATCCCCGTGCACGCGCCCCGCCAGGAACCCGCCCCTGCGGCGACCGCCCACCGCCAGGCCG
>JABFWL010000665.1 GCA_013362315.1 Catenulispora sp. | reverse complement strand
CCTACCGCGGCGTCAGCTCAAAAACCCGCAGCTCGCGGCCACTACGCTCGGTATAGATGTCGTAAGCCGGCCACGTCGTCGTCAGGACCGGCCAGATCGCCTCGCGGTCCGCACCCTCCAGCAGACGTGCCGTGACCGGGATCCGCTTGCCCTTGATAGTCAAGGTCGCCTCGGGATTCGCGATCAGGTTGCCAGACCACGCCGGATGGCGTTGCTGACCCCAGTTCGAGCCGGTCAGGTAGTACTTACCTTCGTGACCGACATAGAGGAGCGGCACTGACCGCTCCTTGCCCGTCTTCCGGCCGATCGTCGTCAACAGCAGGCCGGTGAAGCCGGAAGCGCTCATGCTGCCGAACCTGCCGCGGGTCGCCTTGTAGAGCACCTTGTCGATATAGGGGATGGTGCGCTTGCCGATCGCCGGGAACCAGCTCTGGCGCGCGACGAACTGAACCGACTTCTTCACCGCCTGCGGGGTCATGGCGCGGAGTATGGCATCTGATGCCGCATCAGAGAAGGCCGCACCCGGCAGCTCTTGCCTTCTGTACCTACTAGTATGTACAGTAGACGACGTGAACGCAGCGGACCGGCTCATAGAGAGCACCAGAGAACTGCTTTGGGAACGCGGTTACGTAGGCACCAGCCCGAAGGCCATCCAACAGCGGGCAGGCGCCGGCCAAGGCAGCATGTACCACCACTTCGAGGGCAAGCCAGCGCTGGCCCGCGCGGCGATCGAGCGCACGGCCCAGGAGATGTCCGCCAAGGCCGAGGCCCAGTTCCAAGGCGCCGGAAGCGCGAAAGAACGGCTCATCGCCTACCTACGCCGCGAACGCGACGTACTACGCGGCTGCCCGATCGGCGGCCTCACGCAGGACCCTGACGTCATGGCCGACCCACTCCTGCGCGCGCCGGTCACCGAGACCTTGGCGTGGCTCCGCGGACAGATCGCGGACCTCGTCGCCGAAGGCGTCACGAACGGCGAATTCGACGCATCCCTCAACCCGACCCAGACCGCCACGACCATCGTCGCGGTCATGCAAGGCGGCTACGTCCTCGCCCGCGCAGCGGACGACGCAGCGCTCTTCGACGACGCGGTTGCTGGAATCCTTCCCCTGCTTGGAAAGTTTGGAGAACGCTGAATGTACGCGATGCAGTACGAGATATCCGTCCCCGCCGACTACGACATGGGCATCCTGCGCGAGCGGGTGGCCAAAGCCAGCCCCATCCTCGACGACCGCGAGGGCCTGGGCCTGAAGGCCTACCTGATCCGCGAGCTGGCCGACGGCTCGCCGGTCAATCAGTACGCCCCGTTCTACCTGTGGCACGACACCACCGCCATGAGCCGCTTCCTGTTCGCAGGCGCGGGATTCGAGCGCATCATCCGCAGCTTCGGCCGAGTCACCGTCCGGCAGTGGACCGGCGTCGCGCACTTCTCCGGCGCCACGACGGAGGCGCCGACAGCAGCCTCACGCCGCACTCAGGCAGTGCCAGTCCACGACGACAAGCTCAGCAGCTGGGTCGAAGAAGTCGCTGCAGAGGCTGAGCTCTTGGCCAAGCGCGCCGAGGCGCATACCGTCGCCCTGGCCATTGATCCCACGCGCTGGGAGCTGGTCGAATTCGCGCTCTGGGCCGGTGCGGTGCCGGAGGACGTCGCGACCACAGCCACCGAGCGGTATCAGGTGCGGCACGTTTCGAAGCCCGAGCTGGGCAAGCTGCCGCAGGGACTGATCCGCTAGGCGGCGACGTAGCGGCCAGGTGTTGTCCCCAGCGCTTTACGGAAAGTCTCAATGAAGGCGCTGGGGGTCGGGAAGCCGCAGGCGGCGGCTACGGCGGTGACTGATTCACCGGCCGCCAGCAACGCGAGCGCGTGTTGGATGCGCATTTGGGCGCGCCACTGTGGGAACGTCATTCCGGTTTCGGCGCGGAAGAGGCGGCTCAGGGTCCGTTCACCGGCACCTGCCACCCGACCGAGGTCGGCCAGCGAGCGGGAATCGGCCGGATCGTCCGCCAGGATGCGGGCGACGGTGCGGAGGCGGTCATCGCGCGGCCACGGAAGGCACAGGGGCAGCGCGCTGACATGCCGCAAGCGGTCCAACGCCAAGTGCTCCAGATTCCGGCGTTGACGGGGAGGCGGGTCCTCGGCTGTGAGGGCTGCTATCACCTCGCGGAGTAGTGGGTCCACCGCCAGCACTGTCGGCTGCCGGAGCCCGAGCGGGTTGGTGGCGGCCGGGAAAATCAGGGTCCGCATTTCGGTGGCGCCGTGCGCGCGATGGGCGTGCGGCACGGCTGCCGGGATCCAGACGGCCCGAAGCGGGGGCACGATCCAGACGCCGAGCGGGGTGGCGACTTCGAGTATGCCGTGCAGCGGGTAGCAGAGCTGGTTGACGTCGTGGTGATGCCAGTCGACGAGTTCACCCGGGGAAAGGGGGCGCCGGGTCGGGCCGGTGAGTGCGAGGGTCTGAGACAGAGTCTGCGCCTTTCTCGGGCAGGCGGTTTTCCGGCATCATGCGGCAGTTTACCGAAAGCCAGACAGCCCGTAACCGGGCGATCGTGGTTCATGACCACGAACCCGAGCCTCAGACGCATGACCCTCTGGGCATCCGCACACGCCGTAGACGATCTCTATCAGGGCCTTGTTCCGGCGGCCGTTCCCTATTTCGTCCTGGAACGCCACTACTCCTATCTCGCAGCCTCGGGTCTGACCCTCGCGGCCACCCTCGGCAGTGCTCTTCCGCAGCCCGTCATCGGTCTTGCCGTGGACCGCTGGCGGCTGCCGCGGCTCGCAGGAATCGGCGTGGCCATCGCCGGGACCGGGCTCGGCCTGTCCGGTACCGCCGGTCCTTACGCTCTCGTCTGGCTCTGCATCCTCGTCTCAGGGCTCGGCGTCGCCATGTTCCACCCCGCGGCGGGCCGCTCCGCACGAGAAGCTGCCGGAGACAGCGCGGCGGCGATGAGCGTCTTCGCAGCGGGCGGGAGTGTCGGATTCTTTCTCGCGCCGGTGCTGGCGACACCGGCGCTCGACGCTTGGGGTGTCGGCGCCACTGCCCTCTTCATCCCGCCGGCGTGGCTGATCGCGGTGGTGCTGCTGCGTCGGCAGTCGGGCGCCCGGACGGCCCGCCAGCAGGGCGCGACCAAGGGCGCTGATCGCTGGGCGCCGTTCGCTGCTCTCACCGGGATCGAGGTCGTTCGGTCGGCCGCCTTCTTCGGAATCAACACCTTTATCGAGCTCTATTGGCTCGATCACCTCCATGCGTCAAGGACTGTGGCGGGAGCTGCGCTTGCCTGTTTTCTTGTGGGCGGCGTCGCAGGCACGCTGATCGGCGGGCGGATCGCTGATCGGATAGGGATGGTTCGCACGGTTCAGCTCGGGGGCGCGCTGACCATTCCCCTGCTCATCGCGCTTCGGGCGGTCCCGGGCACGGTGCCGCCGTTGGCGTTCGCCGTGCTCACGGGATGGGCGCTCAACCTCCCGTTCGCCGTGCTGGTGAAGCTCGGCCAGGACTACCTGCCAGGACGCCCCGGTACCGCGGCCGGCGTCACGCTGGGGCTGGGGGTCAGCGCAGGTGGCCTGATGGCGCCGGTCTTCGGCCTCATCGCCGAGCGCTCCGGGCCGCAGGGCGTGCTGACGGCGCTCTGTCTGGTGCCAGCGGCAGGCCTGCTACTCGGCGCCTTCCTGAGCGAGCCGGCGGCCGCCGACGCGGTGGCATCATCGATCCATGACTCTGATCTTCCGCCGAGCTCGGCCTGAGGGCTACGCGTGAGGGCTACGCCCCCTCAGCAGCCCAGCGCCGCACCGTATCGATCCGCTTCTGCAGCTGTGCCGCTGTTGCCTGCGCTACCGCCGGGCCACCGCAAGTTCGGCGCAGCTCCCCATGGATCGTTCCGTGGGGCTTACCCGTCCGGTGATGCCAGGCGCCGACCAGGCCCTGCAGTTCCTTGCGCAGCTCCAGAAGCTGCTTGCGGGTCATCACCGGGCGTTCCTCCGCGCCGACAATGGCCTCGGCCTGGGAGCGGAGGAGCGCCTTTTTGCGAGCGCTGCTCAGGTGCATCTGCTGGCGCTTCGCCAGCAGCATCTTGATGTGCTCCGGTTCGAGGAGGCCAGGGAGCCCCAGGTACTCCGCCTCTTCCCGCGAGCCGGGATCGGCGGGCAGGCCGAACTCGGCCCCATCGAACAGGACGCGGTCGAATTCGGCTTCTGAGTTCAGGGCTTGGAAGGTGAACAGCTCGTCGTCGTAGCCCTGCTCTTTCTCGGTGCGGTTGGCTTCCGCGAGCAGAGCCTCTTCCTCACCCCACAAGTCGTCTGTGGTAGCGGCCTGCGTCGGCTTGTCGAGGGAGTGGTCGCGTTCCTTTTCCAGCTCGTTGGCGAACTCCAGCAGCATGGGAATGGAGGGCAGGAACACCGAGGCAGTCTCGCCGCGTCGGCGGGCGCGGACGAAGCGGCCCACCGCCTGAGCGAAGAACAGGGGAGTCGAGATAGCAGTGGCGTAGACGCCGACAGCCAGCCGCGGCACGTCGACGCCCTCGGACACCATCCGGACGGCGACCATCCAGCGGTCGTCGTTCTCCGAGAACTCGGTGATCCGGGCCGACGCCGTGGGGTCGTCGGAGACGACGACGGCGGGGCGCTGGCCGGTGATGTCCTTCAGTATGTCCGCGTAGGCGCGCGCTGCGCCCTGGTCGGTGGCGATCACCAGGCCGCCGGCGTCAGGGATGCCCCGCCGAACCTCGCGCAGCCGGCGGTCGGCCGCCCGCAGGACCTGCGGCATCCAGTCGCCGGCCGGATCCAGGGCGGTACGCCACGCCTGTTTGACCGCGTCCTGGGTCATCGGCTCGTTGAGCTGCATGGCGATCTCGTCGCCGGCTTTGGTGCGCCAGCGCATCCGGCCGGCGTAGGACATGAACACCACCGGGCGCACGACGCCGTCGGCCAGCGCCGAGCCGTAGCCGTAGGTGAAGTCGGCGGCGCTGCGGCGGACGCCCTCGTGGTCCGGGGCGTAGGTGACGAACGGGATCGGGTTGGTGTCCGAGCGAAACGGGGTGCCGGTCAGGGCCAGGCGGCGCGCCGCCGGTTCGAAGGCCTCGTACGCCGCCTCGCCCCAGGACTTCGAGTCGCCGGCGTGGTGGATCTCGTCCAGGATCACCAGGGTCCTGCGACCCTCGACGCGGCGGCGGTGCAGCATCGGATGCGCCGCGACGCCGGCGTAGGTGACCGCGATGCCCTGATAGTCCCGGGATGTGCCGCCGCTGGCGCCGCTGTAGTTCGGGTCGATCCTTATCCCGACCCGGTGCGCCGCCTCGGCCCACTGCGTCTTCAGGTGCTCGGTCGGCGCCACGATGGTGATGGTGTTCACCACATGCCGGTCCAGCAGTTCGGTGGCGATACGCAGAGCGAACGTGGTCTTGCCCGCGCCGGGCGTGGCGACCGCCAGGAAGTCCCGTGGCTCGCGGCTCATGTACTCCGCCAGCGCCGCCTGCTGCCAGGCCCGCAGCCGGGAGGCGGTGCCGCGAACGGCGCGCTCGGGATAGGCCGGGGACAGGTGTGAGGCCGCCGAAATGCTCACGGAGCCTCCTCCTGTTGTCCACCCGCTGTGGTGCCTTTAACCCGGCCCCCGCTAAGGACCGACCCCAGAGACTACCTCACCCGAGCACCCACCAAGCCCGGTCCGGTCGCAACGGCAGTCGAAGCGGTGAACCCTCCCGCGGATCCCCGACAGCGTCCCGGATCGCGGCCAGCACCGCGGCCGGCGCCGCCATCACCGCCAGATCGCCGACCGGCTTCATACCGCCCAGCGGCGGCGCGGCCACCGGCAGCCCGTCGGGGCCGATCTCGTCCTTGGCGTCGGCCGCCGTCTCCAGCAGGGCCGCCACCACCACTTCGGGGGAGTCCATCGGCGACGGCTCGCCCCACCCGAAGGGCAGGTCCGCGCCCTCGGACAGGACCAGGCCGCTGCCGGCCACCGCGCCGGAGGCCACCCGGGCCTCGGCCCGCTCGCGCACCACGACGCGGCCGGCGTCCTGCGCCACCGCCAGCTGCACCACGTTCGCCAGCCCCAGTTCGGTGTCCACGTCCACCACCGCGCGCACGGCGCCCACCGCGACGCTGGCGGCGTCCGACGTACCGGTCAGGGTGGGCATCGTCAGCATCCTGAACTCGCCGTCGCCGCGCACCACGCGGCCGTTCGGCAGGCACTGCCGGTAGGCGTCGGGCAGCGGCAGGCGGAACACGTCGTCGTGGGACAGCAGGTGCCCGTCCTCGACCTTCAGCAGGCCGCCGTCCACGCCGATGGCCTCGGCCAGCGGCCGGAACAGCTTGGACCGCACCTGTTTCGCGGCCGCCTCCACGGCGCTGCCGTGCACCCAGGCCGGGTGGGTGACCGCCGCGGAGGAGGGCAGCGACCCGGGGTCCTCCGGCGCGCGGACGGCGACCCGCTCGGCCGGGATGCCCAGCGTCCGCTCAACAGTGACCCGGATCAGGTCGTGCAGTCCGGAACCGGTCTCCACGGCCGAGCAGGCCACGGTCGCGGCCGGCCCGGCAGGGCTCTGCGACACCAGCACGACCGCGGTCGCGTACTCCCCCTGCTGCGCCGGGTTCGACAGGTCGGCCATGCCCAGCGCCACGCCCACGCCGCGCCGGATGCGGGTCAGCTCGCCGGTGCGGCCGACGGTGCCGGGGTACTCGCGGATGTCCGGGCCGGGCGGGAAGCCCGGCATCGGGGTGTCCAGCACCTCGTGCAGGCAGTCCGGGATCGGCACCGGAGCGGCGGCTGGCTTCCCCAACGGGTCGGCGGCGTCCGGCAGCAGGTCCCCGGGGCGCAGCAGGTTGCGCAGCCGCACCTCCAGGCCGCCCAGGCCCACCGCCGAGCCCGCGGCGTCCATCTGCGCCTCGTAGGCGGCGCAGGTCAGCGCCCCGCCCCCGCCGCGGACCCGGCCGGCCGGCGGGTTGTTGGTGCGGACCACGCGGCCGGTGATGTGCACGTTCGGCACCCGGTAGGGGCCGATCGCCAGCCGGCAGGCCTCCTCCAGGACGTCGACGGTGGTGGAGGCGTAGGCACCGCCGTCCAGCAGGATGTCGGCCCGGGCCGCGACCAGGCTGCCGTCGCCGGCGACCACGTGCTGGTAGCGCAGCCGCGCCGCCGGGCGGCCGGGATGCGCCGGGACGTCGCGGGGCACCACGGCCTTCACCGGGCGGGCGGTGGCCAACGCCAGCAGGGCGGCCTGCACCTGCAGGCCGACGTCCTCGCGGTGGGTGTCGGCGCCGCCGACCCGGGTCGGGATGACGTGCACCTTCTCCACCGGCAGGCCCAGGCACTGGGCCACCACCTCGCGGTCGCCGCGCGGGGAGACCGTGGCCACGTAGATCTCGATGCCGCGCTCGCCGTTGGGCACCGCGATCACCGTGGCCGGGGCGCCGGGGCGGGCGTCGACCGCGTCGAAGGCGTATTCGCCCTCGACCACCCGCAGCCCGGCCACCGCGGCGGTCTCCGGGTCCAGCAGCGCGCCGGGCTCGGTGCCGAACACCAGCGAGGTGGTGTGCAGCACGTTGCCGTCGGGGTGGATCGGCGGGGCGGTGGAGGCCTGGTCCGGGTCGTGCAGCGGACGCAGCGGGTCCCAGACCACGCGCACCTGCTCGGCGGCGGCCCGGGCCAGCGCCGGATGCTCGGCCGCGACCACCGCGACCGGCTCGCCGACGTAGCGCGCCACGTCGGCGGCCAGCACCGGCTGGTCGATGGAGCGGGTGCCGTGGAAGTTGTAGCCGGGCAGGTCGGCCGCGGACAGCACGGCGTGCACGCCGGGGACGGCGCGGGCGGCGCGGGTGTCCAGGCCGCGGATGGCCGCGCTGGCGTGCGGCGAGCGGGTGACGCCCATC
>JABFWL010000585.1 GCA_013362315.1 Catenulispora sp. | reverse complement strand
TTGACACCCCAGGGCCGGTGCTGTACCGCTTGCGGCTGCCGTCGTGGCCGAGGGGACCGAACCGCCCACCCCACGAACCGCAGGCGCCGCGCCTAGCAGCACCGCCCGATGGACTTGCGCCAGTTCCCCGAGGGAACTGAGGCCCCCGCCGGAGGCGCCGGCTCTTCATCAAGCTCTTGACTGGCTTTTGACTTTGACTGAGGCTCAGCCATCTCACCGACCGCGACCGAAGGAGGACCCACCGGTGCCGGGACCGTGCACACGACGACCGCCAGCAGACTACGACGCTTTGGCCACGAACCCCGAGACCGCATCCACCCGCGCTTCGTAAAAATCGCCTGGGAACCCACCCCCCAACCGCAGCCCGCGTCGCAAACCCCACAACCCCACGACCCCACAACCCCACCTCCGTCAACCGATCAACGAATCCCGCAGACCGATACAACCCGAAGCGAGCACCTTCCTCGTACCCTGAATCAGTGCTGACAGCGCCTTCCGAAGTACCCGCATGGGAAACGGCATGGACCGGCGGGAAGCGTGCCATCCACCTAGGCAACGTCGCCGACTTCGATGCTCAGTTCCCGGTCGGCGGACCGGAACCCCGGCCGCGACCAAGCCGGTGGCGCTACGGCCACCACTACGCCTCACTCGCCCCCTTCTACACCCCGCACCCAGCCGTAGTGGTGCTGCCGCACCACCTCGACGAAGCGTGGCCCCGACTGATCGCCCACCACCTGCAGTGGGACAGCATCGAGCTGCACAGCGGAATCGCCGACGACGACACCGGCTTCGCCGACGCGCTCGCGGCCCGGCCCGCACTGCTCGACCGGATTCGCGGAGCCGGTCTCCCCATGGTGCCCTGGGGCCGGACCCCGAAGCTCGACCGTTTGCTGCGTGCCACGGACGACGGTGTCTTGGCCGCGGTCCAGCGCTTCGAGTCGAAGGCGCACGCCGTCGCATTGTTCCGCGAGCTGATGCCGGCCTGTCCCGGCATCCACGTGCGCAGCCAGCAGCGGGCGCAATCGCGGCGGGACTTGGCGCGGCTGGTGAGCACTGCGACCGGGGCGGGCCGGCCGGTGGTTCTGAAATCAGAGTTCGGAGTCGGCGGCGTCGGTACGGTGATCGTGACCCCGCCCGACGTCGCGGCGGCCGGAGGAGCACGCGCCCTGCTCCGTCGGCTCGCCGCCGAGGAGCGGCTGCTGCCGGGCAACGACGTGTTGGTCGAGCCGTACATCAAGCCCGCCGGGCGGCTGGGCGACCTGACCTTCGACGCCGTCGTCGCGGCGGACGGCGGCGTCCATCCAGTGGGTGCGGCCGTGATGCAAGTGGAGGGCACACACTACCGGGGCGCCACAGTCGGCCCCGGCGTGATGCCCGACGAGGTGGCGGCCCGGCTGGCTCGCTTCGGCACGGAGGTCGGTAAGGCCCTGGCCGGGCACGGCTATCGCGGCTGGTTCGACGTCGACTTCATCCGAGACTCCTCGGGACGGATCGAGCCCGCCGAGACCAACCTGCGACTCACCGGGCCCGCCGTCGCCTTCATGATCAAGGCCCGCCTGGACCGGGTTCGAGGACCAGGCCATCTGGTGCGGGTGCTCGACGAGCTGCCACTCGGTGCGCGGCTGCCCGAGGAGGCCGTATTCGAGCACGTCGGGCGCCTGGCGCGGCTGTGCGCAGTGCTCGACGTCCTCGTCCTGCCGACGCTCCCCGGCACCGCCTTCGAGCCGGAACCGACGCTGGGCCTGGCCATCGCGGCCCGCTCGCTCACCGTACTGGACGCCGCCGAGTCCCTGGTACGGGCCGCGAATGCCGAGCTGGCCGGAATGTTCGACCACCTGGCCCCGGCCTGATCGCGCTCTTCAGTGTCCCATAGTCCAAAGCAGCGCCACGAGGCCGAAGAAGATCAGCAGAATCACGCATCCAGGCACGGTAATCAGCATCCGCAGGCATCCTGACCCTGATCCGTAGTACACCCCGGCCGGTCCGGAACCCTTCAGCGACGTGCCGGCAGCTCCTTTGCGCGACCCGGCCCACCCGGCGCCGGCCGGTGCGGACAACGACTCACGCGGCGCCGGGAGCGGCAGCCTACTGAGGTCGATCTTCCCCGCGCGGGTGCGCGGTAGCGCAGGCAACGGCACGACGGCGTCCAGCCCGTCGGCTATCGAGAACACCGGTCCGGCGTCGAAGGCACCGTCGGGATCGGCCGGTACGACGTAGGCGGCCAGCCCCGGGGCTCCCCCGTCCCGGGCGAGGTTGGCGACCACGCAGTCACTCACCCGCGGATGCTCTCGGATCACGGCCTCAAGCCGGGCCCGCTGGCATGCCTCCTCAAGCGTACGGCCATCTTCGACGCGGCCTACGTACTCCAGAAGGCCGTCCTGCCGTATTACGCCGATGTCCCCGGTGTAGTGGTGGCGTGGCGCGATGTCGGCCCCGGAACGGCTCGCGGGACGCTGGACCGGAAGCTGGACCGACAGCTCGGCCGGGAGCCCGTCCGGCGGCGGCTTCCCGCCCACCAGATAACCCCGGCCGACCGCCGGCCCGCCGATCCGGATCTCGCCCGGCTGACCGGCCGGAACCGCAGCGCCGGCGGCGTCCACCACGGTGATCTCGGTGCCGGGGAACGGCTTGCCGATGATGGAGATCCGTCCCGGGTGGTCCGGCGCGGGCCCGCGCAGCATCGACACTTCGAAGTAGGTGTTGTCGATGGCGGCTTCAGCGACGCCGTAGGTGTTGACCACCCGCACCCGGTCACCGAGATGTTCCTGCAGCCGCAGATGCTCGTCCAGATACCATTTGGCCGCTCCGACCATCAGCAGCCGAACATCGCCGAGGCCCGCGCGGCTCGCCAGCAGATATGCGGACAGCCGGCGGCCCAACAGCGTGCTCGTCTCCATGACCGTGATCCGCTCGGCCGACACCAGCGCGTGCAGTTCCTCGACTCCGGCGGTGCGGTCCAGGGTGAAGTTGCGCTCGGCCAGCACCAGCGTGCCGCCCGAGCCCAGCGCCCGCAGCCAGTCCCCGGTGAAGACGTCGAACTCGAAGGTCGTGGTCTGCAGATGGCGGTCGGCGGGCGTGAACCCGAACACCTCCAACCAGCCACGCAGGGCGGTCAGCAGGTTGCGGTGTTCGATGAACGAACCCTTGGGCGGGCCGCTGGAACCGGAAGTGAAGAAGACGCAGGCCAGATCGCGCGGCCCGACACGGGTGAGGAGCGGTCCGGTGGGCTGCCGCGCGATCTGTGCCGCGTCGCTGTCGAGGCACACAAGCGGCGAACCGACCGCGTCGGCGAGCCGCGCCCGCTGGCTTTCGTGCGTGAGGACCGCGAACGGCCGGGTGGCTTCCAGGACCCGGCGGATCAGCTCCTGCGGCGCGCTCGGTTCCACCGGCACGTAGGCACCGCCCGCTTTGAGCACCGCGAGCATCGCCACGATCAGATCCGGCGACCGCTCCATCGACACCGCGACCAGACCCTCGGCCGGCAGGCGGCGTTCGCGCAGGAACCACGCCAGCCGGTTCGCCCGCTGGTTCAGGAGGTCGTAACTCATCTGCTCGGTGCCGAAGCGCAGGGCGACGGCGTCCGGCGCCTGCCGCACCCGATCCTCGAAAACCTGGTGCAGGGTCGTCCCGAGGAGTGCCGCGCCTGTCCGCGCATCCTGCGACATCGCACGATCCCCCATCCCGAGCGGCGGGCACGGCGGCCTGTCCGGTTCGGCCCAACTCAAGGCTGCTATCGCAAGGCGCCTACTTCAATGCGGCCATCTCAGGGCCCTGAGCGCCCCGGACACCACAATAGTCCTGGCTCCGGGGCGAAGGCAGCACTTCAGTCGCCGGTGAACCGGGGTGTGCGCTTTTCCAGAAAGGCCCGCATGCCCTCCTTCTGGTCGGCACCGGCGAACAGCGCGTGGAAGACGCGCCGTTCGTACCGCACCCCGTCGGCCAGCCCGGTCTCCAGGGCCCGGTCCACGCTCTCGCGCGCCGCGCGGACGGCAGGTCTGCTGTACGAAGCGATGACGCGGGCCATGCTGCGGGCCTCGTCCATCAGAAGCTCGGGACGGACCACTCGGGCGATCAGACCGGAGCGCTCGGCCTCGGCGGCGTCCATGAGGCGGCCGGTGAGGATCAGGTCCATCGCCTTGGCCTTGCCGACCAGCCGCGTCAAGCGCTGGGTGCCGCCGATGCCCGGGATCACACCGAGCCGGATCTCCGGCTGCCCGAAGTGCGCGTCCTGCGCGGCGATGATGGTGTCGCACATCATCGCCAGCTCGCAGCCCCCGCCGAGCGCGTAGCCGGCCACCGCGGCGATCTTCGGCGTGCGCAGCGCGGCGAACCGCTCCCAGTCCGCGAAATAGTCCTGCGCGAACATCTCGGGGGCGGTCTTCTCACTCATCTCCCGGATGTCCGCTCCGGCCGCGAAGACCGTGTCGGACCCGGTGATGATGAAGGCGCCGACGGTGGGATCCTCGTCCAGCGGTTCCAGGACGGCGAGCAGTTCCTGGAGCAGCGCGGAACTCAGGGCGTTGCGGACCTCCGGGCGGTGCAGCCGGACGGTGACGACGCGGTCGTCCCGCTCGACCTTCAAGCATGCAGTCGCGAGTATGGCGTCTTGCATGGGGCGGCCTCCTTATGAGTCCCAGATGGCGCCGAATGCCGGGATCCCCCGGCGCTCCAGCTGGTGGACCACGTGCCAGGTCAGCTTCTTGTTGGAGATGCAGATCACCGCCTCCGCACCGAAGTCCCGGTAGGCGGCGTAGGCCAGGGCGACCATGTCGGGCTTGCCGTGCTCGGCGGTGTCCCAGACCAGCGCGTCCGGCTGGACCGCCATGATCTCCTCGACCAGCGCCTCCCCGTAGGTGACCCGGGGGTTGCGGGTGGCCCAGACCAGCCGGGCCGGGACCGTCTGCGCGAGCAGGTGCGGCAGGCAGGGACCGATGCCGCTGCCGGTGGCCACGTACACCACCTTCGTGAACAGCGTCTCGATGTTGGCCACGCCGGCCGTCGTGATGCCCTTGACCCAAAGCCGCTCGGGCAGGTCGTCGATCAGGGCGCCGGTCCAGTCCCCGGCCCGCGAGATGGTGAGCCGGAAGCCGCTGCGGCCGGGTGCGGGGACGTTGGCGAAGGAGTGCCACTGTTTAAGGGGGCTGCGGCTGACGGCCGTCGACGATCCGGCGAACGGGGTCACGCCGTGGTCGAAGTGCGCGAGTACGACATGCGACGAAGGCCGGTCGAGGGTCACCGCGACGCGGCGCAGCCGCAGCCACGGCAGCGCGACGCTGAAGGTGATCAACACCAGCACCCAGACGGCCGGGGTGGCCGGCAGCGACCGGCCGTCGGAGTGGGCCACCAGAAGGGTCTGCGTCCACAGCAGGGCCAGCGCCGCCCAGCCGCCGAAGCGGTGGATCCGCTCGAAGTGGTCGTGGAAGCGGGCTCGGAACGGCGGCAGCGCGGTGCCGACGATGGCGGCCAGCAGCGCGGCGAGCAACAGGGCCACGGCCAGCTCGGCCGGCGACGCGCCGTTGCCCGACGTGCCGTTCCACACCGTGTCCGCGACCATCGCCAGGAACCACAGGGTCCCGGTCATGGCGCCGCCGACGTGCAGACCGCCGAAATGGTAGACCTTGCCCAGCGTCCACCGGATCCGCAGCGGCCAGTTGGTCGGCGCCCGGGTCGCCAGCCAGAACAGGGCATTGATGACGTACTGCTGCCGGGCGAGCACGGCCAGGGTGAAGTCGGCGAGAGCGGCGTTGGACATGGTCTGCGGGGACAGTGGCCCTTCGGCGAGCAGGTACCACAGAGCTGTGAGATTGCCCGCGAACACCAGGGCGATCAGCCGGTTGTAGTGCATCAGCCGCGGGTGTTTGAACACGCGCGGCAGCCGTGGCGTCAGCGGGGGCAATGCGGGCAGCGTGGGCAGTGTGGGCATTGGCGGCAGCGGGGGCAGCTCGACGCCGCCATCGGCGCGGGCCGCGGAGACGGGTTCGAGCATGGAGCTCACGCCGCTGCCTCCAGACCGGCGCGCAGCCGCACCGCGACGTCCAGCAGCGCGGCCTTGTCGATTTTGCCGCGGCTGGTCTGCGGCAGCTCCTCCATGGCGTGCACCGTCTCGGGCACGCAGTAGTAGGGCAGCAGGCCGGCGACCGCCCGCCGTGCCTCCTGCGAGGTGATGTGCCCTGGAGCGACGAACGAGACCAGGGTGCGGCTGTCGACCTTCACGGTCGCGGCGCGCACACACCCCGGAATCGATTCGAGCGCGGCCGAGACCGCGTCGAGCTCGACGCGGAAGCCGCGGATCTTCACCTGATCGTCGGTCCGGCCGAGATGCTCCAGTTCGCCGCCCGGAGTCCAACGGCCCACGTCCCGGGTGCGGAACATCATGTGCCCGGCGCCGAGAAACGGATCGGGCCGATAGCGCTCGGCGGTCAGCTCGGGATCGTTCAGGTAACCGACGGTGATTCCTGCGCCGCCGGCCCACATCTCGCCGGTCTCCCCGATGGGCAGGGGACACAACCGGTCGTCCAGGACGTACACGGTGTTGTTCGGCGTGGGGCGGCCGATCGTGAGTCGCATGGCCGAGACGTCGTGCAGTTGCAGAGTGTTGACGATGGTCGTCTCGGTCGGACCGCAGCCGTTGTAGAAGTGGCCCACGGCGGCCCAGCGGTCGGCGAGCGGGCGCGGGCAGGGCTCGCCGGCGACGGCGACCGTCTTGATCCGCTCGCAGCGCGCCGGGTCGAGGGTGGCCAGGATCGTCGGCGTGGCGATGACGACATCGGCGGTGCGGACCGCCTCGGCGAAGTCCGAGCCCCGGATGACCAGCGTCGCGCCATGCCCCAGCGCGCCGAAGATCTCCCAGGCGGCCATGTCGAAGCCGATGTTGAGCAGCTGGCTAACCCGGTATCCGGGCCGGATGCCGAGATCGCCCGGCGCGGTGTGCAGCAGGTTGCACGCGTTGCGGTGGGTGACTCCGACCCCGTTCGGCCGCCCGGTCGTGCCGGACGTGAACAGCACGTAGCAAAGGCTTTCACTGTCGAGTTCCCGATCCGGCCGAAACGTGCCGCCACCCGGATCGGGTTCGGCCGCCAGCGTGTCCACGGACACGACCAGCCTCCCCTCGGACCCGGGCATCTCCTTCGCGTATGCGGCCGTGGTGAGCACGACGCGCGCGCCCGTGACGTCGAGCACGTGCCGCAGCTGGGCCGCCGGAGCGGTCTTCACGTCCTGCGGTACGAAGGCCGCGCCGGCCTTCAGCACGGCCAGCTCGGCGATCAGCATCGGCAGCGAGCGCCGCAGGAACACCGCGACCCGGTCCCCCGGGCGGACGCCGGACTCGGCCAGGAGCCGGGCGAGCCGGTCTGCCTGCCGGTCGAGTTCGCCATAGGTGATCCTCTGGCCCAGGTGTTCGGCGGCGACGGCCAGCGGCCGGGCTCGCGCTTGGTCCTCGAACGCCCGATGCACCAGCGAGTAGGGAACGTCCCTGACCGGTCCTTGTCCATACTGCTGAAACAGGGCTCTGTCTCGTGATGAGAGCTGGTCCAGACCGGCGCCGGCCCACGGGGCATCGACGGCGGCCCCCGGCCGGGCGGCGGCGGGTGTACTGCTTTCGGGCATGGTGAATCGACCTCCGGGCAACGGGATCTTGCGCTGAGCGCGGGGATGCGCCAGCGTCCGGTGTCGCTTGGGACTCTCGGCGGGAACTCTCGACGGACGGGCGGTTCCGGATCACGCACAGTGGTGCGTGGCAGCTCACCTGCAGCGGATAGGCGAAAGACGAGCGGCCCCCGGCTTCCCCGAGGGCCACTTCTGCGGAAGATGACAGCCCCGGACTGAAACGTCAACAACTCTTCGTCATGAAGTGCCGGAGTGCCTTCGAGCGATCAGTGAAACTGTGCTCCTACCTCGCAGTTCAATGACATCCCGGAACACTCGGACAGCTGTGAGAAGGGTGAAAGTTTCAATTCGACTATTGGCACAGCGCATTTTCAGAAATTCGGCGACAAGCGCGATCGGCGTCGGGTCGGCGAAAAGTATGTATGACGGCTCGGTCGCACTCTCAGTCCAGGTGAAGCGCCTCGAAGGCGGTGGCGGGCATCGGTTCGGCGAACAGGTGGCCCTGGCCCTGGTCGCAACCGAGGGCCCGCAGGTGCTCGTACTGGGCGGTGCTTTCGATGCCCTCGCCGATCGTGGTCATGTCCAGGGCGTGCGCCATGGTGACGACGGCCGTCACGATCGCGGAGTCGCCGGTCTCCTCCTCCAGACCATTGACGAAGACCCGGTCGATCTTCAGCGCGTCGACCGGTATGCGCCGCAAGTGGCCGAGGGAGGAGTAGCCGGTCCCGAAGTCGTCGAGGGCGATCCGGACGCCCAGGTTGGAGATCCGGGACAGCACGGCCTGCGCTACGCGCGGAACCTCATGTACGGCGGTCTCTGTGACCTCCAGGCACAACTGGTTCGGCTGCAGTTCGCTGCTCGCCAATGCGTCCGCGATCTCCTTGACCAGCCCGCCGTAGTCGAGCTGGCGCGGGGACAGGTTCACCGCCATCGTCAGCGGCGGCTTTCCGGCGTCCCGCCGCCGGTTCCAGGCGGACATCTGCCGGCAGGCCTCGCGCAGGACCCAGCGGCCGATGGGCACGATGAGGTTGCAGTCCTCGGCGACCTCGACGAACACCGACGGCGGCAGCAGGCCGCGCTCGGGATGCTGCCAGCGGATCAGCGCCTCCATGCCGGTGATCCGCCGGTCCCGCAGGTTGTATACGGGTTCGTAGAAGAGGCGGAACTCCTCTTGGTCGATGGCCCGCCGCAGCTCGCCTTCGAGCCAGAGCCGGGAGACCGCTTCTTCGCGCACGCTGGTGTCGAAGAAGAGGTAGTTGCCCGTTCCGTGGCTGCGGGCCTTGACCCGGAACATGGCCGCGTCCGCGTCGCGCAGCAGCGCGTCCGCGGTCGTCGCCGGGTCCGAGGTCATGGCGATCCCGATGCTCGCCGTGATGTGGATCGGCCGGCCGTCGTGCTCGAAGGGGGCGGCCAGCGCGCGGTACACCCGCCTGGCGACCGACGCGGCGTCCTTGCGCCCGTGGATGTGCTCGCACAGGATGACGAACTCGTCGCCGCCGAACCGGGCGACCAGATCGCCGCTGCGGCGGGTCGCGGAGCGCAGCCGCGCGGCCGTCGCGATGAGCAGGGCGTCGCCCGCGGCGTGGCCCAGGCTGTCGTTGACGACCTTGAAGCGGTCGAGGTCGAGGAACAGCACCGCCAGCCGGCCGCCCTGGTCGCGGATCCGGCACAGCGCCTGCTCGATCCGGTCGACGAGCAGCGCGCGGTTGGCCAGGCGGGTCAGCGGGTCGTGCACGGCCTGGTCGGCCAGGGCGTCCTCGATGCGCTTGCGGTCGGTCAGGTCGTGGCTGACGGCCAGGACGCTCACCACGGTGCCGCTCGCGTCCGTCTCCGGGACCAGCCGCGTGTGCAGATAGCGCCGGGTGCCCGCGATGACGACGTCCTGTTCCACTTCACCGCCCACCCCGGTGCGCAGCACCTCGCGCAGGGTCTCCTCCCATTTCCGCACGAACTCCTCGTCCTCGGGATGCCCGAGCTCCCGGTTGGTGTGCCCGAGCAGCTGGCTTTCGGGCACACCGGCCAGCACCACGGCCGCGGGGTTGGCGTAGGTGTAGCGGAGCTCCTGGTCGAAGCGGGCCATCGGGTCGGGGCTGGACTCCAGCAGGGTCCGCAGCTCGGTGCCGACCCGGTCCAGTTCCGCGGTCTTGGCCAGCAGCTGCGCCTCGGTGACTTGGCGCGCGGTGATGTCACGCGTGATGCCGAAGATGCCGATGATGTTCCCGGCGAAGTCGCGCAGCGGCTGTTTGGTGCAGCTGAACACCCGCCCGGGAAGGGTGTTCGTCTCATTCGCGTCGAACAGCGGCACGCCGCTGCGGATGATCTCCTGCTCGTCCTGGAACGCCCGCTCGGCGTGCTCGACGTTGAAGTAGTCGAAGTCGGTCTTGCCGAGCATCTCCGCCGGGTCGGCGGCGCCGGTGAGGTCGGCCTCGCTGCGGCTGACCCGGATGAACCGGGAGTCACGGTCCTTGAAGAAGATCGTGTCGGCGCACGCCGACAGCAGGTTGTGCAGGCAGATGCGGTCGAGCTCGTCCTCGTCCAGGCCGGATGCCCCGGCCCCGCCGGCCGGATCCACACCGGGAGCCGGCTCGTTCTGCTTCTCGACGGTCATCGCGCCGACCGATCCGCACACGGTCCGGTTGGGTTCACCGGGCCGGGTGCTGCTGTAGTCAAAGCCTCCAGTCCTTTACATGGTATGCCTGGGGTGGTCTTCGGGGAAAAGCCGAAGTGCGTTATCCGGCTGAAGCGCCATCGTGATGCCCAGGTGCTGCTGGGGTGCCTGAGGCGTTAGAGAAAAGCGGTTCAAGCGGAGATCCGGCTGGCGACGACCGTGGCCGCCCGCATGACGAGGTCGCACGCTTTGTCCATGTCATTGTCGGGCGATGTGACCCCGACCCGCACGTACTCGTCGGTGGTCACATCCATGTACACCAGACAGCTGTTCCCGGCACCGACCTGCATGCGCGCTCTCGTCGCGTGGTGGCCGGCGATGTCGGGCACCGGCTGGGCCAGCGAGCCCTCGGCCTCGATCTCGTGGGAGAGCTGGTCGTTGTCGATGATCGCGACGGCGAAGTAGTGGGTTGCGCAGGACGGGTGTCCGCCCGCGTCCGCCTGCGGTTCGGGGTCGGGGTCCTGGCCGGTGTTCGGGTCGACTTTGTCGAGTTCGGGCACGTCGCCGCGCTTGAGCAGGGTGCACGGATCGGTGCCCGCAAGCGGTGTCCCGGTCTTGCCTGACCCGGTCTTGCTCGACCCGGTCTTGCTTGAACCGCCCTTATTGGGCGCCGATGTGGTGCCGCCCGCCCCGATCTTCGAACTGGTCTTCGAATCAGGCTTCGAGCCGCTGACGCCCGCCTTGTCATCGCCGCAGGCTGAGAGCCCCAATACGCAGGCCAAGATCGCAACCGTCAGGATCGCACGTCGCATTGAGTCTTCCCTCGATTTCCGTTGCATCGTCGGTTCTGATGCCGGCGCGAAGCCGCTACTTCTTGACGGGATACGCCATGGGAGTGCGGCCGTCCTTGCCGACACTGATGGCCGCGTACTTGCTCACCCAGTACGGCTCGACGCCGACCTCGGTAGTGAGGTCCTTGCCGGTCTTGGCGTCGAGCGCGATCGGCTTGCCGCCCTGAGTGTCGCCGTAGAGGACGCCGTGCCAGGCGGCGAGGACGCTGGGGGCGACACGGTTGGCGGTCTTGTCGGGCAGACTCCAGAGTTTCTGCGCGGTCGCTGAGTCATAGCCGGTCAGCACGCCGGATGAGGAGCAGATCAGCACGGACTGCTGGTCGTAATAGCAGTCGCCGTAGCTGAAAACCATGGACCCGTAGTCGCCGACCAGCCTCGCCTTCTCGGCGCCGGTGGCGGGGTCGAGGAAGACCAGGAACATGCCGCCAGAGGCGTTCTGCGGGACCTCGGCCTTCTGGTCGATCACGACCAGCGCGGGATCGGCGGAAACGACATCCAGTGAGTAAGAGTTCTTCGCGGCGACCCATTTCTGCTGCCCGGTCGCGGCATCCAGGGCGGTGATCTGCTTGTAGCCGCTGTTGAGTCCGACGCTGTAATCGACGCCCGCCAAGGTGTCTCCGTGGACGGAGCCGCCGGCGTAGTCCGTGCGGGTCCAGAGCGTGCTGCCGGTCGCCGCGTCCAAAGCGACCGTGATGTGCTGGCCGTCCTTGTCGTAGCCGGCGATCACGGCCTTGTCGGTGACGCCGACGACCTTGGTGACCGCGTTCCTGGCATCGGCGTACTGGTCGGTGGAGACCTTGGTGTCGGACTGCCACATCTTCTTGCCGGTGCTGGCGTCGGCGGCGAGCACCGTGAGCGTGATGTAGGCCGGCGTGGTGCCCTGTTCGGGCATCACGACCGGGACGGCCGCGACGGCGAGCTTGTCGGTCACGACGGGTGGCCGCGGGCCGCTGGTGTTGACGAACGGGCCGCTCTGGTTGTCGGGGTCACCGGGCTTGCCCTCGATCGGCGCCGCCCACTGCTGCTTCCCGGTGAGTACGTCCACTGCGGTCATCCCGGTGGGCGCGACGATGTACGCGGTGCGGTCGCGCAGGGTGAGGAACCTCGTGGTGACGCCGCCGCCGATGTTGGTGCTGAGCGCGCTGGTGGGCAGCGCGACGCCCGCATCGGCGTCGAAAACGGTGGGCGGATCAGCTGTCTTCGCCGCCGGGGTGGCGGAAGTGCTGGCGGAGGTGGTGGCCGTAGTGGCGTTGGCTCCGGCGGTGCTGGACGTTCCGGTCCCGGTGACCGCGCCGGACTGTCGTGACTGCGGTGTGGATCCTCCGCTACTGCAGCCGCCGACGGTGATCACCGCCACCAGGCAGGTCATGGTGGCCAGTTCTCGCCGCATCTGTGCTCTCCCCGTCATGGTCTCTCCCGATGATCGTCGTGCGGGTCGTCTTGCCGGACGGATCGCACAGACGCCCTGACCATACGGTTAACGGGCAAACAAGTTTCTAACAGTTAGCTGTCCGCCCTGGCCGCAGCGCGTAAGGTACGACCCGGATATGGACTTCTCAGTGCTCGGGCCGGTGCGGGCGTTCAGCGACGGCAGGCCCGTCGATCTCGGCGTCCGCAAGCAGCGGTTCGTCCTCGCGGTGCTGCTGCTGGAAGCCAACAGACACGTGCCCGCGGACCGGCTGATCGACCTGGCCTGGCCGGAGGGCGAGGCGCCGGACACCGCCCGGGCCGTCATCCACACCCAGATCAGCCGCCTGCGTGCGATCTTCGCCGAGAGCGAGGACGTCACGCTGGTGCGCGAAGGATCCGGCTACCAGGTACGCCTCGACCCCATGCGGATCGACGCGTTCCGGTTCCGCGAACTGTGCGCGCGAGCGCGAGCCGCCACTGACGAACGCCGGATCGAGCTCCTGGAGGAGGCGCTGGCGCTGTGGGACGGACCCGCTCTCAGTTCGGTGGCCACTGAGGACGTCCGGCTTCGGGTGGCCGCGCCGCTGGAGGAGGCGCGGCTGGGCGCGGTGGAGGACCGGTTCGAGGCGTACCTCCGGCTCGGCCGTCAGGGCGAGATCATCCACGAACTCGCCGAAGCGGCCGCCGAGCACCCACTGCGCCAGCAGTTGGTGGCCAAGCTGATGTCCGCGCTGCACCGGCTGGATCGCACGCCGGAAGCGCTGGCCGCGTACCAGCGCCTCTACCAGCGGCTCGACGAGGAGCTGGGCATCGAACCGGCCCCGGCCGTACGTCAGCTCCAGGTGCGGATCCTGCGCGACGATCCCTCGCTCCTGCCGTTCACCGGCCCCCGCCAGCTGCCGCCGAACGCCGACCACTACACCGGCCGTCACGGCCACCTGGACACCCTCGCCGCCCTGTTCGACCCCGACGATCAGGCCCTGGCCGTGGTCGCGATCACCGGAAAGCCGGGGCTGGGCAAGACCGCGCTCGCGGTCCGCGCGGCACACCGCCTGGCTTCCCGGTTCCCGGACGGGCAGCTGTTCGTCGACCTGCAGGGGGCAAGCCCCCGACCGCGCGACCCGGTCGAGGTCCTGGCCCGGTTCCTCCGTGATCTCGGGGTCGCGAGCACGGACCTGCCGGCCTCCCTGGAGGAGCGGATCGGGCTGTTCCGGGACCGTGTCGCCGGCCGGCGGGTGCTGATGGTCCTGGACAACGCGGCCGGCGAGGAGCAGGTGCGTCCGCTGATCGCCGGCGGCCCGGAGTGCGGCGTGCTGATCACGAGCCGTCACCGCCTGACCGGGCTGGATCTGCGTGGCCTGATCTATCTCGACGGCCTGGCCGGCACGGACGCCCTCGCGCTGCTGACCGGCCTCGCGCCCCGGGTCGCCGACGCGCCGCGCGAGGCCGCCGACGAGATCGTCCGGCTCTGCGGCGGCCTGCCCCTGGCACTGCGGATCGTGGGCACGAAGCTGCGCTCCCGTCCGCACCAGACGGTCGCCGACCTGGCCGCGCGGCTGGCGGACGAAAGCCGTCGCCTGGACGAGCTCGTCGGCGGCGACCGGGAGGTCCGGGCGAGCTTCCTGCTCAGCTACGCCGGCCTGGAACCCGCGCAGCAGCGGGCCTTCCGGCTGCTGGCGGCCATGCCGGACACCGGGTTCGCGGCGTGGGCGGCATCCGCGGCCCTGGGGGAGGATTTCCGCACCACGGAACGGCTGCTGGAAAGCCTGGTGGACGTGAATCTCCTGGAGTGCGGCCGTGGCGAGTTCACACCGACCAGGTACCACTTCCATGACCTGATTCGCTTGTACGCCAAGGAAAAGCTCTCGGAGTCGGAGCACGCGGCGGCTTGGTCCCGGCTCACCGACGCCTATCTGTACTTGGGGAAACGCGCGGACGCCCGGCTGGAGTTCGGCGGCCTGCACGAGTTCACCGCGCCACCGCTGGCGCTGGACGCTCCCGGGCTGGCAGCGGACGTCGACCGCAACGCGCTGGCCTGGCTGGCGGACGAGTACACCTCGATCGTCCACGCCGTGGAACTGTCGGCCGCGGCCGGCGACGACGCGACGACCTGCCGGCTGTCCGCGACGGTGGCGGCCTTCCTGGAGCTTCGTGCCTACTGGAGCGACCTGAAGCGCGTCGCAGAACTCAGCCACGCCGCGGCGACCAGAATGGACAGTCCGTACTGGACTGCCTATGCCCTGTTCGCACTCGGCCTGGCGGCCAGGGAAACGCGGGACTTCGCGACGTCGGAGCGTTCCTTCCGGGAAGGCTTGGCGATCCTGCCGCGCGCGGGCGATCCTTTGCTGGAGGTCGTCACCTTGTTGTCGGTGGGTGTGTCCCACCGGTTGCAGGGGCGGTGGGACGAGGCGGCGGCACACTGCGCCGGTTGTCTGTCCAGACTGGACTCCCTGTCCGCACCACGGTGGCGCGCCTATACCTTGCGCGAGTACGGCGTTCTGCACCGCTATCGGGGCCAGTGGACGAAGGCGAAGGAGTTCCTGACCGAGGCCATCGCGACCTACCGCGCGCTCGGTGACGTGCGATGGGAGGCGGTCAGCGGACGCGAACTCGCGATCGTCCACCAGGACGAGGGGAATCACGAGGCGGCGGTGGAGCTGCTGACGGCCAGCCGTGAAGCACTGCGTGACGTGGGCGACGGCAGGCGCGAAGGGGCCACCCTCCGATGCCTCGCCTGGGTGGCACTGGAGGCGGGCGACCTCCCCGAAGCCCTCGCCTACGCCCGGCAAGCCCGCGAAACCCTGAGCCGAACCCGGGACACCCACGGCCAGGCCGGCACGGAAGTGCTGCTGGGCGACATCCACCTCGCCCTGGGCGACCCGGCCACCGGCCGCGCCCACCTAGACCGCGGAGTGGCCTACCTCGACACCTCCGGCGACCCCCGCTGGCGTGGCAAGTCCCTGATCAGCCTGGGCCGCCACCTGGCCGCCGCCGGCGACCACCCAGGCGCCCGCGCAGCGTGGCAGAAGGCCTGGGAGGATCTGTCCCGGATCGGCGCACACGAAGCAGCGACGGTCCGCGCCTTGCTGGACGGGTGAGCCGCGCTTCCGGCTCTAAAACCGTGTGCGAGCCACCCGAAGAGGTCTCTACCCTCCGGGCATGAATCTTCGCGAAGAGCTTCCGAGCGACAGACAGGCCGTGCGGACTGTTCACGTGCAGGCCTTCGGCGATCACGGCAATGTCGTGGCCGATCTGGTCGACAGCCTGCGGGACACCCTCGCGTCTGAGAGTGGTCTCTCGCTTGTCGCCGAACAGGACAGCCGGGTCGTCGGCCACGCCATGTTCACCCGCAGCCTGCTCGATGCCCCTCGCCAGCTGGTTGACGTGCAAGTCCTCAGCCCGCTGGGCGTGCTGCCCGAGTTCCACAAGCGCGGCATCGGCTCAGCCCTGGTCCGACAGGGGCTGGCCATGCTCGCCGAGCGGGCCGTTCCCCTCGTCTTCCTGGAGGGCAACCCCGCCTATTACTCGCGCTTCGGCTTCGAGTCCGGTGGTGACCTCGGCTTCCGAAAGCCATCCCTCCGTATCCCGGACAGCGCCTTCCAGGTCTTCAGGCTCCCGCAGTATGAGCAATGGATGACGGGGACACTGGTCTACGCAGAACCGTTCTGGCGGCACGACTTAGTCGGCCTCCGCGAGCCGCACGCATCATGACGCAGGCGGCCGTCCCGCCGCACCCCGGGACGAAACCAACAGAATCCTGCGATATTAACCACCCGGAATCGGGGTAGCCGGGCGCGGTGAACGAGGAGAGAACATCGACCGGGCTGTTCCGGACGAAGGCCATCGAGGACACGATCCAGGACACGACCGCTCCGGAGCGGCGGCACCTCAAACGCGAGCTGTCGGCGCTGGATCTCACGGTCTACGGCATCGGTGTCGTCATCGGCACCGGGATCTTCGTCCTGACCGGGACGGCTGCCAAGCAGTACGCCGGGCCGGCGGTCGCGCTGTCGTTCGCCGCCGCCGGCGTCGTGTGCGCGCTGGCCGCGCTGTGCTATGCCGAGTTCGCCTCCACGGTCCCCGTCGCAGGCTCCGCATACACCTTCTCCTACGCCGCGCTGGGTGAGTTGCCGGCCTGGCTCATCGGCTGGGACCTGATGCTGGAACTCGCGCTGGCCGCGGCGGTGGTGGCGGTCGGCTGGTCCGGCTACATCCAGACGCTGCTGGCCGACGTCGACATCCACCTGCCGGCCTCGATCGGTGGTGGGACCGACGGGCACTGGGGCTTGAACCTCCCGGCGGCCGCCCTGGTCGTGGTGATGACCGGACTGCTCGTCCTCGGCGTGAAGCAGTCGGCGCGGTTCACCGCGGTGATCGTCGCGGTGAAGGTGGCGGTGGTGCTTCTGGTCATCGGCGCCGGCCTGTTCTTCGTCAAGTCGGCGAACTACCGGCCGTTCATCCCGCGCGCGACCGGCGCGGCGACCGGCAGCGAGTCCGGCGCCGCCCAACCGCTCATCCAGCATCTGGGCTTCACCCCCGGCGCCTTCGGCGTCATGGGCGTCTTCACCGCGGCCGCCGTGGTCTTCTTCGCCTTCATCGGCTTCGACATCGTGGCCACCGCCGCCGAGGAGGTGAAGAAGCCGCAGCGCGACCTGCCCCGCGGCATCCTGGCCTCGCTGGCGATCTGCACGGCGCTGTACGTGGCCGTGGCGCTGGTCGTGACCGGCATGCAGAAGTACACGGCGCTGTCCGAGAAGGCGCCGCTGGCCGACGCCTTCCGCTCCGTCGGCGCGCACTGGCTCAGCGGCTTCATCAGCGCCGGCGCGGTCGCCGGCCTCACCTCCGTCACCCTGATCCTGCTGATGGGCCAGTCCCGCGTGTTCTTCGCGATGAGCCGCGACGGCCTGCTGCCCAAAGGCTTCTCCCGGGTGCACCCCAGATTCGGCACCCCGTCCCGGGCCACCATCGCCCTGGGCGCCGTCGTCGCCTGCTTCGCCGCCGTGATCCCGCTCAAGGCCCTCGCGGAGCTGGTGAACATCGGCACCCTCGCCGCGTTCGCAGTGGTCTCCCTAGGCGTCATCATCCTGCGTCACACGCGCCCGGACCTGCCCCGCTCCTTCCGTACTCCCGGCGTGCCCTACGTGCCGATCGCCGCGATCCTGGCAAGCCTGTGGCTGATGCTCAACCTGCCGGTCGAGACCTGGATCCGCTTCGGGCTATGGATGGCGGCCGGTCTGGTCGTGTACTTCGGATACGGTCGGCGGCGCGCGGTCAGGTTCGAACGACGATGAAGGGCCCGAGCGTCAGGGTGCGGCGGGATCCGCCGCCTCCAGTGCGGGCGCGACCGATGCGAGGGCCTTTCGCAACAGGTCGGGAAGTGAGCCGCTAGGCACGACGAGCAGCGATCCGCCAGCCTGCTCTTCGTCGTCTTCGGCTGGACGAATCCAGTTCTCGACGGCCACGCGCGCGGCGGCCGACACGGCGGCCGCGAGCACCTTGGGTGCCAGCCCCTCGTCGCCGGTGCGGGTCGCGATCGCGTTCGCGATCGGCTGCTCGATGGCGGCCACGGTGCCGACGAACTCGGTACGCAGGCCCGCGGTGGAAGCCACGAGCTTGAGCAGTTCGCCGGCCGGCAGCCCGGGCTCGTCGTACTGGCTGACGACCGCCTCGATGACGGCCTCGGCGAGCGGTTCGTCGGCGGGGCGCTCGCGAAGCGCTGCTCCGACTCGCAGGGCGCGTTCGGCCGCGACGGCGGCCACGATCGCCGCCTCGCGGCTGGAGAAGTAGTTGTTGTAGGTCCGGGGGGAGACGCCCGCCGCTTCGGCGATGTCGTCGACCCGGACGTTCTGTGGTCCGTGCTCAAGGGCCAGGCGCAGGGCTGCTGCGCTCAAGGCCTCGCGGGTGGCGGCCTTCTTGCGTTCGCGCAGCCCGCCGTTGTCGTTCGCGGTCACGGCAGCAGCCTACCGCAATACTTGCGTGCGCGAATCTATGCGTGCACGCAAGTTTGTGGTTATCCTCGGTGTTGGCACTCGCCGTCCGGGAGTGCCAACACGTGGCCGGCCTGGTCGGGATGCAGCTCAGATCCCCTCCGTCGCGGGACCGGCGCCGGCCACCCCTGAGCACAGAAGCCCCAGACCACAGAACAGGAACCCGAGCCATGGCGAAGATGATCGCTTTCGACGAGGAAGCGCGACGCGGCCTGGAACGCGGTATGAACGCGCTCGCCGACGCCGTCAAGGTCACGCTGGGACCGCGCGGACGCAACGTCGTCCTCGACAAGAAGTGGGGTGCGCCGACCATCACCAACGACGGCGTCTCCATCGCCAAGGAGATCGAGCTCGACGACCCCTACGAGAAGATCGGCGCCGAACTGGTCAAGGAAGTCGCGAAGAAGACCGACGACGTCGCCGGCGACGGCACCACCACCGCCACCGTCCTCGCCCAAGCGCTGGTCCGCGAGGGCCTGCGCAACGTCGCGGCCGGCCAACCCGATGGCGCTCAAGCGCGGCATCGAGAAGGCCGTGGAGGCGGTCTCGGCGCAGCTGCTGGCGATGGCGCAGGAGGTGGAGACCAAGGACCAGATCGCCGCCACCGCCTCGATCTCGGCGGCCGACCCGGCGATCGGCGAGCTCATCGCCGACGCGATGGACAAAGTCGGCCAGGAGGGCGTCATCACCGTCGAGGAGAGCAACACCTTCGGCCTGGAACTCGAACTCACCGAGGGTATGCGCTTCGACAAGGGCTACCTGGCGCCGCACTTCGTGACCGACACCGAGCGCATGGAGGTCGTCCTCGACGACCCGTATCTGCTGTTCGCGGCATCGAAGATCTCAGCCGTGAAAGACCTCATCCCGGTGCTGGAGAAGGTGATGGACAGCGGCCGGCCGCTCATCATCGTCGCCGAGGATGTGGAAGCCGAGGCGCTGGCGACATTGATCGTCAACAAGCTCAAGGGCACGTTCAGGTCGGTCGCCGTCAAGGCCCCCGGCTTCGGTGACCGCCGCGAGGCGATGCTGGCCGACATGTCGATCCTCACCGGCGGCCAGGTGATCTCTGAGAAGGTGGGGCTGAGCCTGTCCAACACCGACCTGCCGCTGCTCGGACAAGCCCGCAAGGTCGTCGTGACCAAGGACGAGACGGTCGTCATCGACGGCGCCGGTGACGCCGAGCAGATCGCCGGCCGCATCAGCCAGCTCCGGCGCGAGATCGAGAACACGGACTCTGACTACGATCGCGAGAAGCTGCAGGAGCGCCTGGCCAAGCTGGCCGGCGGTGTAGCGGTGATCAAGGCCGGCGCCGCCACCGAGGTCGAGCTCAAGGAGCGCAAGCACCGCATCGAGGACGCGGTGCGCAACGCCAAGGCGGCCGTCGAGGAAGGCATCGTCGCCGGCGGCGGCGTGGCACTGCTGCACGCCGGCGCGAACCTGCTCGACACCCTCGGCCTGGAAGCCGACGAGGCCACCGGCGCGGCGATCGTCAAGGCGGCGCTGGAGGCACCGCTGAAGCAGATCGCGGTCAACGCCGGCCTCGAAGGCGGCGTCGTCGCCGAGAAGGTCCGCAGCCTCCCTACGGGCCACGGCCTCGATGCCGCCACCGGCGAGTACGTAGACCTCATCGCCGCCGGCATCATCGACCCGGCGAAGGTGACTCGTTCAGCCCTGCAGAACGCGGCCTCGATCGCCGCGCTGTTCCTGACCACCGAGGCGGTCGTCGCCGACAAGCCGGAGCGGCATGCCGGATCGGTCGCCGACTCCTCGGCCGGGATGGGCGGCATGGACTTCTGAATCCGGGACGGATGCCAGGCAGCGCCGCCAGTCCGGCACGGTGTCCGGCCGGCGGCGCTGAAGCGCTGCTAGAGCGGCCAGCCCGGCAAGCGCGGCAAGCGAAGGAACTACAACTCCAGCGTCATGAAAACGCTGGCCGGGTCGAGTACATAATCGGCGAACGGCGGGCACTCGACGAATCCGTGCCGCTCATACAGCCGTCGCGCGGGCGCGAAGAAGGGCTGAGATCCAGTCTCGAGACTCAGGCGCTTGTAACCGCGCTCGCGGGCCTGCTCCACCAGGAACACGAGCATGCGGGCGCCGATGCCGGCGCCGCGCGCCGCGGGTGTCGTCCGCATGGCCTTGATCTCACCTTCGGACGAGCTCAGCTCCTTCAACGCTCCGCAGCCGAGGAGATCACCGTCCCGCGAAATCGTCCACATGGAGACCTCGACCGCCTGCAGGCCGGTGCTGTCGAGGGCGTGCACGCTTTCCGCCGGCGAGGTCGCGTGCATGTCGTCGAGGTGTTCCGCTATCAGGCGGCACAAGTGCTCGTCGGTGAAGTCGGCCGGAGTGATCACGAGCGTCATGGGCGCTGAGGCTAGGCGGCGGTTGTTTCGCCAATGTGTCCAAGGACTTTCGGGACACCGGCGAAAGGCCGGGCCCGATGAAATCGCGCCCGGCCATCGGCCGGCAACTCAGCTGTGCCGCATCAGCGCCAGGTACCTGCTTGTGGGAGCACCGATCCCGGTTTCGTTGTCGAAACCAGGCCCGACCGAGCTCGTCGTCGGCACGCCCGGTATCGGCTCCTGGGCGAGCATCTGGAACAGCATCGGGGCGAACGTGCCGGCGGAGACCCAGCGCTGCGCGACGGCAGCCGGGGGTGGGCCGGTGAGCGCGGTGATGTCGCGGAACGCTCCGGTGCCTGTCAGGTGGTAGAGCGTGGGGTTGGCGAAGCCGAACGGTTTGCCGCCGCGGGCTTGCTGGGCCAGTGCCTGGACGCCGGCGAACAGCGGGGTGGACAGGCTCGTGCCGCCATAGCGGCGTTCGGTGTACTTCCAGGCGCTCTCGTCGTCGGAGCCGGGCCAGGTCTCGCCGTACAGGGGAATCCCGCCGACGAGCATGCCGGTGCCGGCGTCGGCGTCCATCGCGACATCCGGGACGGTGCGATCGATCTTGCCGTCCGGGCCGGTCGCCTGCTGGTCGGAGACCACGCCCTGCTGGTACCAGGGCCGCGGGTTGCCGGGCAGCCAGCCGCCGCCCGTGCCGCCGCCGGGCCCCGGCGGCTGCCAGGAGGTGCCGTCGGCGCTCAGCTTGCTGACCGTGTCGCCCCAGCCGGTCTCCCACTCGCGGTGGCCGTGGGCCCCGATGCCCAGCGAGGTGCCGCCCACGCCGGTGGTCCATTCATCGCCCGACTGGTACGCGATGCCGTTGTTGCCGTCGCCGCTGGGGTAGTAGAAGCCGACTCCCTGCAGTGCCCCTTCCTGGTACAGGTTGTCGTACGCGATCTGGGTCCGGGGCGTGGGCCTGAACGTGTCGGAGTTCGAGACGATCGTGGCGCGGGTGTGGTCCAGGGCGTACATCACGCTCGCCAGGTCCAAGTTGGGGCCGTTGTCCGCCGAGCTGGAGTAGCCGATCACGATGACGTCCGCGTCCGGCGCCATGCCGTGCACGGCCTCCACGTCGAGATCCGACTCGACCAGGCCGCCCACGGTGTGGGCCGAGGTGTCGGCCGGCGTGCCGTCGGGGGAGTGGACCACGGTCAGCTGGCCGGGGCGCAGCGGCTGGCTGCCAACGTGCTGCGACCAGGTGTTCACGTCTTGTTCCAGGGAGTCCAGAGCGACTCCGATCACGGCGACGGTCTGTCCCTTGCCGGTCTCGCTGTCCAGGCCGTAGGCCCGGCGCAACTGGCCGGGTGTGTAGCCGCACGGCGCGAGTGCCGGTGTGCGGCCGTTCACCTGCGGCATGCCGGTGGCCGGCTTCTCCCCCCAGTACTGCGAGCACGGCTCCATGAGCGGGGGGTCGTATGCCACGTGCGGAAAGGACCCGCTGCCCGGTTTCCTCCCCGGCAAGTGAGCAGGCGTGCGGGAAGCGTCGTCCGCGGTCCGGCCCGCTGCGGCGGCTTGCGCCTTCGGCTTCGGCTTCGGTGCGATGAAAAGGGGGTTGGGCACGTCGAGCACCAGCGGGCCGAGGTCGCCGGGGATGCTCAAATCGGTCGTCGGCATCCGATAGACGTAGCCGTCGTTGGGGTCCGGGTCGACGTAGTCGTCGAAGGTCACGTCGAACGCCTTCTGCACCTGCCCGATCGTGCCGGTGACCTTCAGCTGCCGCCAGTTGGGCTGGGTGAAGCCCAACCCGGCCGAGGCCAGCCAGTGGCGCACGTGCTCGAACTGGGCCGGGCTGAGCCGGTTCTGAGCCTCGATCTGTGCCGGCGTCAGGAACTTGTCGTAGTCCGGGCTGCCGGGGGTGGATATGGAGCGCACGCGCTCGGCCAACTCGGCCGGATCACGGACGTTGAGGTAGACCAGGGCGGTCACGAGTGTGCTCGGATCCGCCGGACCGGCATCGGTGAACCCGGTGAACCCCCATTGGGACTGGAACGAGGTGTCGACCAACACCACCCGCGGCGGCTGCGCCCCCGACTGCTCCGCCCGCGCCGCCCCGGCCCCGCCCACGGCCAGCGCGACCGCGCTGACCGCCGCCAGGATCGGTCGATACCGAATAGGTCGCATGGTATGCCTCACATCGCGTCGACTCGATGGCCAACCCGGAGGCTAGCAGAACACTGTCACGGTGTGGCGGCCTGCGCGAGACCGCTCGCAGCCCCCTGATGACGCCCCGCATCAGGCGGAGGTTCAGGCGTACGCGCCCGGGGCGGCGAGGCTGTCGACGCGGGCTCGGACGCGGTCGGCGTCCGCGCGCATGCCGAGGCGCTCGTAGATCTCCAGGGCCTGGCGCAGGTACCCGGTGCCCAGGTGGAGATCGCCGTCGGCGAGATGGTGGTCGCCGATGCCTTCCAGCGAGAGGGCTTCGTCGTCGGGTTTGCTCAGCTCGCGGTTCATGTCCAGGGCTTGGCGGTAGAGCGCGAGGGCGCGAGGACGTCGGCCGTCGGCGGTGAGAGCGGCGGCATAGTAGTTGAGGACCCAGGCCTCGTTGGCGCGGTCGTTGAGCGCGCGGTAGATCTCCAGCGCCCGGGTGTGGGCGTCGATGGCCCCGCGATGGTCTCCGGTCGCCTGCCGCACCTTCCCCAAGTCGTTGAGGACACAGGCCTCGCCGTGGCGGTCGTCGAGCGCGCGATAGACCTCCAGTGCGCGGGTGTGGGCTTCGACGGCCCCCGGGTAGTCCCCGCTCGCCTGCCGTACCCGCCCGAGTTCGCACCAGGCGTTGGCTTCACCGCGGCGGTAGCCGAGCGCGTGCGAGATCTCCAGTGCCCGGGCCTGGGCTTCGCCGGCGCCGGGAACGTCTCCGGTCATGATCCGCACCCGCCCCAGCTCGTACAGGGCGTTGGCCTCACCGTGGCGATGCCCGAGCGCACGATAGATCTCCAGGGCCCGGTTGTGGGCTTCCAAGGCCCCGGGCAAGTCCCCGGTCAGATTCCGCACGCGCCCCAGGTAGTTGACGGCGTTGGCCTCGCCCCGGCGGTCGCCGAGCGCGCGGTAGATCTCCAGGGCCCGAGTGTGGGCGTCGCCGGCCCCTGGGAAGTCCCCGTCCATGTGTCGCACACGGCCCAGGTCGTTGAGGGCGTTGGCCTCGCCGCGGCGGTCACCGAGCACGCGGTAGATCTCCAGCGCCCGGGTGTGTGCCCCGCCCGCTTCGGGGAGGTCCCCGGTCAGGAAGCGCACGCGCCCCAGGTCGTTGAGCGCAGTGGCCTCGCCACCGCGGTCGCCGAGCGTGCGGTAGGTCTCCAGGGCCTGAGTAAGGGCGTCGGCAGCTCCGGGATAGTCCCCGGTCAGGAAGCGCACCCGGCCCAGATCGCTCAGGGCGGCGGCCTGGTCGGCGGGCCGGCCCAGGCGTTCGGCGGCGTGCGCGGCGGTGCGGTGCGCGTGGACGGCGCGGCTCCACGGACCGTCGGCGCGCAGGATCTCGGCCAGTCCCGCGGCCAAGGCGATGGTGTGCTCGTCGAGGCCGTGGACGCTCGCGTAAGTAAAGGCCGCCTCCACGTTGGGGCGTTCGGTGCGCAGCCACGCCAGGGCGGCGTCCGGGTCCAGGAGATCGGGGACATGCGCGGGCCCGCCGGGTGCGGGCCGCGGGCAGCGGGTGATGGGCCGGGAGGCTCTTTGGGCGGTGTGGGCGTAGTAGCGCAGCAGCCGGTCCCGGGCGTTCTCCCGCTCGACTTCGGGATCCACGGTCGCGGCGACGGTGCTCGCGTGGTCGCGGATCAGGTCGTGGACGCGGTAGCGGCCCGGCGACGCGCCGATCAGCAGGCTCTGGTCCGCCAGGCGCTGGACCAGGAGGTCGGCCGCGTCCGGGTCGGTGCCCAGCAGCGCGGCGGCGGCGTAGGCGTCGATCTCGGATCCCGGCAGCAGGCCCAGGCGGCGGTACAGCACCCGCTCGTTCCCGGGCAGGGACTGATAGGACAGGTCGAACACCGCGGACAGGCTGCGGATGTCATCGGTGTACCCGGCCAGTTCGGCCCCGGGCCGGCGCGGGGTGAGCCGGTCGATGAGCCGCTGGAGGTTCCAGGCCTTCCCGCCGGTGCGCAGCAGGGCGCCGGCGATCACCAGGGCCACGGGCAGCCGCCCGCACAGCTCGGCGACCCGCCGCCAGCGGGCGTCGTCGGCGTCCGCCGGATCGTCGGGCACGCGGGCCGCCTGCCGCAGCAGCTCCACAGCCTCCTCTTCGGCCAGCATGTCCAGCGACAGGGGTACCGCGTCGTCCAGAGCCTTCAGGCGCCGGCGGCTGGTGACCAGGACCAGGCAGCCGGCGGAGGCCGGCAACAGCGGCCGCACCTGGGCCTCGTCGACCGCGTTGTCGAGCACCACCAGGGTGCGGGTGCCCGCCAGGCGTTCCCGGTAGAGCGCGGCGCGCGCCTCCAGCTGCGCGGGGATCTGCCCGGGCGGCACACCGAGCGCGCCGAGAAGCCCGGCGAGCGCGTCGCCCGGCTCCTGCGGTGCGGCGTCTCGAGCGAAGCCGTGCAGGTCCAGGAGAAGCTGCCCGTCCGGGAAGTGCTCGGCCAGGCGGTGCCCGGCATGCACGGCCAGGGCGGTCTTGCCCACCCCGCCCATCCCGTCGATCGTGCTGATCGTCACCGCGCCCGGCGCCGCTTTGCCCGCGGTGCGTCCAGCCAGGCCGAGGAGGTGCCCGATCTCCAGCTCGCGGCCGGTGAACAAGGCGGTGTCCGCGGGCAGCTGCCGCGGCACCACCGCCGGCCGCCCC
>JABFWL010000203.1 GCA_013362315.1 Catenulispora sp. | reverse complement strand
GCCCCGGCAAGGCCACCGACAAGCCAGAGTTCTCCAAACCGTCCACTCAGCCGGTGAAGGATCAGTGAACCCGGGGTGAAAAGGTGCCGCAAGCCGCCTGCACACGCCCCTCCAACACCCCGCACCACCGGCGCCCGCAACGCCCTGACCAGCGGCGCCGCCCCGTCAGAGTGCCAATCCGCCGTGTCGCGCGCCCAAAACCGTCAGGTCGTGGATGATATGCGCATGCGTTCCCCCGTCACGCTCCACGGCCGCCTGTGCCGCCTGGAGCTCATGCGACCGGACCACATCGACGGACTGCTGCTCGCGGCCACCGCCGACCGGTCCACCTACGACTACACCTACGTGCCGAAAGACTACGACGCCGTCGTCCGGTACGTGGCCCTGGCGACCTCGGACCACGCCGCCGGCGTCGCCCTGCCGTTCACCACCATCGCGATCGACCCCGTCAGCGGCGACGAACGCATCGTGGGCACCAGCCGCCTGCGCGAACTCGAATACTGGCGCGCCGGCGTCTGGCCGCCCCGGCACGGGCACGTCAACGCCGACGGCCGCCCCGACGCCGCCGAGATCGGCTCCACCTGGCTGCACCCCTCGGCCCAGCGCACCGGCATCAACACCGAAGCCAAGCTGATGATGCTCAGCTACGCCTTCGAGCACTGGGACGTCCACCGCGTCAGCCTGAAGACCGACGTCCGCAACACCCGCAGCCGCGCCGCCATCAGCGCGCTGGGAGCACAGTTCGAAGGCATCCGCCGGGCACACTTCCCCGCCGCCGACGGCGGAGTACGCGACAGCGCCCTGTTCTCCATCGTCCGCGCCGAATGGCCGGCCGCCAAAGCCAACCTGGAAGCCCGCCTGCAGCGCTACCTCGACCGCGCCGCCATGGCCGCGCTCGAACCCGCGCTGGACCCGGTCCACGTCGACCCCCACCTGGTGCAGCCACTGCACCTGGAGCCGACACTGGAAACAGCACTGGAGACGGCAGCCCCCGCCGCCACCGTCGAGACCGGAGCCGGCCCCGTAGTACAAGCGCCAGCCATCCCGGCGGCTTAAGAAACGAAAACCCACCACCCCCAGGACCGCCCACCAAAGGGCTCACCGGGGCTCGTACAAAACCACCGACCACCCATCCGGCCCGGCCACCGACAACCGCACCTCATGCGGACCGGTGACCGGGCCGGCGACGTCATAGCCGGCCGCCGCCAGGCGCGCACCGACCGCCGCCACATCACCGACCTTCACCATCAGCTGCGCCGCCCCCGACGACTCCGCCCCCGAAGCCAGCGCCAGGCGCGCGCCGCCGAGGTCGAACTGCGCCCAGCGGGCACCGTCCACGAACGTCGGCTCCACACCCAGCACGGCCGCCACGAAGCGCACCCCGCCGTCCATGTCCGCGGTCGGGAACACCGCCGCGAGCCCCAGTGCCCGCTCAGATGCCGGTGCCTGCTCCGGGGTCAGTACCTGCTCAGATCCTCGCGCGCTCTCGTCGTCAGCCATGGTGCGTCAGGTTACTGCGGTGCCGATCAGTGCGGAACCCAGCCGGCCGGCAGGTGCGGAACGATGTGGATCCAGCCGAGGAACGTCACCGTGTCGATCAGGCCGTGCGCCACGACGAGCGGCATCACCCGGCCCCAGCGACGGTAGGCCCGGCAGAAGATCATGCCCATCACGAAGTTGCCGACGAAACCGCCGAAGCCCTGGTAGAGGTGGTAGGAGCCGCGCACCAGCGAGGAGGCGACATCGGCCTTCAGCGGGGAGAACCCGAGCTGGTCGAAGCGCCGCAGCAGGTAGCCGAGGACGACCACCTCCTCGGTGACGCCGTTGCGGAACGCGTCCAGGGTGAGGATCCCGTCCCGATACCACGACGGCGGCATGCTCGTCGGAACCACGGTCGCGTTGAGGTTCAGCGCGTGCGCCGCCAGGTAGAGCCCGAGGCCCGCCGTGCCGATCGCGGCGGCGACCAGCGCGCCGCGCGCCCAGTCCCGGGCCGGGTCGGCGAAGTCGAAGCCGAGGGTGCGCAGCGAGGCGCCCTCGCGCAGCAGCAGATACGCCACCAGCGCCACGATCGCGACACTGAAGCCCAGGTCCAGCACCTGATAGGTGAAGTCCAGCCAGGGCCGCGGCGACTGCGGGGCGTTCAGCCCGGCGGCCTGCTTGTTGAGCGCCTGCTTCGCGGTGAGCTTGGCCATGATCGACACGAACGAGTACACCGCGGACTGCCCGAACGACAGCGCCAGCACGACCAGCACCTCGAACCGCAGCAGCGTGCGCCACCGGGCCGGATCACTGTCCGGTCCGGCCGCCGTCGGCACCCCTGCGCCGTCCACCACCGCCACGCCGGTCCCTCACTCTCGCCGCACTCGCCGTCACCCGCCGCGCCACGCCGCACGCGCACCGCGCTCTGCACCGCATCATCGCATCACCGGCTCAGAGCGCGACGGCACCATGATCGGTGGACGTGGCGTCACCGCGGCCGGACCCTGAGTTACCTCGCGGTAACAAAGTGGACGCGAGACCTCGGGTAAACCCGGACGTCTCTTGTCCGAGCGATCCACAGCGAACTACTGTGCGCCCACGGCCTATCGCCGAGATCACGCTTGACCACGGCGAACGACGAGAGGCACCAGGAATGGACCGGCACCCCGACGCGGGCTCACCCCTGCGGCCAGGTGTGCGCCGGGGCGCCGGTGAGCATCAGATCGGCGTACTCAACGGTCAGCCGCTCCAGCACCGAGGTCCGGTCCAGGCCACCGTCCACCAGCCGGTGGAACGCCGCCGACAGCCAGGTCGAGCCGTTGCGACCGGTCCGGCAGCGGCCCTCGATGACGCCCAGGAACTCGTCCCGGTCCCGCGGATCGATGCCCAGGGCGTCCAGGCCGCGCGCAGCCGCCGGCAACAGCTCGGACAGCACCAGCTCCCGCACCGGCACCGGGTCCGGAAAGCGGTCACCACGCCACAACAGGTCCGCCTGCAGGCCATGACGCGCCGCCGTATGCAGATTGCGGGCCGCGTCGGCGAACGGCAGATGCCACCACACCGGATCCGGCTCGTCCATCATCGCCTTCACACAGCCGTAGTAGAAAGCCGCGTTGGCCAGCACATCGACCACCGTCGGACCGGCCGGCAGCACCCGGTTCTCCACCCGCAGATGCGGCTTGCCACGCGCCACGTCGTAGATCGGCCGGTTCCAGCGGTAGACCGTGCCGTTGTGCAGCCGCAGCTCCGGCAGATGCGGCACACCGCCGCCGGCCAGCACCTTGTCCGGATCCTCGTCCGAGGACACCGGCAACAGCGCCGTGAAGTACTTCAGGTTCTCCTCGAACAGATCCAACGGGCTGGAGATCCAGCGCTCGCCGAACCACACCCGCGGCCGCACGCCCTGCGCCGCCAGCTCCTGCACCCGGAAGTCGGTGGCCTGCTCGAACAGCGGAATCCGCGTCTCCGCCCACAGCTGACGGCCGAACAAGAACGGCGAGTTCGCTCCCAGCGCGACCTGCACCCCGGCGACAGCCTGCGCGGCGTTCCACGCCCCGGCGAAAGTCTCCGGCGAGACCTGCAAATGGAACTGCACCGAGGTGTTGCAGGCCTCCGGCATGATCGAGCCGAACGTGGTGCGCAAATGCTCCACGCCATCGATCTCGACCAGGAAATCCTCACCCCGGACCTGCGCGATCTCGTCGTTCAGCAGGAAGTAGCGATCCTCAGGCGAGAAGTTCTCAACAACCATGTGCTCCTCGTCCAGCGTCGGCAGAATCCCGATCATCAGGATCCGCGCCCCGGCGGCGCGAGCCTGCCGGTCGGCATAAGCCAACGAGGTACGCAACTCCTCAGCGAGCTCGGAGAACACCGTCCCCACCAGCTTGTGCGGAGCGATGTTCACCTCCAGATTGAACTGACCGAGCTCAGTCTGGAAGTCACGGCTGGCGATCCGCGACAGCACGTCCTGGTTCACCATCACCGGACGGCCGGTAGGACCCACCAGGTCCAACTCCAACTCCACGCCCATCAGCGTGCGGCCGCGCTCGAAACGATCCTCGGCGAGCATCCGCCGGAACACCTCGAAACCCACGCGCAGCCGCTCCCGGAACCGCGTCCGGTCCGCCCCGGTGAACTCGGTCGCGACCACCCGCTCGCCCACAGGCAAGCCCCCTTTGCATCCCGGCCATCCTCGCCCGCAGCCCCTGCGCCGACCTTCCACCTCACAGTACTGTCGGACATTCAGCAACGAAAGGGATCGTGACCACCCGTGGCAGGCAGGCACCGGTCCTATGACGGGCCCAGCAACACCCCGCGCAGCCGCACCGGCGGCTCCAGCGGATCATCATTCCCCACCGGGCTCGTCGCCGTCGGAGCCGTCCTCGTCCTAGCCGCCGGCGGCGGCTACGTGCTCTACACCAAGAAGCACGACAACGGCGCCGCGGCAGGCACACAAAGCACCGTCACCGCCGGAGCGTTCTGCCCCGGCGGCAGCGTCACAACGCTCAACGTCGACGCCAGCCCCGACATCTACACCGCCGTGAAGGCCATCGCCGACGGCATGACCGGCGGCTGCGTGAAAGTCAACGTCACCAGCGCCGAATCAGCCGCCGTCGGCGCCTTCCTCGCCGGCAGCGCCAAGGGCGGCGACGTCACCAGCGCCCCCGACGTGTGGATCCCCGACAGCACCATGTGGCTCGACATCGCCCACGCCCAAGGCGTCAAAACCCTCGTCGACAACCCCACACCGGTAGCCATGAGCCCCCTCGTGATCGGCATGCCCAAACCGGTGGCCGACGCCAACGGCTGGCCCGGCAAGAAATTCGGCTGGGCCGACCTGCTCGCCGGCGTCAAAGGCGGCAAACTCCAGCCCGCGGTACCCGACCCCGCCAACTCCGGCCCCGGCCTCGCCGCCATCACCATGCTCCGCGGCGCCGTCGTCGGCCCCGCCGCCGCCACCGGCGACAAAGCCAAACAACAGCAAGCCCTGCAAAGCCTGACACTGATCTACCGGGTCCTGAGCAACAACGTCTCCGGCAGCATGACCGCCCTACTGACAGACCTCCCGACCAAGGGCGCCACCGCACCATCCTCCGGCGGCATCGCCGCATTCCCGACCACCGAACAAAAAGTCGCCGCCTACAACACCGCCAGCCCGAGCACCCACCTCGTCGCCCTCTACCCCAACGAGGGCACGATGATGATGGACTACCCCTACTCCATCCGTCAGGGCCTCAACCCCGAACAATCCAAAGCCGCAGCCGACTTCCAAGACCTGCTGCACAGCCCCAACGCCATCAACACCCTGCAGAAAGCCGGCTTCCGCGACCCCAAGGGCGCCGCCGCCGGAATCCTCACCCCCACCGAGGGCGTCAACCCCGCAATGCCGACCGTAGCCCCACCGGACACCACCCACACCGCCGCCAGCAGCTCCCTGGCCGTCTGGAACACCACCAGCGAACAAACCCGCGGGCTCGTCGTCATGGACATCTCCGGCTCCATGGGCCTGCCAGTCCCCGGCCAACTCGACAGCAACAAAAACCCGATGACCCGGCTACAGATCACCGAAGCCGCATGCCAAACCGGACTGTCGCTGTTCGGGAACAACTCAGAACTCGGCCTGTGGACCTTCACCACCAAGTCCAAAGCGGACGGCGGCGGCACCATCCACCAAGAAGTCGTCCCACTGGGACCACTGTCCGCCCCCCTCGGCACCACCGACCGCCGCGGCGCCCTCCAAGCCGCACTCCAGGCGCTCGCGGTGCAACCGGGCAGCCGCAACGGGCTGTACGACACGATCCTGGACGCGTACAAGACGGTGCTCAACGGCTGGGCCGAGAATAAGTCCAACGCCATCGTGATCTTCACCGACGGCAAGGACGACGGGCTGAACAGCATGTCCGCCGACGACCTGATCGCCAAGCTCAACGCGCTGAAGGCGGCCAACCCCGGGCACACCGTCCGGGTGATGGTGGTGGCGCTGGGCAGCGGCGTCGATTTGTCGACATTGACCCGGATCACCGCGGCGGCCAACGGCCAGGCCCTGCACGCCGCCACCCCCGCCGACATCGGCAACGCGGTCATGGCCGGCTTCGCCGGACGGCTCAACGACCAGTGAGATAACCAGGGAGCTAGCCGGTGAATCGGCTAGTGAGAGGGCGCGCGAGTCGGCCGGCCAGTGGAACTTTCACAGAAACAGGCCCGCCGACCACGACCTCCGTGTAATCCCTAGTAGAACTCTGAGCGCCGAACCCAAACTGGCCTCCCGGCGTCTAGTCAGTAGTGACTATCCGAGGAAGCCCCGGCAAAGCCCCAAAGCACTACCTTCCCCGAATGTCCGAGTCACATGAGCGGAATTCCCTGCGCCGGGGGGTGTGACGCGCGACACTTGGATCACTGGTTCAGACCACCTGGCGTCGGCCCGGCCGACCGCCCCGACCGCGAAGAAGTACGACCATGACGACGACGACCGCGATGCGCCCCGGCTCGGCCCACATCTGCCAGCACCACCCCTGCTGCCCGGGCGCGGCCGCCCCCGACCGGGACGCCGCCCTGGTGCTGATCGCCCACCCGGAGCAGGGCTGGTCGCTGCTGTGCAACGGGATCGTGTCCTTCGACGACACCGGCGAGCTGCTGCCCGACGGCCAGGCCATCGCCCCGCACCGACCGACGGACCACGCGGCGGCTTAGGGGCTTGGGCTCCTGCAGCCGGGCTTTGGCAGGCTCGGGCTTCAGCGGCCGGCAGCCGGGCTCAGGCTCAGCGACTGGGCTTCAGCGGGCTCCGGCTCGGCGGCTCATACGTTCGACGCCGTGGTCATGGCCTGACGGCCGCCTCGAAGACGCCTCGGTGCCTGCGGATGTGCTCGACGTTACGCAGGTAGTAGGCGTCATGGCCCTCGGCGACGTGCCGGGAGAAGGCTGGATGCCCCGCGGCGGCCTGCGCCCGCATGAAGTCCACGAGATGGTGGAGCCGCGCGATCGCCGTGTCGATCAGGAACCCGCGGTCGGTACCTGACAGACCATAAGCGTCGGCGAACAGCGCCAGGCGCCGCGCCTGCTCCGCCGCCGGCACGCCGTCCTCGACGAGCTGCACGAAGCGATACGCGGCGTAGGCGACGTCCCAGACCCGCGGCGCCGGGTGAGCGGTGTCGAAGTCGATCAGCGCCACCGGGCGGCCGTCACGGAAGACGGTGTTGTAGGGGGCGACGTCGCCATGGCACACAACCTCGGCGGGCGCGCGGGGCGCGAAGTGCCAGGCGACGTCCGGCGGCGGAGTGAAGTCGAGAGTCGCGTCGTGGAAGGCGCGGAGCATGACGGCGACTTCGGACAGGGCTTCGTCGGTGACGTGAGCCTCAGAGGTCGGGACCTCGCCGGGGATGAAGTCGAGGATCTCGCGGCCTTCGGCATCGAGTCCGTGGGCCCGCGGGGCGGCGGTGAAGCCTTTGGATTCGAGGTGTTTCAGCAGCGCTTGGACGGCCGGTGTCCACTCCCCCGCCGGGCGGTGAACGCGATTGCCAATGCGCGTAACCGTGTTTACGCCGCCGGCTAGCTGCTGGTCGCGTTGCAGGACATAGCGATGCAGTAAGACGGGTTCGCCGGAGGGACCGGTCCACGATGCCTGCTCAGTGCCGGTCCGACGCCAGCCGGTGCGCTCGTAGAGGGCGATCGCGCTGGATCGCTCATCGGCCGTGACTTCGAGGTCGAGGTCGATGCCGTGATCGGCCGCCCATTGGCGTGCGCGGTTGAGGAGCCGGGCGCCGAGGCCTTGGCCCCGAGCGCTGGGGGCGACGAATAATCGGGTGACGGACGCGGTCGGAGCGGTGCCCTGAACCATGACGTGGCCGACGACTTCACCGTCGCCCGCCACCGCGACCCAAGCGTGCAAGCCCTCTGCC
>JABFWL010000647.1 GCA_013362315.1 Catenulispora sp. | reverse complement strand
GGCCCACGGCGGCGCGGATCTCGGCCTCCAGGACCGGCCGGGCGCGCGGCACCAGGTGCGCCGGGTCGCCGAGGATCGCCACCGCCTCCGGCGCGCGCAGCAGCAAGTCGGGGGCGAAGCGGCCGGAGGCCAGGACCCGCGCCAGGTGCTCGGCGGCGGCGCCCTCGTCACGCAGCAGTCGCAGATACCAGTGCGTGTCGCCGAGGGCTTCGGAAGTCTTGCGGAACGCCAGCAGCCCGCCGTCGGGGTCGGCGGCGTCGGCGAACCAGCTGAGCATCACCGGCAGCAGGGTCCGCTGGATCGCGGCGCGGCGGCTGACGCCGGAGGTGAGCGCGGTCAGGTGCCGCAGCGCCCCGGCGGGGTCGGTGTAGCCGAGGGCTTCCAGGCGGGACTGCGCGGCCTCCGGGGTGAGCTGCGCGGCGCCGAGCTCCGCCTGGCCCGGTGTCAGCCGGGCCACCGCGTCGAGCAGCGGACGGTAGAACAGCTTCTCGTGCAGCCGCCGTACTTCCCGCTTGTGCAGCTTCCACTGCTCCTGGAGCTGCTCGACGGGATCGGTGCGGAAGCCCATGGAGCGCCCCAGCCGCCGCAGCTCGATCTCGTCCTCGTCCTCGGGCAGGGTGTGGGTGCGGCGCAGGCGGTGGATCTGCAGCCGGTGTTCCAGGGTTCTGAGGAACCGGTAGGCGTCGACGAGGGTGGCGGCGTCCGCGCGGCCCACGTAGCCCCCGGCGGACAACGCCGTCAGGGACTCCAGGGTGCCGCGCCTGCGTAACGTGGTGTCGGACGGGCCGTGGACCAGCTGCAACAACTGCACCGCGAACTCGATATCGCGCAGGCCCCCGCTGCCGAGCTTCAGTTCCCGTTCGGCGTCCTTGGCCGGGATGTGCGCGACGACCCGGCGCCGCATGGCCTGCACGTCGGCGACGAAGCCCTCGCGGCGCGAGGCCGCCCACACCATCGGCGTCACCGCCTCGACGTACTGGGCGCCGAGGTCGGCGTCCCCGGCGGCGGCGCGCGCCTTGAGCAGCGCCTGGAACTCCCAGGTCTTCGCCCAGCGCTCGTAGTACGCGATGTGGCTGGCCAGGGTGCGGACCAGCGGCCCGTTCTTGCCCTCGGGGCGCAGGTTCGCGTCGACCTGCCAGATCGAGCCCTCGGAGGTGGTGTCGGAGCAGACCCGCATCAGGGTCGCGGCCAGCTGGGTGGCGGTGCGCAGCGCCAGGTGCTCCTGGGCCGGGTCGGTGCCGTCCGGGGCGGCGGCGACGAAGACCACGTCGACGTCGCTGACGTAGTTCAGCTCGCGGGCGCCGCACTTGCCCAGGGCGATCACCGCCAGCCGTGCGGGCGGGGCGTCGGCGGGCAGCTCGGCACGGGCCACGGCCAGCGCCGCGTCCAGGGTGGCGGTGGCCAGATCGGACAGGTCGGCGGCGGTGCGGTCGTAGCTCTCGGTGGCCTCGATCGCGGCCGGCGTGCCGATGTCCCGGGCGGCGATGCCGAGCAGCGCGTCGCGGTAGGCGACACGCAGCGCGTCGCGGGCCGGGATGCCGGTGACGGCGGCGATGGGATCGGCGGCGTCCGGGTCGGCGCCGACGGCGGCCAGCATCAGCCGGCGGAACGCCGGGGCCAGGTCCTCGACGTCGAACTCGACCAGGGCGCGCCAGCCGGCCGGGTGCCGGGCCAGGTGGTCGCCGAGGGCGACGCTCAGACCCAGGACCCCGAGCAAGCGGTCGGAGAAGGGCCGCGCGGCGGCCAGGGTGGCGGCCAGGGTGTCGGTGTCGTCGGCGGCGGCCAGCAGCCGGGCGACGGCGGCCAGCGCCAGATCGGGGTCGGCGGTGCGGCCGAGGGCCTCCGGGAAGAGCGGGTCACGGCCGAGTTCGCCGAGCGGCGCCTCGGCCAGAGTGGCCAGGGCGGTCTCGGGGCCGGTGAACCCGAGCCTGACCAGTCGTGAACTTGCCGACTCCCCTGCCCGGCCCTGTGCCGCCGCCGTCTGTGCCACCTGCGCCACATTACCCTCCACGCGGCCGCGACCGGCGTCCCGAGTCCGGGAGCCGGTCGCGGCTTTGGGGCGCTGAGCGGTGCTCAGGTCCTGCTCAGCGCTGGTTCACTGCTGGTGCAGTGCTTGGATCACTATCACTACGATCACTACTTGGATCATTACTTGGTTCAGTGCTGGCTCAGTGCTTGGTGACCGCGCCGGTGGCCGGGTCCAGCAGCACCTTGCTGCTGCGGCGGTGGTCGAAGTTGAACAGGCCGTTCAGCGAGCCGGCCAGGGCGTCGTAGGAGGAGTCGCCGATGCGGCCGGTCTTCCAGTTGTCCTCGATGAAGCGCAGGATCGAGGTCTGGTCGGTGACGCTGTGGTCGACGTAGTTCTCCTTGGCGAACGGGGAGATGACCAGCAGCGGCAGCCGGGGGCCGTAGCCGCAGCGGTCGGCGTAGCCGCCGAGCGGAGCCTTGCCGTCCCCGCACTTGCCCGCGCCGTTGAGCGCGTCGTCGCTGCTCGCCGAGGTGTTCACGATCGGCGGCATGACGTGGTCGTACCAGCCGTCGCTGTCGTCGTAGGCGATCACGACGGCGGTGTTCTTCCACTCCGGCGACTTCTGCAGCGCGTTGATCGTGTCGACCAGGAAGTGCTGCTCGTCGATCGGGTCGGAGTAGCCGGCGTGGCCGTCCTGGTAGTTCGCGGCCTTCAGGAACGACACGGCCGGCAGGTTGTCGTGCGCCAGCGCGTCGTTGAAGTCGCTGAGGTCGTACTGGTGGTTGGCCTGGTCGGTCTTGCCGATCGCGGACACCGAGGTCGGCGGCAGGTGGTGCGGGTTGCTGGTGGACTTGTAGTACTGGAACGGCTCGTGGTGCGCGTTGTAGTCGCCGCGCACGCCGCCGCCGATGTTGGCGTGCGAGGCGCCGCACACGGCCGGAGCGGTGGCGGTGGCCGCGACCGTGGGCTTGAAGCCGCCCTGGAACCAGCCCCAGGTGACGTTCTTGTCGTTGAGCAGGTCGCCGATGTTCTTGCCCTGCTGCAGCAGCCGGTTCTTGCCGTTGCCGCAGTCGTCGAAGGCGCCGTCCGGGTCCTCGATCACGGTGCCCACGCCGTTGGCGTCGGCCTGCGCGACCACGGACGGGTCGGTGACCTTCTGGCCGGTCTTCGGGTCCACGGCGTAGCCGCCGTGGGTCTGGCCGGACACGAGGTTCAGCGCGCCCGGGGTGGAGGGGCCGAACACGGTGCCGTAGGAGTTGTCCGACATCGCGTAGTGCTGGGCGTAGTTCCACAGGCCGGTGACGACGTTGCCGTCGTAGTAGTCCATGACCAGGCCCGGCTTGGACTTGTCCGGGGCGGAGCAGGACTCGGTGTCGGTGTTGGCGACGAACTTGTTCATCAGGCCGCCGTTGAACGCCTTCTGCTCGGCGGTGTACTCGTGGTCCTGGTCGCAGGTCAGCAGCATGTCGGTGCCGAGGCGCTGCGGGTTGGCGGCGTCGGTGTTGTGGTTCAGCAGGTCGCCGCCGCCGAGCAGGCCGTTCACGCTCGGGGTGTCGCCGTGCGCGTAGAACGGGGTGCCGTCGGTGTTGGCGGCGTTCGGGTAGGTGCCGAAGTAGTGGTCGAAGCTGACGTTCTCCTGGAAGATCACGACCAGGTGCTTGATCGGCGTGGCGGTCGAATGCGCCCAGCTCGGCTGCGGGTCGCCGAAGCTGGGTCCGGCGGCGGCGACTGTGAGGCCGGCGGCGGCGCAGGCGGCCAGCGCGGCGGCGGTGACGCGGCGCCGCTTGGTACGCAGCAACGCGGTGGAGCGGGTCTTGGCGGACAAGATTCCTCCCGAGGCAGTCCTTTGGCGCCGACCAGGCTGGCGCCGCCGAGTGTCGCGCCGGTCGGATACCCGGTGAGGGGCAGGTGGCATCGGGGTGAACAGTTGCGCTGGGGTACGCAATCGGGGCCGCCTCAGGCCGCCGGCTCAGGCCTCGCCGCGCAGTTTCGCATAGTAGTAGAGGCTGTCGGGGCAGAAGTCGTCCTCTTTGATCTTCTGGGCCAGTTCGTCCTCGGTGAGGAAGCCGAACCACTCGACCTCCTCCGGCTGCGGCACCACCGGGCCGGAGACGGTGGCGGTGTAGACGGCGGCCCACTGCGGCACCCGGTCGTCGTCGAAGCGCCACTTGCCGAGCGGGCGCAGCACGACGTTGTGCTGGCCGACCTCCTCACCGCCCTCGCGGCGCGCGGCCTGGTCGTAGGACTCCCCCGCCGGGACCATGCCGGCCACGAACATGTCGTAGTACTTGGGGAAGACGCGCTTGGCCTCGGCCCGCCGGTGGACCAGGATCCGGCCGGAGCGGTCCCGGAACAGGATGTAGACGCAGCGGTGGCGCAGGTTCTGGTCGGTGAGTTCGCCGCGGCGGACGACACGCAGGATCTTGTCGTTCTCGTCCACTTCATAGACGAGTTCTTCGTCGGGGTTCACTCCGTCATCAAAACATGAGCCGGGCGTGAATCCTCTGCTGGGGCGCGGGTCTCTTATCGGTGAGTCGGTGCACCGGTGCCGACCGGAGACTGGCGGGAGACGCGAGATGGTGTGGGCTGTGGGCGGCGTGGTGGCGGCGATTCTGGTGTATGTGCACGGTGACTCTGCTGCGGAGGCGGGGGCCGTGATGAGGGGGGCGGTGATGAGGGGGGCGGCGGTGCGGGGGGCTTTGCAGAGGGAAGACGGGGCGCTGGCAGGGGTGGGAGAGGACGGGGCTGGGACGCGAGTGGGAGCGGCCGGGATGGGAGCGGATCGTGAGTAGCGCAGGAGCTATGAGCACGTCGCCGGCATGCGAGCTGCACCGGGAAGGGCCGGAACTGCAGGAACGGCGCTAATGACGGGAACAGACATCGGATGAGGGTCCGTCAGGGGAAGCCGAACAGGCGGGCGACCTGCGGTGCCAACCAGGGCTTGCGCCCGTAGGAGATCATGCGGCCGGCGGCTATCTGCCGGTTCTGCGATGCGCGGCCGCTGGCGGCGAGCAGGAGGCCGACCGGGTCCAGGGACAGGTGGCAGTCGGCGCGGCCGCCGACGGGGTCGCGGACGGTCCGGACCTCGCCGCCGTCGATCTCCAGGCCGATCGTGATGCCTCCGCGGATGTGGAGGTGGACGACGGCGTTCAGCTTCGCGGCGCGGTCGGGGTGCACGGTGCGCGGCATCATCTCGGGGAAGACGAGCGAGATGATCAGGCGCGCCGTGCCGGGCCGGACCGGCCACTTCTGGCGGGAGGCGCGGGCCGCGTCGAGGGTGTGGAGCAGCGTCTCGCTGAGGAACAGGCCGACGACGGTGGACAGCGGGAGGCTGACGTCCTCGCCGAACCACGGCACCGGACACGGTTCGGCGGGGTCGCGGGGTTTGGCGGTGGCCGCGACGATCGCCTCGGCGGCGGAGCGCAGGCGCTTGGGCGTCGCGCGGTGGGCGTCGGGGGTAGGGGCGAGGCGGGCGAGGGCCAGGGCGTTGAGGTTGGCGATGCGGGTGGTGAGGGAGGCGTGGGGCGGGAGGGCGGAAGCGCCGAACTCGTCGAGCACGCCGAAGTCGCCGGTCGCCGCGGCGGCGTAGGCGGTGCAGGCCACACCGAGGTGCACGGCCACGTCGCCGGCGGTCCAGCCGGGCAGCGGCGAGGGGGCGCCCGGTTCGCGGAGACGGGCGAAGAGCTCCGAGGCGCGGTCGGCGAGGTTCGGGATGAGGGCGCGCGCGGCGGCGAAGTCCTCGGCGAGGCTGTCGCTGGCGATGCGGGTGCCCGGCATGGTCGCTCCCGGCGGCTGAGTGGGCGTGGGCGCGGTGTGTTGGGTGCGATGTCTGCTACGACAGCAGCCGGGAGCGGCGAGGTCAAGAGCTATTTATCAGAATGCTGAGTCAGGATGCGGGTGTCGCGGTGGTGAGCAGCGTTTTCCCGATGGCTTGGCGGGCTTCGATGAGTGCGTGGGCGTCGGCGGCGCGCTCCAGCGGGAAGCGTTGGCCGATCACGGGGCGCAGCCGTCCCTCGGCGGTGGCGGTAAGCGCGGACTCGGTGAACCGCCGCATGTCTGCGGGCCCTGCGGAGGGCCGCACGATCGAGACGCCGCGGGCGGCTGCGTCGTCGTCGGACAGTGCTGTCCACTCCCCGCTGGCCAGGCCGTAGGAGACCATCCGGCCGCCGCGGCCGAGCTGCGCGTACGCGGTGCGCCCGATCTCGCCGCCGACGCCGTCGAAGACGACGTCCACCGGGCCGCCGAGGCGTGTCGGCCACTCGGGGTCGAGGTAGTCGAGGGCGAGATCGGCACCGAGGCTGGCCGCTAGCTTCGTTTTGCGGTCGCCGCCGGCCAGCGCGATGACCGTCGCCCCGGCTGATTTGGCGAGCTGGGTGAGCAGACTGCCGAGGCCGCCGGCGGCGGCTTCGATGAGGACGCGTTCACCGGGCTTGACGGCTGCTGCGGACAGTACGAGTGATGCGGTCCGTCCGTCGGCGAGGACGGCTACGGCGGCGTCGAGGGGGAGGCTGTCGGGGACGCGGTAGAGGACGTCGGCGGGGACGAGGGCGAGCTCGGCGTAGGCTCCGGCGCCGCCGGTGGAGCCGATGACGCGGGCGCCGATGAGGGCCGGGTCCAGGCCGGGGCCGACTGCTCGGACGATGCCGCCGACGCCGTTGCCGGGAATGGTCGGGAGGTGGGGGCGGTAGGGGCCGGTGCCGGCGCGGAGCTGGGTTTCGACGAAGGTGATGTTGGCGTAGGTGACTTCGACCAGGGCGGTTTGGGGGCGGGGTTGGGGGTCGGGGGATGCTTCGATGCGGAGGTTGGAGGGGGCGCCGAAGGCGTGGAGCCAGATGGCTCGCATGGGGGTTCTCCTGGGGTTGGGGGCATCGTCTTTTGGATCCTCGCGGGGAGGGAGTTGGAGACGCCTCCGGCTGTGGTCTGCAGGGGGCTGGGACTTTGGTCCTAGGTCTGGGTGGGGGCTTGGGCGGGGGCCTGGGCCGAGGCTGGGCGGGGGCTTGGGCGGGGCCGCTGCTGACAGCGAGTGCTAGCGGCGCTAGCATGGGGGTATGGGCAACCAGCAATTGAACGCTCGCGTCTCCGATGAGATCGCTGAAGCGGCCAGGGCCGCGGCTTCTGATGCCGGCGTGAATCTTGGGGAGTACCTGACCCGGCTGATCGATGCCGACACTCGGGGGCGGCGCGCTGTTTTTGACGCGGTCTTCGATCGGTTCGTGGAGGACGCGAAGGCTTCGGGGCTGTTCGATGACGACCTGAAGCCGACGGCGTGAGCGGACAGACCACCCCGAACCATCCGATTGACATAGCGTGGCTGCTGGATGCGGCACAGCGGCTGCCGGGGGACCCGGCGGTTGTGGACTACGGGGCGTTGTACGCGGCATTGGCCCGGACGCAGGCTGTGGTGCTGGGGCGGCGGGTGTACGAGCGGCCGCATCATCAGGCTGCTGCTTTGCTGCATCAGCTGGCGCGGGTGCCGGCGCTGGAGAATGCGAACAGGTTGTTTGCGGCGGCTACGGCGGTGGCTTATTTGGCGGCGTGTGGGTTGGCTGTGGTGCCGGATGTGCGGGAGGCTGCGCGGTTGGCGGGGGACGCTGCGGAGGGGAAGTTGGATGTGGGGGCTGTGTCTTGGGTGTTGCGGAATTGGTGCAAGGAGTGAGGTAGGCCTCTTTGCCGACGGCTGGTGGGGTGGTTAGGTTCCAGGCGAAGTCAAAAGCAATGCAAAGTCAAGGGCAAGTCAAAGGCCTGTGAAGAGCCGGCGCCTCCGGCGGGGGCCTCGGTTCCCTCGGGGAACTGGCGCAAGTCCATCGGGGGGTCGTTTTTGGGTGCGGCGCCTGCGGTTCGTGGGGTGGGCGGTTCGGTCCCCTCGGTCCCGACGGCAGCCGCAAGCGGTACAGCACCGGCCCTGGGGTGTCAA
>JABFWL010000316.1 GCA_013362315.1 Catenulispora sp. | reverse complement strand
GGTGCAGGCGATAGCGGCGCTGGCCGTGCACGAGCCGGCCCGGCGCTTCGACGCCGACGTGGTGGCCATGACCGCGGCCGCCACCGCCACCCGGCACGGCGCCATCGAGGTGGCCCGGGCCGAGGCCTGGACGATGGCCGGGGTATGCCGGCCCGGCCAGGTGCTGGGGCACGTCGAGAACGACGTCGCGCTGATCGGCGACGGCCAGGCCGAGGCCGCCGCGGCGGTGCTGGAGCGGATGCTGTCGGTGGGCGGTGAGATGGTGACCCTGGTGGTCGGCCAGGGCGTGCGGTCCGGGGTGGCCGAGGCGGTCGGCGACTGGCTGCGGGAGCGGCACCCGGACGTGGACGTGGTGGTATATGAGGGTGGGCAGACCGGCTACCCGCTGCTGATCGGCGTCGAGTAGACCCGACTAGACCCCGACCAGAACCCGACAAGAACCCGACAAGAACCTGCAGTGGACCCCGAGTGACCCCGGGAGGTGTCCCCGCCATGGGCATCCGGCTGGACGTGCCCCTCACCAAGGCCGTGGGCGACCGCACCGCCAAGGTGCTGCGGACCGCCCTGGGCCTGGAGACCGTCAACGACCTGCTGCGCCACTATCCGCGCAAGTACGTCAAGCGCGGCCAGCTCACCGAGCTCTCCGAGCTCGTCCCGGGCCTGGAGGCGACGATCGTCGCGCAGGTCACCAAGGTCAGCCGGCGCGCCATGGCGGCCCGGCGCGGCCAGATGATGACCGTCGAGGTGCGCGACTCCTCCGACGCCGCGGTCGAGATCACCTTCTTCAACCCGCGCGCCGCCAACCAGCTCAAGCCCGGCATGCTCGGCATGTTCGCCGGCAAGATCAGCGAGTACCACGGCCGGACCCAGATGACGAACCCGGAGTTCGCCAAGCTGGACGCGGACGGCGACGAGGCCGGCGACACCGACGTCGACAACTGGGCCGGAGAGCTGATCCCGCTCTATCCGGCCTCCGGCGGCCTGCCGTCGTGGAAGATCGCGCGCTGCGTGCGGATGGTGCTGGACCAGCTCGACGCCGATCCCGAGGACGACCCGCTGCCCCGGCCGGTCCGGGCGCGCCGCGGGCTGCTGTCGCTGCCCGAGGCGCTGCGCCGGATCCACCGTCCGGACGACTGGCCGCAGATCGCCGTCGCGCGCAAGCGCCTGAAGTGGGACGAGGCGCTGCCGATGCAGGTGGTGCTGGCGCAGCGGCGCGAGGCGATGAAGGCGCTGCCGGCCACCCCGCGCAGGCGGGTGCCCGGCGGCCTGCTGGACGCCTTCGACGCCGCGCTGCCGTTCGAGCTGACCGCCGGGCAGCGGCAGGTCGGCGAGGAGATCGAGCGGGACCTGGCCTCGGTGCACCCGATGCACCGGCTGCTGCAGGGCGACGTGGGCTCGGGCAAGACGATGGTCGCGCTGCGGGCCATGCTCGCGGTGGCCGACGCCGGCGGGCAGGCGGTGCTGCTGGCTCCCACCGAAGTGCTCGCCCAGCAGCACCACCGCTCGATCATCCAGATGCTCGGCGCGGCGGCCGACGTGCCGGTGGACCTGTTCTCTGAGATCCCGGCGCCGGAACCGGGGCGCAAGCACGTGAAAGTCGCGCTGCTGACAGGATCGCAGAACGCGAAGGAGCGCCGGGAGAACCTGCTGGACGCGGCGTCCGGCGCGGCCGGGATCGTGGTCGGCACGCACGCGGTGATCCAGGAGCACGTGCAGTTCGCCGACCTCGGGCTGGTGGTCATCGACGAGCAGCACCGGTTCGGCGTCGAGCAGCGGGACGCGCTGCGCGCGAAGGGGCAGGACCCGCCGCACGTGCTGGTCATGACCGCGACGCCGATCCCGCGCACGGTGGCCATGACGGTCTTCGGCGACCTGGAGACCTCGATCCTGTCCGAGCTGCCGGCCGGGCGCTCGCCGATCGCCACGCATGTCGTCGCGGCGCACGAGCACCCGACGCACTTCACCCGGGTCTGGGAGCGGATCCGGGAGGAGGTGGCGGCGGGGCATCAGGCCTATGTGGTCTGCCCGCGGATCGGCGAGGCGGACGAAGGCGGTACCGATCAAGAGCTCAGCGACGACGGCTCGGAGTTGGTCTCCGAACCCGGGCAGCAGCGGCCGCCGCTGGCCGTGGTGGAGGTCGCGGCCCGGCTGGCCGAGGGACCGCTCAAGGGCCTGCGGGTCGGCCTGCTGCACGGCCGCCTGGCGCCGGACGAGAAGGACGCGGTGATGCGCGCCTACGCCGGGCACGAGCTGGACGTGCTGGTCGCCACCACGGTCATCGAGGTCGGCGTGAACGTCCCGAACTCCACGGTGATCGTGGTGATGGACGCCGACCGGTTCGGGGTCTCGCAGCTGCACCAGCTGCGCGGCCGGGTCGGCCGCGGGCAGTGGGCCGGCCTGTGCCTGCTGGTCACCGAGTCCCCGGAGGGCAGCCCGGCCCGCGAGCGGCTGGCCGCCGTCGCCTCGACCCTGGACGGCTTCGAGCTGTCGAAGATAGACCTCGCGCTGCGCAAGGAGGGCGACGTGCTCGGCGCCTCGCAGTCCGGCTACCGCTCCTCGCTGCGGTTGCTCAGCGTGATCGAGGACGAGGACGTGATCCGGGCCGCCCGCGACGAGGCCACGCCGCTGGTGGAGGCGGACCCGGAGCTGGCCGGGCAGCCGGGGCTGGCGGCGGCGGTCGCCGGGCTGCTGGAGACGCAGCGCGCGGAATACCTGGGGAAGACATGACCCGCATCATCGCCGGCCAGGCGCGCGGCCGCCGCCTGGCCGTTCCGCCCGGCGAGCGCACCCGTCCCACCGGCGACCGGGCGCGCGAAGGCCTGTTCTCGGCGCTGGAGGCCGAGTTCGGCGGGCCGTCGGGGTTGGCCGGGATCTCCGTGCTGGACCTGTTCGCCGGGTCCGGCGCGCTCGGGCTGGAGGCGCTCTCGCGCGGGGCGCGGGCGGTGCTGCTGGTCGAGGCCGACCGGCGGGTGAGCCAGGTGATCGCCAAGAACCTGGCCGTCGTCGGGCTGTCCGGCGCCCGGGTCGTCACCGACCGCGCCGAGCGGGCCGTCGCCGGGCCGCCGCCCGCCGAGGCGCCGTTCGACCTGGTGCTGCTGGATCCCCCGTACGCGGTAGCCGACGCGGCGGTGGTGACCATCCTCACAGCCCTCGCCGCGGGCGGCTGGCTCGCCGCCGACGCCGTCGTGGTGCTCGAGCGTTCCTCGCGGGACGCCGATTTCCCCTGGCCAGCGGGGTACGAGGGGACCCGGACCAAGGACTACGGGCAGGCCCGGATGAACTTCGCGGTCTGGTACGGTCACGGCGCGCCCCCTACCGGACCCCTCGAACAGCCGGAGTGAACATGGCCGAGCCCGTCATCCGCCGCGTCGTCTGCCCAGGGTCCTTCGACCCGATCACCAACGGTCACCTCGACATCATCGGCCGGGCCTCGCACCTGTTCGACGAGGTGGTGGTGGCGGTCGGCGTCAACGCCGGCAAGTCCGGGGCGCTTTTCAGCGTCGAGGAGCGGATCGACCTGGTGAACCGGGTGACCGCGGACTACGGCAACGTGCGCGCCGAGCCCATTGAGAGCCTGCTGGTCGACTTCTGCGCCCGGCACGGCATCCGCGCGATCGTGAAGGGGCTGCGCGCGGTGAGCGACTACGAGTACGAACTCCAGATGTCGCACATGAACCACCGGCTCTCCGGTGTCGAGACCTTGTTCCTGGCATCAAATCCCCTTTACAGCTACACGTCCTCATCCCTGTTGAAGGAGGTCGCCGCGCTCGGCGGCGACGTTTCGGGTCTGGTCCCCGACCTGGTGCTTTCGGCTCTTACCGAGCGACTGGCTGAACGCAAGGCCAAGTCCGCGTAGCCTGTGCGCTGAAAGCCCGTACGCGCGGGCCGGGAGTAAGACCGATCGGATGCCGACAGACGGGGCGGTCCCGCGCCGCCGAAGGAGCGAGTGAGAAGTGGCCACAAGCGACCGCCTGGAGCAGATGGTCGGAGACCTGGTGCAGATCGTGGAGAGCGCCAAGGCCGTCCCGATGTCGGCCTCGTGCGTGATCAACCGCGCCGAGGTGCTGGAGGTACTGCACGAGCTCGCCGAGGGGGTGGCCCAGGAGCTCGCCGAGTCCCGCCGCCTGATGGCCGAGCGCGACGAGGTGATAGCCCAGGCCCGCCGGGACGCCGCCGAGCACATCGAGGCCGCGCGCCGCGAGCGCGGCAGCATGCTGTCCGGCACCGAGATGGGCCGGGAGGCCGAGCGCATCCGCACCGCCGCCCTGGAGGAGGCGCAGCGCATCCGCGAGGACGCCGACAACTACGTCGACGACAAGCTCGCCAACTTCGAGGTGGTGCTGACGAAGACCCTGCAGGCGGTGGGCCGGGGCCGGGCCAAGATGGCCGGCCGGGACCCGATGTCCGAGCTGGGGCAGCACGTCGCCGAGCAGGACGCGGTCGAGGCGGCGACCCGGCCGGAGTACGACTTCTCGGAGCGGGACGACCACGTGGGGTACCCCCGCGAGGCCGCCGGCCGGGGGGACTACAACACCGGCGAGTACCCGCAGTACACCGAAGAGACTTACGAGCAGCAGCAGAACGGGTACCAGAACCAGCCCTCCTACCAGGAGGCGCCCTCTTATCAGGAGCAGCCGGCCTACCAGGAGGTGCCGGCCTACCAGGAGGCCGCCTACGCGCAGCCGGAGGACGCCTACAACCCCGGTGAGTACGGGCTGCCGGAGCCGGAGCTGTCCCGCGAGTTCGCGCAGGCCGACATGAGCGGCGTGTTCCAGCGCCCGGACTTCTCCCAGGACTACCCGCCGCAGGAGTACCAGCAGCCGACGCCGGTCGCGGTCGGCTACGGCTATGAGGAGCAGGGGGCGTACAACTACAACGATCCCGCCGCGGTGCCGTATCCGGTGCAGCCCTACGGGCAGCAGCAGTACGCCCAGCCGGAGTACCACACCGGCGAGTACCCGTCGTACCAGCAGGAGGACCCGTACGGTCAGCAGGGGCAGCACCCCTCTCACCAGACTCATCCCGGCCACCCCGGTCAGCAGCAGGGGCAGCCGGAGGCCACCGGGTTCTTCGACACCGGGATGATCGACGTCCGGCAGTTCCGGGACGACCCCTACCAGCGGTAGGGAGCTGAGAGTGCAGTGAGGGCGGTGAGGGGCGGTGCACCGCCCCTCACCGCCCTCACTGCACTCAGCGTCCTTTCAACCCGCCAGCTGCCAGTCGTCGAACGGGCTGTCCGTGCCCGGCGCGGTCTGCCGGGCGACGTGCAGCGCACCGTCCAGTTCGAAGGCGAACACCACCAGGCGGCCGGCGGCGTCCACGGTCAGCGCCGGGGCGCCGACGATGACGTTGCCCAGGTCCGGCCAGAACGAGGAGAAGCCGGCGTTCGGCGAGGTCTGCGACACCATGCTCACCCCGCCTCCGGAGTTGCGGACCGCGAGGGAGATCCGGCCGTCGCCGGCGACCGCCGCCGCGACGCTCTCCAGTCCGGGCGGGCTGTTGCCGAGCAGGCCCGGCGACCTGGTCCAGGTGCCGTTGGTCTGCGTCCACTGGGTGGCGACCACCGGATTGTTGGTGTTCAGGTAGAAGATCTCGGCGCGGGCGTCGGCGTTGTTGGCCACGCTGACCTGGACCTTGCCGACCACTGCGGAAGTCAGCGGGGTGGAGTCCTGGGCCCAGAGGCCGGAAGAGTTCTGCTTCCAGTGCAGGATGCCCGCGCCGGAGGGGGCGAACAGCTCGCCGGCGCCGCTGCCGGCGCGGCCCACGGCCAGGTCGTCGCGGACCTGGTAGCCGCCGAGGTCGGCCCAGGCGGTGGGCCAGGCCGCGCCGGGGTTGAGGGTCTTGGCGCTGATGCCGGTGCCCAGGTTGCGGACGAAGACCGTGACGTTGCCGTTCGTCTCGGTCAGGGCCGCCGGATCGCCGACGAGCGTGGGGTCCGAGGAGGAGTTCGGATTGCCCAGCGCGGTCCAGCTGCCCCAGGCCCCCGTCGCGGTCTGCACGACCGTCATCACCTGGTAGTCGGACAGCCTCGTGGTGAACACCCGCAGGCGGCCGTTCGAGTCCTTGGTCACCGCCAGGGCGGGCGTCATCCCGGCGCTGCCGGGGATCGGTGTCGGTCCGGTCCAGGAACCGCCGGGTGAGCTCTCGCGCCATACCTGGATCTGGTTTCTGAGGATGGCGAAGGCGTTCAGGCGGCCGCTGCTGTCCTGGGCCGTCCAGACCGACCCGTTCGGCCAGCGCGACTGCTGACGGCTGTAGAAGGGCGTGTAGAAGTCGTTGTTCGGGTCCGGTCCGGGGTCGTTGACCTGGTTCGGGCCGAGGTAGCTCAGGAAGTCGCCGTGCTTCAGCGCCGTGTTGAAGGCGTCGATGTCGGACTGCTCGTTGCTGATGTTGTAGTCGCGGTAGGGGCGCAGCAACACGTGGCCGTTGCTGCCCGGGCCCGGATAGGCGGCGGTCGAGTCCAGCGCGAAGCCTCCGGCGCCGATGTGGTCGAGATTGCCCGGGTCGTTGGGGAAGAGGTGGGGGTCCATGCCGTAGACGACGGTCGCGCCGTACCGCGCGTAGAGGGCCGCCAAGGAGGCCGTCAGCTGGGGCTTGGTGTAGGTCTGGTTCTGGTACTGCGGCTCGCAGTCGCTGCCCCCGTCGGCGGCGAGCGTGCCCATCGTGGCCTCGTGGTAGCCGGTCGCGTCCCCGAACTGGTACAGGTCGATGAGCTGCGCCTGCCGGTTCCGGCCGCCGACGAAGTTGGCGTCCCCGGCCTCGTGCAGCTTGAAGAACACCAGCTTCAGCTGCGGCTGCTGGTCGAGGGTGTCCTCCTCGACGACCTTGCCGGCCACGGTGATCGGCGTCCGGGTCCACGTCGGGTTGCCGACGCCGGCGAGCTCGGCGGCGGCCGCCCGCGCGCCCCGGTCGCGGGCCTGGCTGTACAGGCAGGTGTCGGCGAACGCCTGGCCGGGCCCGACCTGGGATGTCGCGTCGCCGGCGGTGACGAACACGGTGACCATCGGGAAGTCGTACAACTTCCGGATGTCGGGGTTCATGAACAGGATCGAGTCGTCCTGATGGGCGACGACCTGGACCACGGTCGGCGGCGTCAGGAACGAGTCGGCGTGGGCCGGGGCCGACGGCACGGTGAGCCCGACGGCCGCAGCGAGCGCCGAGAGGGCCGAGAGGGCGGAGCGGCATCTGAAGGGAGTGCGCATAAGAGTCCTGTCGCTGTCGAGACCCCTGATCGGATATCCAATGTTTCGGGGTAATCCGTACACCTTCGGGTCGCCGGAACCGGTGCCTGACGCGCCACCGGCGCGCTGAACGCCGGCAAAATACTCATATGGCGCAAAACAACTTGCCGTCCGATGGCTATCGGTAGTCAAGTAGGCACGAGCAGTAGCCGACCTGGACCGGAGGCGACATCGTGCGCGAGGACGTGAAGGCGTTGTGGCCCCGGCGCTTGGCGACGGCTTTGGGCGCGATGAGCGCGATCGTGCTGGTCGGCGCGGGTCCCGGCGGTGCTCCGGCGCGGGCCGCCACTTCGGTGACCTTCACCGACAACGGATCCTTCACCGTGCCCGACGGCGTCACCCAGCTGACCGTCACGGCGGTCGGCGGCGGGGGCGGCGGAGGCGGTGACAGCGCCCGGCACAGCGCCGCCGCATGGGGTGGGGGCGGAGGTGGTGCGGGAACCATCGTCACGTGCGTGCTGCCGGTTACCGCCGGCCAGGTCTTCACCGTGACGGTCGGCGGCGGCGGCGGGAACGGCTCGTCGCAGACGGCCGCCGACAACCCCGGGCCGGGCCAAGGCCACGGACTCGCCTCGCCCGGCGGCGGCCGGGGCGGCGGCATGCCCGGTGCGGACGGCCAGGGCGACGCCTCCCGCGGCCACGACGGGACGCC
>JABFWL010000399.1 GCA_013362315.1 Catenulispora sp. | reverse complement strand
ATGGCAACAGCTTGCTGGTTCAGCATGCTGATTCAGGATGCTGATGGGAGGTTGCCGGCTGAGTCGGCCGCGGACTAGGCGGACTAGGCGACCTCAGTGGCCGCGGCGGCCTCCGTCGCGGGAACGGTCGGGGCGGCGGGGCGCGGCGAGTCCCGAAGGAAGAGCGCGACGCCGAACGCGACGACCGCGAACGGAACGCTGACCAGGAACACATCGTCGAAGGCGTGCGCGAACGCCCCGACCACGTGTCCCTTGAGCGGCTGTTGCAGGTGCGCGATGAGCTTGACCTTGTTCACGTCGATGCCGGACGCGGCCGAGCCGGGGGCCTCGTGGGCCAGGTGCGCGGAGAGCCGGGAGGTCAGCACCGCGCCGAAGACCGCGGTGCCGACCGCCGCGCCCATCCGCTGGAAGAAGTTCGTCGAGCTCGTCGCCGTCCCGATGTCCTTGGGCTGCACCGAGTTCTGCACCGCGGTGATGATGGTCTGCATGGTCGCGCCGACGCCGAGGCCGAACACGACGCCGACCGCGGCCACCTGCCAGTACGACGTGTCGGCCTCGAACATCACCATCAGGCCGAGGGAGACGGCCACCATCGCGCTCCCGGCGACCGGGTAGATCTTGAACTTGCCGGTCTTGCTCATCATGATCCCGGACAGCGTGGAGCTCACCCCGATGCCGATCATCGCCGGCAGCATCGCCAGACCCGCCTTGACCGGCGAGAAGCCCATCACCGACTGCAGGTAGACCGGCAGGTAGACGACGCCGGCGAACATCGCGGCGCCGGTCATGAAGCTGAAGACGGTGCCGATGCCGTAGACGCGGTTGGCGAACAGGCCGAGCGGGATGATCGGCTCACCCGCCCGCGACTCGACCAGGACCAGCAGTGCGGTCAGCACGACGAAGGCCGCCAGCAGGCCCAGCGACACCGGCGCGCCCCAGCCGTAACGGGTCGCACTCCAGTTGAGGTACAGCAGCAGAGAAGTCACCGAGCCGACGATCAGGACGGCGCCGGGATAGTCCACCGTGTGGCTGCGGCGGGTCGACTTCAGCTTGAGCGCCACGACGGTGACCGCGAGCGAGGCCAGGCCGAGCGGCACGTTGATGTAGAAGATCCACCGCCAGCCCGGGCCGTCGGTGAGCCAGCCGCCGACGAGCGGGCCGCCGACGCTCGCGATCCCGTAGACGATCATGAAGTAGCCCTGGTAGCGGCCGCGGGCGGCGGGCGGGACCACGTCGCCGATGATGGCCAGGGCCAGCGCGTACAGGCCGCCGGCGCCGACGCCCTGCAGGCCGCGGAACAGCACCAGTTCGGTGATGTTCTGCGACACGCCGCACAGCGCCGAGCCGACGATGAAGATGGTGATCGTGGCCTGGAACATGGGGCGGCGGCCGTACAGGTCGGAGAACTTGCCCCACAGGGGCGTGGCGGCCATGGACGTGATCAGGTAGCCGGTGACCACCCAGGCGAGCTTGCTCAAACCCCCGATGTCCCCGACGATCCGGGGCAGCGCGGTGCCGACGACCGTCTGGTCGAGCGCGGAGAGCAGGACGCCGGTGAGCACGCCCACGGTGATGAGGGCGACCTGTCTGGGGGACGGATACTGCGGGCTTGGCACGGGTGTGTCGTTCATCAGTGGAGCCTCCCTCGTGAGTCGGCCGCGTCCGTGACCCACCGGCGCCCGATGCCCGGCGGCGGGATGCCGGGCCGTGCTGACCCTTGGTCACATCCCGTGCACGTAGCGCTTTCGCAGGATCCTACATTACCTGTACTACTGGGCCGCCGATCAGACGAACTTGAGGTCCAGCAAGGAGGTCACCCAGGCTTCGTCGGGCTCTGCTTCGATGGGCACGGTTTCGGTGGGCAGGGTTTCGAGGGGCACGGTTTCGAGGGGCACGCTTTCGATGAGTTCTGCTTCGTCGGGCACAGCTCGGTCCGCCGGTGCCTGCGCCACCGCCACCGCCTCGTCCGGGCGCTCCAGCCACAGCCGCCGGCGGCGGAACGCCGGTGCGGGCAGCGGCGCCCTGGCGCCCGCC
>JABFWL010000723.1 GCA_013362315.1 Catenulispora sp. | reverse complement strand
CTGCGCGACCGCCCCGGCGCCCGGTGCGGCCGGGGCGGCCGGCATCGCTGAGCTCGGCGGATTTCCGGTGGCAAGCGTCATCCAAGGCCCCCTTGTTTCCCGTTCCCTTGGCAGTTGGCTTTCTGCCGCAGCTCTGGTTAAGAAAAACCTAACGGTTCGGACGCGCGCTGCGGGGGCATCGGTATCAGCCAGTTATAAGATCGAGCACAGGAGGCGATTATGCGCAGACTGCACACGTTCGCCGTCATAGTGGCCGCCGCGGCTCTAGCCGCCGGATGCGGCGGGGGTGGCAGCGGTTCGAAGAACCCGCATACGCCGGCGAGCAGTCAGGGTCCGGCGTCGGTCTCGTCCGGCTCGGAGTCCGGCTCGAACGGATCGTCCTCCTCGAGCACTTCCGCTGCGGCACAGAGCACGTCGTCCTCCTCCTCGGGGGCGGTCGTCGTCATCAAGCCGGCGTCCAACACCTCCAACGCCGACCCCGCCTCGCAGATCCAGGTGAGCGTGGCCAACGGCAAGCTGACCTCGGTCACGGCGCAGCTGTCCGGCGGGGACGCGGTCGCCGGCACGCTGGACGCCTCGGGCGAGTCGTGGACGTCGGCGAGCCCGGTGGGCATCGGCCACACCTACCTGGTGACCGCCGTGGCCACGGGGATCGACGGCAAGCAGCAGACGGTCACGTCGCAGTTCTCGACGGCCAAGCCCGCCGGCGTGTACGTGGGCACCTTCACCCCGGACAACGGCACGACTTTCGGCATCGCCCAGCCGGTGTCCATCAACTTCGACAAGCCGATCCCGGACCGGGCCGCGGTGGAGAAGCAGCTGACGGTGACGTCCGATCCGCCGGTGACCGGGTCCTGGCACTGGTTCGGCTCGCAGCGGGTGGACTGGCGGCCGCAGCAGTACTGGGCGCCGGGGACGAAGGTGACGCTGCACATGCGGCTGGACGGCGTGAAGAGCGGAAGCCTGTACGGGAAGCAGAACCGGGACGTCACGTTCACGATCGGGCGCGCGCTGGTCGCGCAGCTGGACGCGAACGCGAAGAAGATGACGGTGACTGTGGGCGGCAAGACGACGACCTTGCTGACCAGCTCCGGCAAGCCCGGTTTCGAGACCTGGAACGGCACGATGGTGGTGCTGCAGAAGCAGCAGGACATCCGGATGGACTCCACGACGGTGCAGATCTTCGGGGTCAACGCCTACGACATTCCGCATGTGTACTGGGACGTACGGCTGACGCCGTCCGGGACGTTCGTGCACGGGGCGCCGTGGAACGACGGCAAGTTCGGGAAGGTCAACGGCAGCCATGGCTGCATCGGGCTGTCGTCGAGCGATGCCGAGTGGTTCTTCAACCAGGTCATCCCGGGCGATCCGGTGACGGTGGTGAACTCCAAGGACACGGTGAAGGCTGACAACGGGTTCGGCGACTGGAATCTGAACTGGGCGGACTGGACTGGTGGCAGCGCGCTGCACTGAGCTGTCGTGGCGAGCAGCTGCCCTGGGCTGTCCTACTAAGCAGCTGCAGTGAGCTGTCGTAGTGAGCAGGCGTCCTGAACAGCTGCTATGAACAGCCGCTCTGAACTGCCGCTCTGAACTGCCGCTCTGACCACTCGGAACGCAGTGCGCCGAGCACGCGGAACGCAGTGCACTGAACGTGGCGTTGGCAGGGGTCGGTCGACTGTAAGGTCTGCGCATGACCTCGTACGCCTATCCCGCGATCGACGATCACGTGCTCCTCGGCGACCTGCGGACCTGCGCTTTGGTGGCCGGGGACGGGACCGTCGACTGGTTCTGCCCCGGCCGCTTCGACGCGCCGAGCGTGTTCGGCGCGCTGCTGGACGCCGAACGCGGCGGGGCGTTCCGGATCTGGGCCGCCGAGCCCGGCGCGGTGTCGACGCTGGCGTACCTGCCGGACACCGCCGTCGCGGTGACGCGGTACACGGCGGCGGACGGCGCGGTGGGCGAGGTCGTGGACTTCATGCTGCCGGACGAGGGCGCCGCGGACGACGGCCGGACCGTGCTGTACCGGGTGGCGCGCGGGATCGAGGGCCGGATCCGGTTCACGATGTACTGCGACCCGCGGTTCGACCACGGCCGGGAGGACCCCAAGGAACCGCTGCTGGAGCAGCGCGGAGCGGCGCACGCGGCGGTGTTCCAGGGATCGCAGACCACGCTGACGCTGTTCAGCACCGTGCCGGTGGTCCGGGTCGACGAGGCGGTGGCCGCGCAGGTGGAGCTGGCGGCCGGGCAGGCGGCGGTGTTCCTGGTGGCGACCGGCCCGGGAGCGGCACAGCGACCCGGATCGGCACAGCGACCTGGATCTGCACAGCGACCTGGATCTGCACAGCGACCAGGATCGGCACGGCGACCAGGATCGGAACAGACCGACGGCTGGGCACCGGACCTGGAGCACGAGGCGGAGCGGTCGCTGGCCGAGACGCTGGCGTTCTGGCTGGGCTGGATCTCCAAGAGCCGCTACCGGGGGCGGTGGCCGCAGGCCGTGCACCGCTCGGCGATCACCCTGAAGCTGCTGACGCACGCGCCGACCGGGGCGTTCGTCGCGGCGGCGACCACCGGGCTGCCGGAGGAGATCGGCGGCCCGCGGAACTGGGACTATCGGTACACCTGGATCCGGGACGGCTCGTTCAGCGCGCGGGCGCTGCTGGACCTCGGCTTCCGGCAGGAGGCCGAGGCGTTCGCGCGATGGGTCACCGCGCGGCTGGCCGAGGGGCCGACGGTGCTCGGCGAGCCGCTGCACATCATGTACCGGGTGGACGGGACGTCGGACCTGGTCGAGGAGGAGATGCCGCACTGGGAGGGCTACCGGCAGTCGGCCCCGGTGCGGATCGGCAACGGCGCGGCGGACCAGCTGCAGCTGGACATCTACGGCGAGTTCATCTTCTCGCTGGGCGACACCGAGCACTTGCGGAGCCCCGAGGGTCAGGCCGCGATCGGGAGGCTGCTCGACTGGCTGGTCGAGAACTGGCGGCGGCCGGACGAGGGGATCTGGGAGACGCGGGGCGGCCGGCGGGACTTCACTTACAGCAGGCTGATGTGCTGGGCCGCGTTCGAGTACGGCCTGCGGCTCGCGCCGACGCATGAGAACGCGGGGATGTGGTCGGTGATGGCGCACGCTATCGCCGGCGATATCCGGAGCCGGGGGTGGGACGAGAAGCAGGGGTCTTACGTCCAGAGCTACGGCGACCCGGCGTTGGACGCGTCCCTGTTACTGATGCCGGTGGTGGGATTCACCGGCCCGGAGGACCCGCGCTGGCACTCGACACTGGCGGCGATCGAGGGAGGGCTGACGCAGCGGGGGCTGTGCCATCGGTATCGCGTCAGTGATTTCAGTGATGGGTTGGAGGGCGAGGAGTCGAGCTTCGACCTGTGCACGCTGCTGTTCCACATGGCCGTGGCCGGCGTCGGCGACGTGGAGCGCGCGCACCGGTGGTTCACCGCCTTCCTCGGGCACGCCGGCCCGACAGGCCTGTTCGCCGAGGAGCTGGCGGCGGATGGCGAGCAGCTGGGCAACTACCCGCAGGCCTTCACACATCTGGGGATCATCTGGGCGGCGCTGGCGCTGGATGCGGCGTTGGATGCGGGTTTGAGGACCGCTTCTGAGGCGTCGGGATCCACCACCCCCGCGCCGTAACTCGTTGGCATGAGTTTTGTAGGAGGCGTCGGCTGTTCTGGGTAAGGCGCCTCTACAATCGCGCGGAAGTGTGTGCCGCGTTGTGCCGCCGGCGGCGCGTCCCGTGAGAGGAACCATGCACGATGCAAACCCCGGGCAAGTCACGCACCATTGAGGCTGTCGTCTTCGATGTCGGCGAAACGCTGGTCGACGAGACCATCGAGTACCACAACTGGGCCGACTGGCTGGGCGTCCCCCGCCACACCTTCTCCGCGGTCTTCGGCGCCGTCATCGCCGCGGGACGCTCGCACCTGGAGGCGTTCCGGTACTTCCGCCCGGACTTCGACCTGGAACTCGAGCGCGAGCGCCGCACGCTTGCCGGCCGCCCGGAGGGCTACGGGGAACGCGACCTATACCCGGACGCACGCCGCACTCTGGCGGCGCTGAAGGACGCCGGCTACCTGGTCCTCATCGCCGCCAATCAGACGGCCGCCTCGCACCGGGTGCTGGAGTCGCTGGAGCTGCCGGTGCATCTGGTGACGACGTCGGCGATGTGGGGCAATCTGGAGAAGCCGGACCCGGCGTTCTTCGCGAAGGTGGTGGAGGTCTGCGACGAGGTGTCGCGACGCGAGGAGCGGGGGCCGCTGGGCGGGCCGGCGAGTGTGTTGTATGTCGGGGATCGGCTCGACAACGACATGCGGCCGGCTTGGGATGCGGGGTTGCGGACGGCGTTCATCCGGCGGGGGGCTTGGGGGATGGTGTTCGGGGAGCATCCGGATCTGGTGGCGAAGACGGACTTCTATTTGACGAGTTTGGATCAGTTGCCGGGGATGTTGGGGGAGGAGGAGTAGGGCGGCGGTTCGAGAAGCTCGAAGTCAAAAGCCAGTCAAAGGCGAAAGGCAAAAGCGACAGTCAAAGGCGCCTCCGGCGAGGGCCTCGCTCTGGGAAGGGGCCGCCGCACATTGGCGGGGCGCCTTTGGTCTGTGGTCCGGCTCCGGTCTTCCCGCCGCGTCGTCGCCTGACGGAATCACACCGGCCAGACGGTGTCAAGGCCATGATTTGGGTGGGTGGTGGCGTTTTCGGGCCTTGACACCGCCTGACCGGCGCGATTGGCTTCGCCCGCCGACGCGACGGGAAGCCCGGAAGCCTCGTTTGGGGAAAAGCGAGGCGGTGGGCTGGTCTTTTGGCCGCGTTGGGCTGGCCGCTGGCGGTGTGAGGGTGGCTATGGCTCGGTCGGGCGGCCGCTGGCGGTGTGAGCGTGGCTCCTCACTCGGGTAGGCGTACTCCGCTCCCGGCGTCGAACAGGTGCAGGCTCGCGCCTGGGCGTACGGCCAGGACCACGCGCTCTCCCTTTGCTGGGACTGGGCCCTCGGAGTGTCGGACCACCAGGTCGCTCTCCTCGCCCGCCACCACCGTCCGCGCCGTCACCAGGTAGTCGCGGCCGGTGTCGCGTACCAGGACGACTGTCGCGCGGATACCTTCGGCGCCCTCCGCTCCGCTGCCGATGGTGAGGTCTTCGGGGCGGATGCCGATGACGACGCGGGGGGTGGTCAGGGCTGCTGACTGGGTGGGTGTCAGTACCACCGTGAAGGCGCTGAGGTGGGCGGTTCCTGCGGTTATCGGGGCTGGGAGGAGGTTCATGCCGGGTTCGCCGAGGAATTGGGCGACGGCGATGGTGGCCGGGGTGGTGAAGACCTCGGCGGGGGTGCCGAGTTGCTGCAGGCGGCCGTTGTCGAGGACGGCGATGCGGTCGGCTATCTGCCAGGCGTCGACGGAGCTGCAGGTGGCGTAGAGGGTGGTGATGCCCAGCTCGCGTTGTAGGGCGGCGATCGGGGAGCGGCCGCGCATCATCAGGGGGGTGCCGGAGCCGGCCAGGGGTTCGTCCAGGCAGACGACGTCGGGGCGGCGGACGATGGCGCGGGCCATGGTGGTGCGCTGGCGGACGTCGTAGCCGACCGTGTCGGGTTTGGCGTTGAGGTGGTCGGCCACGCCGCATAGCTCCGCGACTTGTTGCACGCGGGCTGCGGCGGACTTCACCGAGGACTTGCGCATGGTCAGTGGCAGGGCGATGTTCTCGCGGATGGTCTGGTGGGGGAACAAGGCGAAGCCTTGGAAGATCATGGATACCCCGCGTTTGTCCGGGGCGGTGCGGCCGACGTCCTTGCCGCCGATCAGCACGGTGCCCCGGTCCACCGGTTCCAGGCCGGCCAGCATGCGCAGCAGCGTGCTCTTGCCGCTGCCGGAGGGTCCGGTCAGGACGAGCAGCTCGCCGTCGCGGACGTCGATGCTGACGTCGTCGACGGCGGGCCGCCACGCCCCGTGGAACACCCGGGTGGCGTCGATGAAGCGGACGTCCGCCACGGTTTCGCGCTCTCCTGCCTGCCTAAGCCCCGCGTTCTAGCCCTTGACCGAGCCGGCCATGAGTCCCTGCACGAAGTATCTCTGGAAGGCGAAGAACACGATAAGCGGCACCGACAGGGACAGGAACGCGCCCGGGGCCAGGATGTCGATGTTGCTGCCGAACTGGCGCATGTTGGACTGCAGTGCCACGGTCAGCGGCTGGGTCTTCGCGTTGGAGAAGACCAGCGCCACCAGCAGGTCGTTCCATACCCACAGGAACTGGAAGATCGCCAGGGAGGCGATGGCCGGCAGGCCCAGGGGCACGATCACCTTGCGGAAGATCGTCCACTCGCTGCCGCCCTCCATGCGGGTGGCTTCCAGCAGCTCGCGCGGGATCGCCGCGAAGAAGTTGCGCAGCAGGTAGATCGCGAACGGCAGGCCGAAGCCGACGTGGAACAGCACCACGCCGATGATGCTGCCGAAGATGTGCAGCCGGTTGTACAGGGACGCCACCGGCAGCAGCGCCACCTGGATCGGCACCACCATCAGCCCGACCACCACCACGAACAGCCAGTCCCGGCCGCGGAAGTCGATCCAGGCGAAGGCGTAGGCCGCCAGCGCGCCGAGGAACACCACCAGCGCCGTGGCCGGCACGGTGATCAGCACCGTGTTCCACAGCGACTGGATGATCCCCTTGTTGCCGAAGATGTCGGTGTAGTCCTTGAAGGTCAGCTGCGCCGGGTGCGTGAACACCGTCCACCAGCCGGTGTTGCTGATGTCCGAGGCCTTGCGGAAGGAGCTGATGAACAGCCCCAGTGTCGGGATCAGCCAGACGACGCCGACCACCAGCACGATGATGTACATCGCGCCGCCGGTGAGGCGCTTGGCGACGCGGGTTCCGAGCGGCACCCGGCCGGGGACCGCGACCGGTCGCGTGACGCTCATCGGCCCTCCTTCTTCTCGTTGCGGAGGCGCCGGATGTTGAAGTACATCGCGGGCAGCACCAGCACGTACAGGAACACGCCGATCGCGCTGCCGAGCCCTTGGTCCGAGCCGCCGCCGAACGACACGCTCCACATGTGCACGGCCAGCACGTTCGCGTCCGGCAACGTCGACCCGGGCGCGATCACGTAGACGAGGTCGAACACCTTGAGAACGTTGATGATCTGGGTGACGAGCACCACCAGCAGCACCGGCGCCAGCAGCGGCACCGTGATCCGCCAGAAGATCTGTCTCTCGTTCGCCCCGTCGACCCGCGCCGCCTCCTGCAGCTCGCGCGGGATCGACGCCAGCCCGGCGGCGATCAGCACCATCGCGAACCCGGCCCAGATCCACAGGTACGAGGCGATGATCGCCGGGGTGACCAGGCTGGGACCCAGCCATTGGATCCCTCGGTAGGGTTCTGAGAAGTTGCTCGCCGGGATCTGCAGGGCGTACTTCGCACCGGGTTTCAGGCCTTTGATGGTGAACGTGCCGTCGTTGTGCGCGGAGGCCGAGCCGGCCGACTTCCCGGTGGCGGTGTCGATCACCTTGACCGAGATCCCCGGCATGCCCTTCTTGCCGGCGTCGATGTGGTTCGGCTTACCGCCGCCGCCGTAGACGATGTCCAGCCAGACGGTGCCCTCGATCTGGTCCGCTGCCGGCTGGGTCGCCGGTGGCGCGGCTTGCGCGGCCTTGCCCGGCAGCTTCGCGGCCTGGATGCCGACCAGCGGCACGTTCACGACCGAGCCGGCGGTGTAGGTCTGCACCGACGTGAACGAGCCGCCGGCGGCCGGCTTGGCCAGGTCCGGCCGGGGATGCGCGCCGGGGTACTTCGACGACGGCGCGAACGTGTCGTGGATCCCCACCGCCACGGCGTTGGCCACGCCCTGGTTCGGGTCCTGCTGGTAGACCAGCTCGAAGATGACGCCGGCGGCCAGGAACGAGATGGCCATCGGCATGAAGATG
>JABFWL010000060.1 GCA_013362315.1 Catenulispora sp. | reverse complement strand
GCGCGGCCTCGCGGGCCTGGCGCGGCAGGCCGGCGTCGAAGGCGGCGCGGGCGGCTTCCAGAAGGCGGCCGGCGGCACGCGCGGCGGGCGAGGGGGCGGGTTCGGAGGGCTCCGACGACGTCGCAACGGCCCCGACGGACCCGTTCACCGCCCCAGCTGTCCCGCCAGCCTCATCAGCCTTCGTATTCGGCACGGTGTCGGGAAAACCGGGACGGCCGGGAAGCTCGGCGAGGTCGGGAAGACCCGGGAGACCGGGGAATTCGCACGCCGCCGGCGTCCGCTCGGCCGCCATCCGGAACAGCTCCGCGGCCGTCCCGGGCGCCCCGCGGTGCACCGCGATCCGCGCCGCCTCCTCCAGCTCGGCGGCCAGCTCCTCGGTGGCCTCCGCCGTCGCCAGCGCGTGGTGCCGGGCCCGCTCCAGCGGGTCGTCGTGCGCCCGGGCCAGCTTCGCGTGGCACTCCCGCCGCGCCTCGACGTCGGCGTCCGCGTAGACGATCTCCCGCATCAGGGGGTGCGCGAACCGCGGCTCCAGATCCCGGCCGCTGACGATGATCCCCGAGGCCAGCGCCTGGGACAGCCCCCACTCGTGGCCGGCCAGCAGCTCGCGCGGCGGCCGGGCGGCGGTGGCGATCACCAGCAGTGCCTCGCGGGCCGCCTTGGGCAGCGCGTGCAGCCGGTCCGCGAGCAGCCCCCGCAGCCGCTCGGGCACCAGCAGGGGGTCGCCGGCGTGCACGACGGTGCCGGAGCGCAGCGCGGAGCGGCCCAGCTCCAGGGCGTAGAAGGGGTTGCCGCCGCTGGCGTCGCGGATCCGCTGCGACAGCTTGTCGGTGGGGCGCAGGCCCAGCCGGGTCCGCAGCAACTCGGAGACCACCGGCCCCGGCAGGTTGCCCAGTGTGATCTCCACCGCGTCCTCCGGCAGCAGGCCCCACCAGGTCGGCTCCTGCCCCTCGGACAGCCGCTCGGCGGCCAGCACCCGGACCCGCGTGCCGGCCCGGCGCCGGACCGCGAAGGCCAGCACCTCGGCGGTGGCCGAGTCCAGGCAGTTCACGTCGTCCATGATGAGCAGCACCGGCCGCTCGGCGGACAGCGCGCGCAGCGCCTCCACCACGGCGACGCGGATGGCGAGCTGATCGGTGGCCGCGCCGTCCGGGACCGAGCGCATCAGCACGCCGTCGAAGGCCGGGCGCAGGTGGTAGGGCACGACTTCGGGGCGGGCGGCGACGGCGTCGGAGAACAGGTCGTACAGCCCGAGGTAGGGCAGCCACGCCTCCGCGGCCGAGGAGGCGCTGCGCAACACCAGCTGCCCGGCCGCCGCGCACGCCGAACCGATCGCGTCCAGCAGCGCGGACTTGCCGATCCCCGACGGTCCGGTCACCAGGACGCCGCCGCTGGCGGCCAGCTCCGCCATGCACTTCTCCAGCGTCTGCTGGCGGCCGAGTATCGCTGGTGCGTCCTTCACGCATCGAAGTGTCCTCCCGCACGCCGCCTCCTGGCGAGTCCGCAGTACGGGTCCGCTCACAGAGCGTCCCGAACAAGGAGTATCAGACCCTTTGTCCGGATTTTCCGGCTCGCACCCGCCTATAAATCAATTACTGGATATGGAACGCGCAGCTACGGACCGCGTTGTTATCTATTCGTGACCGTATCAGCGTGCGTTTTCGCAGCTTCGGCCGCTACGGTCACAGATCAGTCGCGACGGCCGCAGTCCCGAAGCATCGGGGCACCGTCACGGACGCCGAATCCCAAAAACGCGCAAAGCGCCGGACGGGAACCGGGGACCCACGTCCCAATGGGGTGAATCCGCTTACGAAGTGGTAGAGCAACCTCTTTTGCTCGAACCCGTCAGCTAACCCGGTAGGCGGTCAAAGAGGAAGACAAAAAACACAGATGCGTACACCCCTGGTGTTCGGCCGCCGGTCCCGCGGCCTGACCCTGACCGCCGCCGCGCTCGGCGCGGTCGCCGTCCCGACCGTCACCTCGGCGGCCACGCTCGCCCCGGCCTCGGCGCCGAAGGCCAGCGCCCCGGCCCTGGCTCCGGCCCC
>JABFWL010000083.1 GCA_013362315.1 Catenulispora sp. | reverse complement strand
CGGGTGGTCGGCGAGCTGACGGCGCTGCTGGCCGAGCGGGAGCAGCTGTTCGCGAAGGCCGGGGTGGACTCGGCGGCGGCGTTCCGGGCGCGGCGCGCCGAGCTGGCGGCGCTGGCCGCGGACGGCCGGGCGTTCGGGGACGTGTTCCTCGTCATCGACGACTGGACGACGCTGCGCCAGGAGTACGAGCAGCTGGAGGAGCCGATCACCGCCCTGGCCGCGCGCGGGCTCGGGTTCGGGATCCACGTGGTCATCACCACGAACCGGGCCATGACGGTGCGGCCGGCGCTGCGGGACGCCATCGGGACGCGGCTCGAACTGCGGCTCGGAGACCCGGGCGAGTCGCTGGTCGACCGGCGGATCGCGGCCAACGTCCCGGCCGGAGCGCCGGGACGCGGGCTGACGCCCGACAAGCTCCACTTCCTCGCGGCGCTGCCGCGCATCGACGGCGGGACCCGCACCGACACGCTGGGGACCGGGACGTCGGACCTGGTGTCGCGGATCACGGCCGCGTGGGGGCGGGGCGCGGCGCCGCAGGTGCGGATGCTGCCGCAGGAGGTGTCGGCGGAGGAAGTCAGGGCTTTGGTACCGGAGCCGCGCGGCGGTGCCGCCGGCGGCACCGGACGCGGGCGCGGGGTGCCGTTCGGCCTGTCCGAGGCCGACCTGCAGCCGGTGTACGTCGACTTCGACACCGATCCGCACTTCATCGCGTTCGGCGACGTGGAGAGCGGCAAGAGCGGGCTGCTGCGGACCATCGCCGCCGGGATCACCGCCGCGTATCCGGCCGACCGGGCGGCCATCGCGGTGATCGACTACCGGCGCGCGCTGCTGGACGCCGTGACCGGCGACCACCTGCTCAGCTACGCCGGCAGCGAACCGGCGGTGGCCGAACTGGTCGGCGACCTCTCCGAGGCCATGCGGCGCCGGCTGCCCGGACCGGAGGTCACCCCCGAGCAGCTGCGGGAGCGGAGCTGGTGGAAGGGCCCTGAGTTGTTCGTCATCGTCGACGACTACGAGCTGGTCGCCGTCCCCGGCCGCAACCCGCTCGCGCCGCTGCTGGACTACCTGGCGCAGGCCCGCGACATCGGGCTGCACCTGGTCATCGCGCGCGGCAGCGGCGGCGCCGGGCGCGGGCTGTTCGAGCCGGTGCTACAACGGATGCGGGAGCTGGGTTCGCCCGGCCTGGTGATGTCCGGCAGCAAGGACGAGGGCGCGCTGCTGGGCACCGTGAAGCCGAGCCCGCAGCCGCCGGGGCGCGGGGTGCTGGTGCACCGCCGGGCCGCGCCGGTGCAGGCGCAGGTGGCCTGGACGCCGCCGGCGCACTGAGTGACGCACGTGGGTACTTCTGCCGTCGCCCCGACCGGCAGTTGTGCCGTGTGGTGGAGAAGCACGGATCCCTAACGTATCCGCTATGAGCCGGAAGACAGCTCCGGCGAGTCCCCAGCGCGGGTTTCCCAGACGAGAAGGAGGTGGCCCCCGTGGCCGGTCCCGGTTTCCTGAGTGATGCCGCTGCGATGGCGCAGGCGATCCAGGGCTTTCAGGAGTGCGCGGCGAACGCGAAGAGGACGATGAACGACCTGGAGACCGAACTGACGTCGACGCTGGCCCAGTACCAGGGCAACCAGGCCATCGCCTTCTGGAACCTGCACACCGAGCTGCAGGAGCAGATGACGGTGGCCTCGCGGGAGATCGACGTCATGTCGGACCTGGTGAACAAGAGCTTCCAGAACTACGGGTCCGGGGACACGCAGGTCCACGACACCCTGCGCCAGCTGGCCGGGAACGCCGGTTCGAACAGCAGCGTGCTGTCCCGGCTAAACCGCATCTGAGCCTGGCCGCCCCATCTGCGCCCGCCCATCCGTCAGACCCCGAGAAGGGACCCGAGCATGACCGCCGATCAGATCAGCGTCAACTTCGGCGCGCTGCAGACCAGCGCCGGGACGCTGTCCACCAAGGCCGCCGCCTTGACCGCGCACCTGGAGGAGCTGCTGCGCAGCCTGCAGCCGCTGAAGCAGACCTGGGTGGAGTCCGGCTCCTCGGCCGGT
>JABFWL010000693.1 GCA_013362315.1 Catenulispora sp. | reverse complement strand
GCAACGGGATCTGGGCCAGCATCGCCACCACCGCCGCGACCAGCGCCGCGGTGCCGCGATCGGTGCGCGGCCGCCAGGACAGCGGCCAGGACAGCAGCCCGTACCGCCGGCGGCGGGGGCCGGAGCGGCCGCAGGCGCCGGGGTCGGCTGGGCCGCCGGCGCCGGCGGGGGTACCGGCGGAGGGCGGGCCGGCGGCCTTCGGGCGGCGGGGGGCCGGTGGCCGCAGGACCGGGGGCGTGACGCTCAACGCGGAACTCCTCGGGCGGGGTGCTGGACGACGGGCGCGCCGCGGGCGGGCAGCGGCACCGACCCTGTGCAACGAGCGGACCGGCCCGGCGGCACCGGCAGCTGCGCCGAACGGCTCGCAAGTTCACCGCTTACGGTGACGCGCGGGTGTCCGCACCCCCGGGTGGCGCGACCGTGGTTTACGGTCCGGAAGACCCCGCTCCGCGCTCGTCAGGAGGCTGACCTTTGTCCCGGACCGTGCTCGCGAGGATGAGAATTTCGAATGGCCTCTCAGCCGGGTCTGCCCGTCGCGTCTGGCTCTTGGCCTTCGCCGCCTTCGCCCTGCTCGCCGCCGCCTGGTCCCTCGCGATGCCCGCTGACGGCACCACCGACGAGCGCCAGCACATCGAGCGTGCGTATGGCGCGGTGACCGGCCACCTCCTGGCCCCCCAGGATCTGGACCCGCTCGTCCACCGCCCCGGTGCCGCCTTCGACGTGCCCAAGAGCCTGCTGCCGCCCAACGCGCTGTGCGTGTACTTCCCGAACGTCCACCAGGACCGCAGCTGGGTCGCGAGGGCCGCGAGCTGCCAGCATCCCGCCCCCGCCACGCACGCCAAGGTCCGCGTGGTGTCGTGGGTCGGGCGTTACAACCCGCTGTACTACCTGGCGGTCGGCTCGCCGCTACGGTTCTGGCCGGATCTCACCGGCATCGTCCTGAGCCGCCTGCTGGCCGCCCTGCTGTCCGCCGCGTTCGCCGCCACCGCGGCGGCCATCGCGATCTGCTCGCGCCGGCCGCTGCTGCTGGCCGCGCTCCTGACCGTGTTGACGCCGACCACGGTCACGCTGAGCTCGACCCTGAACCCGAACGGGGTCGAGATCACTGCCTCGTTGCTGCTCTGGGTCTGCCTGGTGGACCTGACCAGGCCGGCGGCAGAGCTCGGGACGGGCCGGACGCCGCCGTATCGCCCGCACTCGTCATCTCGCCTGCAATCTCAGCCGGTGCTGCTCGCTCTGGCGGCCGTGTCGGGCGCGGTCGTGCTGACCGTGCGGGTGATGGGCCCGTTCTGGTTCGCGCTGGCCGTCGGCGGCGCGCTGGCGGTGGCCGAGCGCCGCCGCGTCAGAGAGCTGCTGCGCTGGCGCGCGATGCGCGTCGTCGCCGCGGCCTGGGCGGTGACCGGCCTGCTCGCCCTGGCGTGGAACGTCGTAGCGGGCAACGACAAGATCACCCGTACACTGATCGCCCTGCACCCGGCCGACCACCGCCTGGGCACCCTGCTGCGGGTGGTCGCCGTCGACCGGGTCGGCGGCTGGTTCAGCGAGGCGTTCGCGCTCGACGTGCCGGCGCCGTGGGCGCCGATGCTGTGGGCGGCGCTGTCGGCGGCCGTGCTGATCCCGCTGGCGCTGGTCCGCACGCGCCGCGTGCTGCTGGCCGCGGTGGCGGTCGCCGCGGTCTCGCTCGGGACCACCGTCGCCCTGGAGATCAAGTTCCTGAGCACGTACGGCTGGTCCCAGTACGGTCGCTACTTCCTGCCGGGCCTGGCCGGTGTGGCGGTGCTGCTGGCCGCCGGACCGGTCGGGGACGGCGAGCTGTCGCCGCTGCTGCGCCGCCGGCTCCCGCGCCTGTTGGCCTGCGGCGCGGCCGCGTGCCAGCTCTGGGTGCTGGTGGTGGAGATGACCCGGGTCCAGAGCGGTCCGGCGGCCCCGGTGAACCCGCTGGCCGGCAGGTGGCACCCGGCGGTCGGCTCCCCGACGGTGCTCGCGGTGGCCGTGCTCGGGGCCGCGGCTCTGATCGCTCTGGTGTGGTCCGCGACGGCGAACTCCGCCGCTGTTCCCGGCGGCGACGCCCCTGCTCCTGTTGTTTCCGTCACTCCCGCTGTTCCCACCATTCCCGCCGCACCTGCCGGTCCTTACCACGTCCCGGCGCCCCAAGTGGTATCCGAAGCGGCAAACTCCTGATTCCATCACCTAACGGCGTAATACGCGTTACTCGGCGCTTATGGGCTCGTTGGTGCGTCGTGTCAACAAAATCTCAGCAACAGCCAGAAACCGGTCAGAACCTCGACCGCGGTCCCGCCGTCGTCGTCATCGGAGCCGGGCCGGCCGGGCTGACGGCCGCCTACCAGCTGGTCAAGGCCGGGGTGCGGCCGGCCGTGTTCGAGGCCGACGACGTGGTCGGCGGGATCAGCCGGACCGTGGAGCGCGGCGGCTGGCGGTTCGACATCGGCGGCCACCGCTTCTTCACCAAGGCGGCGCCGGTCGAGGCGCTGTGGCACGAGATCCTGCCCGACGAGGAGTTCCTGATGCGGCCGCGCATGAGCCGCATCCACTACCGGGGCAAGCTGTTCGACTACCCGCTCAAGGCCGGCAACGCGCTGTCCGGCCTGGGGCTGCTGGAGGCCGCGCGCTGTGTCGGCTCCTACTTCTGGGCGCAGATCAAGCCGCCGAAGGACCAGACCAAGTTCGAGGGCTGGGTGGCCGCGCGGTTCGGCTTCCGGCTGTACTCGATCTTCTTCAAGACCTACACCGAGAAAGTGTGGGGCATGCCGGCCAACGAGATCGAGGCCGACTGGGCCGCCCAGCGCATCAAGAACCTGTCGCTGTTCAACGCGGTGGTCGACGCGCTGGCGCCGAAGCGGAACAAGAAGCAGATCACGAGCCTGATCGAGCAGTTCCAGTACCCGAAGTACGGCCCGGGCATGATGTGGGAGCGGTGCCGCGACCTGGTCGCCGCCGGCGGCGGCACGGTCACCATGAACACCTGGGTCACGACCGTGCACCGGGCCGAGGGCGGCGCCGTGGCGGTCACCGTGCAGGACGGCGAGGGGCAGCGCACCGTCGCGGCCGACCACGTGGTCTCCTCCATGCCGATCTCCGCGCTGGTGCGGGCCATGGACCCGCCGGCGCCGGCCGAGGTGCTGGCCGCCGCCGACGACCTGCGCTACCGCGACTTCCTCACCGTGGCGCTGGTGGTCCCGGAGTCGGCCGGGTTCCCGGACAACTGGATCTACATCCATACCCCGGGCGTGCGCGTGGGCCGGATCCAGAACTTCGGGTCGTGGTCGCCGTACCTGGTCAAGGAAGGCCGCACCTGCCTGGGCCTGGAGTACTTCGTCTCCGAGGGCGACGACCTGTGGGCGGCCGCCGACGACGTGCTCGTCAAGCAGGGCGCGCAGGAGCTCGAGGCGCTGGGCCTGGTGTCCGCCGGCGCCGTCGAGGAGGGCTACGTGGTGCGGATGCCCAAGGCGTATCCGGTCTACGACGAGTACTACCGCGGCAACGTGGACGTGATCCGCGAGTGGCTGGCCCGCGAGGTGCCGAACGTGCACCCGGTCGGCCGCAACGGCATGCACCGCTACAACAACCAGGACCACTCGATGATGACGGCGATGCTCACCGCCGAGAACATCGCCTCGGGCACCACGCACGACGTCTGGGCGGTGAACGTCGAGGAGGAGTACCACGAGGAGGGCGCTGCGGACTCTGCGGGCTCCTCGGACGCAGCAGGCTCGGCGCAGAAGCCCGGCGGCACGTCCGGCACCGGCCGCGACGCCCCCATCCTGCCGCGCCGGCGCACCGAGGACGCGCGCAGCGGCGAGCGGGTGTGACGACCCTTCAGACCGTTGAAGCAGAGCGTGTAGATCGTTGAAGCCCAGCATGCGAGTTCCCAGGATCGAAGACCTTCGCCCGTCCCGGCTGCCGGCGAACGCCCTCGCGGCGATCGTCGGCGCCGGTTCGGCGGTGCTGCTCATGCTGCGCCTGTTCGTTCCACGCCCGGTGGGCGTCGCGGACAACTACGACGGCGCGCGCCTGATGTGCCACCTCGGCGTCGACGTCCGGGTGCCGACGGGCGCGCCGCGGCTGCGCGACTACGTGAACGTGCACTACTACCACCTCGCGCATTACAGCTGCCACCAGCACGTCCTGGGCTCGATCAAGCTGCCGGACGTGCCCTATCGCAGCAGCCAGCTGCTCCTGCTCTATGCCGGACGCGTGCTCACGCGCGTGCTGGGACTGGCCAGCTACCTGGACCTGCGTGCCGTGGGCATCGTCTGCTGCGTGCTGATCGGCGCGGCGATGGGCTTGCTCTACCGGTTCGTACGGCTGCGGCACCGGTATCGGCTGGCGCTGTGCGTCGCCGTGGTGCTGGTGGTCGCGGACACGGTCTTCATCGACTACGCGATTTCCCCGTTCAGCGAGATCGCCTCGACCATCGGACTGCTGTACGTGGCGGTCGGCGTCGTGATGCTGGCCGGACCGGGACGGCGGGTGCAGTGGGCCGGGCTGGTGCTCACCGGCGTGGCGGGCGTGTTCTTCGCCACCGCCAAGACGCAGAACTATCCGGCCGTGCTGCCGCTGGCCGTGGTGCTGCTCATGCCCGCGCTGCCGGTGCCGGTCGCTCGCCTGCGCGGTGTCGACCGGCGGCTGCGGCACCGCCTGGCCGGGCTGGCGACGGTGGCCGTGCTGGTGGTCGGGGCGGCGGTGGTGTCCGGCAACGAGGACCAGAAGACGGCGCAGCTGACCGGGGCGAACTTCGTGACGGTGACCCTGCTGCCGACGGGGTCGCACCCGGTGCAGGACCTCACGGAGCTCGGCGGCCCGGTCTGGCTCTCGGAGTACGCGGGAGCGCCGCCGTGGTGCGCGCCGTGGAAGCTCCAGAACAGCGCCACGTATAAGGAGTTCGCGAAGAGCCTGTCGCATAAGAAGATCCTCGGCTTCTTGCTGAGGCATCCAGGCCGCGTACTACCGGTGATGAACAACGTCGCAGAGTACTTCTACGTGCCGCGCGCGACGTCCACCCTGTGCGCGCCGGGGCCGAACAACATCCAGCGCATGGTGACGCCGCGGCTGGCGAACTACACCCGCATCGGGCACACGCCTCGCGGCCTGCTCGACAAGCGCTGGGTCCCGATCACCGACGCCGTGGGACTACTGCGCGGCGGGGGCCTCGCGACGCTGGTGGCGCTCTGGCTGGTGCCGGGGATCGCGGTCTTCGCCACCCGCCGGCGCCGGGCCATGCGGAGCGTGGGAACGGTGGTGGCGCTGCTGGTGACGGTGGCCGTGGCGCAGTTCGTGGCGTCCGCCTTCGCCGACGGCATCGACACCGCCAAGCACCTGAACCTGGCGGTGTTCGCCACCGCGCTGGCCTGGGTGTTCGCCGCGGTGGAAGTGCTGGTGGCGCTGATCACCAAGCGCGGCGCGCCGAGCGCCGGCGCGGTCGCCGACTCCCCGGCCACGGTGGCGCGGGAGGAGGCGGTGTCCGGCGCGGTGTCGGAGGCCGAGGCCACGGGCTAGCGGCAGCGACCTGCTCCCGCCGCCAGCCGCTACAGCCAGGCGAGCTCGATCGTCCAGTACACGTCGCCGGTCTGCGGATCCTGCTGGGCCGAGATCCCGACCGCGGCGTTCGAGGGCGACATCAGCGCCATCCTCGCCTGCCAGTCCCGCAGCAGCGCCCCGACGACGTCGTCGCCGGGCCGGCCGCGGGCGATCAGCTCCTTGGACAGCGTCCAGCAGCCCAGGGCCTGGGCCCGGCTGTACGGGTTCGACCCGTCGGATCCGGTATGGCTGAACCAGCGGGTCCGGGCCATGTCGTGGGTGTGCTTCGACGCGGCCTGGATCAGGACCGGGTCGACGGTCAGCGGGCGGGTGCCGAAGCTGCCGCGCGCGGTGTCGATCTCGGTCACCGCCATGGCGACCGCCGCGGCGGAGTCGAAGGACGGCGTCGGCCGAGTACTGGTCGGCGGGGGCGTCGTCGGTGGAGTCGTCGGCGGCGTGGTCGGCGGGCCGCTCGGCGGTGTCGGCGGCGTCGGCGAGATCGGCCCCCACGGCGGCGTGGTCGGCGGCGAGGGCTGGGTCGTCGGCGGCGCCGTGGGCGGGCCGGGGTTCTGGACCGGCGGCGGGGCGGGGGTGCGGACCGGGCTGGTCGGGGTGGTCGGGGTGGTCGGGCCGGGGCTGGTCGGGCCGGTGGGGCCGGTCGGGTGGCCCGGGCCGTTCGGGGATCCGGGGTTCGACGACCCCTTCCCGCCGGAGTCGCCGCCCGGGGTCGAGGCCGATGTCACCGGGCTGTTCGCGGCGCCGGTGGCGGTCGAGGTCGGCGTCCCGGGCGTGGACGACGGCGAAGCGGCGGCACCGGCGTTCACCGCGGCGGCGCCGGGAGCCACGTGGTCCGTACCGGGTTTCAGCGGCGCCATCCGCTGCGGCATGCCGTCCAGCAGCGGCGTGGTCTGCGCGGCATCCCCGCCGTGCAGGATGCCCGGGCCGACGAAGGCGAACGCGGCTATCGCGGCCGTGGACAGGCTCCCGATGGCGATCGGCGCCGGACGCAGCGGGCTGAACGGGCTGCGCCCGACCCGGTGCCGCGCGCCGTGGGCGGGCTTGGCGCCGCGCGCCGACGGTTCCGGCGGACCCAGGGATATGACGTCGGAGGCGGCGAAGACCGACCCCCGCGCGCCGAACGCGGCGCGCGGCTCTCCGGGCGCGGACACACCGTCGAACACCGGATCCTCGTCGAATCCGGGTTCCGGCAGCTCGAGGCGATCAGCCTCCTGCCAGGTGCGGATGTCCATGAACGCCCAAGCCCCCTTACCTCTGCTATCCCTCACCGCGCGCGAGCTACCCGATGGTACCGCTGGTACCAACGGCGTGTAAGGGAAGTCCGACATCTATCAGAGGTCTGACTAGAACTCCGGCCGATCCGGGCTCAGGAGTAGCCGAAGTCCTGGGTCCACCAGGGGCCGCCTGGCCCGAACTGCACGCCGACGCCGATGGCCTTGGAAGAACAGTTCAGGATGTTGGCACGGTGGCCCGCCGAGTTCATCCAGGCGTCGACCACCGCCTGCGGCGTGGCCTGCCCCATGGCTATGTTCTCGGCCGACGGGTCCGCGTAGCCCTGCGCCTCGATCCGGGTCCACGGCGTGGCGCCGTCGGGCGTGTCGTGCGCGAAGTAGTCGCGCGCCCGCATGTCGACGCTGTGCCCGATCGCCGCCAGCTGCAGGCGGGTGTCGGCCCGCAGGGCCGGGCAGCCGTGCGCGGTGCGCTGCGCGTTGGTCAGGTCGACGACCTGGGTCTCGAAGGTGGCGGCCGCGTCGGGGGAGAGCTGCACGGCCGGCACGTTCCCGGCCCGGGCCGCCGATGCCGACGACGAACCGGTGGACGGCTTGAGCGCCGTGGGGCTGCCCGACGGCGGCACGGTCGGCGTCCGCGTCGCGTTCCGGGACACCGGCGTCGCCGTGCGGCCGCCGGGGGCCGCGGCGCCGGCCGCCGCCTGCGCGTCGCCCGGGTCGCCGGTCGAGGGATCGTTCTCCGGGCTGCTCCCCGGGCCACCTGCCGGGCTGCTCACCGAGTCGGTCGCGGTGCCGGGGTACGCGTGCTCCGGCCCCAGCGCGATCTCGTGCTTCTGCGTGCGCAGCAGCAGCGGCGTGGTGATCGCCAGGCCGGTCACCAGGGCCAGCGCCGCGGAGCTGCGCAGCGGCACGTGGCGCTGCGCGGCCGCCGGCGGCCGCCGGTGGCTGGTGGGCCGACGGGCACTTGAGCTGTTTGAGGTGTCACTCACGCCGGCCGTCGGCTCGCTCCGTGTGCGCAGGTACACCGGTGTGGCGTAGTCGAGCGGGGCAGGCCGCGGGGAAACATCGCCGAGCGGGGCAGGCCGCGGGAAAACACCGTCACCGCCGTCGCGCTCGGAAACCATGCGCCTCACGCTACAAAAGCGGGCTTAGCCCGA
>JABFWL010000547.1 GCA_013362315.1 Catenulispora sp. | reverse complement strand
CTCTTCACAGGCCTTTGATTTGCCTTTGACTGGCTTTTGACTTCATCCAAACCCAGCCACCTCCCCGCCCACCAGCAAAGCAGCCCGCTACACCCCCACCCCAACGAACCCGGCAGGTGTGCCACGGCGGCGGCCAGGTCGGTGAGGACCAAGTGCCGGTCGAACGCCTCGGAGGTCTGCGGGTCGTACTCCTCGCCGCGTGCCGCCGGTCCCAGGGTGCGTCCGTAGTAGTCGATGACCAGCACGTCCGCGCCGGTGCGGGCGAAGCGGCGGGCCAGGTCCCGGTACGGCGCCCGCATGCCGCCGATGTCCGGCAGCAGCACCACGCGGGCGCCGGTCGGGTGCTCGGCGGGCGCCAGGTAGGCCCCGAAGCGGGAACCGTCGGCGGAGGTCAGCGCGAAGACCGGGTCGGTCCCGGCGGGAACGTGGATGTCGCCATCAAGGCACATACGGCGACTCTAAGATCATCGTCAACCGAGAATCGGCCCACCGGAAGCCGCCCGAGCCACCCGAGCCACCCGAGCCGCCGGAACCTGCCCGAGGCTACCCAAAGCCGCCGGACCCTACCCGGCACCCGCTATCAGTACCGGTTCTTAGGCCGCTCCTGAAGCACCCCGTCCACGTAGATATCCACCTTCTCGTTGTACACCGCCGCCAGCCCCGCGATCTTCTGCACCTCCGCGAACGGCGTGCGGTACAGCCAAATCAGGTCCTTGTGAAGCTGGTCCCCGACCTGGACCGACCAATACGCCGCCGCACCCTTATAAGGACAATGCGTCACCGTCTCCGACGGCCGCAGCACCTCCTGGTTCAGCGCCGTGATCGGCACGTAGTACCGGGGCGGCAGTCCCGTCTCGAAGAGGATCATGCTGTTCGGCGACTCGGCCAGCACCACACCGTCCAGCTCGGCCCGGAAGTGGCGGCTGCTCGCCAGCACGTCGATGCGGCTGTAGGGGTCGCGCGGGTGGGTGTAGATCGGCTCGTCCTCCTCGAACCAGTCGAACGCCCCGAAGTCGAACCGCACCGCGTCACGCAGCTCCTCCAGCAGCGATTCCGGAACCGTTCGCGCCTTTCCCGCCGCTGTCAGGCCGCCCAGCAGCACGTCGTGCACCTGGGCGTCGCCACGGCTCGGGGAGTGCTCCGTCTCCCCGGTGGGCTTCAGCTCGGCCAGCACGTCGTCGGCGGGCACGTAGTACGTCGGGTAGTACGGCACCTCCCACACCAGCAGCGGTCGCAGGGTGTCGGCCACCAGCTTGTTCTGCAGGTACACGCGTACGCGCTTCTGCCCCTGCTCCACCTTCACGCGTCCGCGGGCGTTGTCTGCCATGGTCGTCGCCGCCTTCTCCTCTGTAGCCGTCGCCCGGTCAGTCCCGGATCGCGATCCGCAAGCGCCGGAAGCCCTTGCCTTTGTTCTCCACCTTCAACACCTCGATGCGGCCGATCCATTTCGTCGACTCCACATGCGTTCCGCCGTCCGCCTGGGTGTCCAGGCCGACGATGTCGACGATGCGGACCTCGGTCAGCTCCGGCGGCACCAGGTTGGTGGCGGTGCGGATGATGTCCGGGATGGCGAACGCCTCGTCGCGCGGCAGGGTCTTCACGTCGATCCGCCGGTCCTTGCCGACCTCGACGTTGCAGGCCTCCTCGACCCGCGCCTTGAAGTCCGGCGGCACCTCCGGCAGGTTGAAGTCCATCCGGGCGCTGCCGGGCTCCATGTTGCCGCCGGTGACCAGCGCGTCGAAGTCGCGGAAGACGACGCCGGACAGCAGGTGCAGCCCGGAGTGGGTGCGCATGAGCCAGGTGCGCCGCTCGTCGTCCAGGGCGCCGCGGACGGCGGTGCCGGCCGGGGGCAGCGGGTCCTCGTCGTGCGGGATCAGCACCAGGTCGTCGCCCTTGCGGGCGCCGACGATGCGGGTGCGCACCCCGCCCCACAGCAGCACCCCCTCATCCGGCGGCTGGCCTCCGCCGCCGGGATAGAACGCGGAGCGGTCCAGAACGATGCCCTCGCCGTCCGCCTTCAGGACGGTCGCGTCCCATTCCCGCAGGGTCTGGTCGTCGAGTTCGAGCCGGTCGGTGTGGAGATGGGGTGTCGCCGTCATGGCCGAAGCGTAGTCCCGCCGGTGCTCAAGGTGGCGGCTTCGAACCAGGCCAATCGGTGCTGTGTGGCCCGCAGCCCAGGTTGATCTTCTATAAGCCCAGGTTGATCTTCTATCAGCGCAGATTGGTCTTCTATGAGATCAGACCAGCTGGTAGCCCGCACCCTCGACAGCGTCCCGGACAGCCGCGATCTCCAGCGGAGCCGCGCTGTCGACGACCGCGCGCTTGCCCGCCAGGTCGATCCGGACCTCGCTGACCCCCGGCAGCGCCGACAGCGCCTCGGTCACCGCCGCGCTGCAGTGCCCGCAGCTCATGCCTGCGACGCCGTAGGCGACGGTGACCACCGGGACGGTGGCCTCGGCGACGGTGGCCTCCGCGAGGGTGCCCCCCGAGCCGGCGGCTGCGGGAGCGGCCGGGGCCGGGCTCGTCGGAGAAGAAACGGCGGCAGCGGACATCACGCACTCCTGGCAAGCTCGGGGGCCGGTACGTCCGCCGAGGCTACCCGCGCGCCCCGGATCCACGCGGCGGCGCGCCGCACCAGCGCCTGGATTCCCGCCGAAAGCAGCAGCAGCGCGGTCCCCACGATCCCGTCCGCCCAGTAGTGGTTCGCCGTGGCCACCACCACCGTGATCGTCATCACCGTGTGCGCCGGGCCGATCCAGCGCCACTTGCTCGGCGACACCCGCCACACCGTGTAGCCGACGATCACCGCCCAGATCACGTGCACCGACGGCATGGCCGACAACTGGTCCGGGGAGTCGGCGTTCATCGGCCCGTAGACCGACTGGCCGTAGAACAACGCGGTGTCCGTCAGGTGCGCCTTGTCGATCATCCGCGGCGGCGCGACCGGGATCAGCTGGATCGCCAGCGCGAACGCCGTCGCCATCGCCATCGTGGTGCGCACCCGGGCGTAGTGCTCGCGGTGCCGGACGAACAGCCAGATCAAGAAAATGATCATGCAGGTGAAGTGCATCGACGCGTAGTACAGATTGAAGAACTTCACCACTGTCGGATGTGCCGGGAAGAACAGGTGCTGCACCCAGTGCTCACTGGGCAGGAACACGTCCCGCTCGGCGTCCCACAGCCACTCGCCGCGGTCCAGCGCGTGGTCCACCTTCATCACCGACAGCCGCCCGGCGACCTGCCACAGCCCGAACAGCCCCAGCACGGTCCCGAGTTCGCGCGGGAACGGCAGGTACCTGACCAGCAGCGGCTTGCGGGAGAAATACATGGCCACAGCCAGGGCCATCAGGATGCCGCACAGCCAGAAGGCCATCTGGTAGGGCATCATCCAATGCACGTGCGGCTCCCGTTTCTGCGGCGATCAATGGCCCAGCTTAACCCCGCTCCGCCCGCCCCCACCGGCCGCATCTGTGCGATGTCCGCGCGATCACAACGGATCTTGACGCGAGCCCCCGCCGCACACCAGGGTAGGGGCCAGCACCGTCGCAATACCCTGTCGGTTTCACCCAGCGGACGCCCTTTTTTCCGGGCCCGCCACAGTTTGACTCCCCAAGACTTAGTCGGCTCTAGTTGGCTCTAGGTAGGCACAATGCCCGCGCGCACCGGCATGCTCACGCTCCAGCAGCTCCGCGACCTCATATCGGTCGGCAGGATCGACACGGTCCAGATCGCGATGACCGACATGCAGGGCCGGCTCCAGGGCAAACGGCTGTCCGCGGAGTACTTCCTCGACGAGGTGGCCGCGCACGAGACCGAGGCCTGCAGCTACCTGCTGGCCGTCGACGTCGACATGAACACCGTCTCCGGCTACGAGACCTCCAGCTGGGACACCGGCTACGGCGACTTCGTCCTCAAGCCCGACCTGAGCACCCTGCGCAACGTCCCGTGGGAGCCGGGCAGCGCGCTGGTCCTGGCCGACGTCGTCGACCACCACGACGCACCGGTGGCCCAGAGCCCCCGCCAGATCCTCAAGAAGCAGCTGGCCCGGCTCGCCGAACGCGGCTGGACCGCCTACGCCGGCACCGAGCTGGAGTTCATGGTCTTCAACGACTCCTACCAGGACGCCTGGCGCAAGGGCTACCGCGACATGCAGCCCGCCGTCCACTACAACGGCGACTACTCGATGCTCGGCGGCGCCCTCGTCGAGCCGCTGCTCAAGCGGATACGCACCGGGATGTCCGGCGCCGGCATGTATGTGGAGTCCGCCAAGGGCGAGTGCAACCTCGGCCAGCAGGAGATCGGCTTCCGCTACGCCGACGCCCTCACCACCTGCGACAACCACGTCATCTACAAGAACGGCGCGAAGACCATCGCGCAGCAGGACGGCAAGTCCCTCACCTTCATGGCGAAGTACGACCACCGCGAGGGCAACTCCTGCCACATCCACCTGAGCCTGCGCGGCGCCGACGGCTCCCCGGTGATGGCCGACCCGAACCGGCCGCACGGCCTGTCGGAGATGATGGAGCACTTCCTGGCCGGGCAGCTCGCGTTCCTGCGCGACTTCACCCTGCTCTACGCGCCGAACATCAACTCCTACAAGCGCTACGCGAACGGCTCGTTCGCCCCCACCGGCATCGCCTGGGGCCGCGACAACCGCACCTGCGCCATGCGGATCGTCGGCCAGGGCCTGTCGCTGCGGATCGAGAACCGGGTGCCCGGCGGCGACGTCAACCCCTACCTCGCGATCGCCGGCATGATCGCCGCCGGCCTGGCCGGGATCGACCGGAGCCTGGTCCTGCCGCCGGAGTTCACCGGCAACGCCTACCAGGCCGAACTGCCGCGGGTGCCGGACATGCTCAGCGAGGCCGTGGACATGTTCTCCTGGAGCGAGCCGGCGCGCGTGGCGCTCGGCAACGACGTGGTGGAGCATTACCTCAACATGGGCCGCGTGGAGCTCGCGGCCTTCCAGTCGACCGTCACCGACTGGGAGCGGTTCCGCTCCTTCGAAAGGATGTGAGCCCGCAGATGCCGGCGCCTCTCATCGGCCTGAGCAGCTACCAGGAGACCGCCACGTGGGGGCCGTGGCGCAACGTCCCGGCGGCGCTGCTGCCGCACCGCTACGTCGAGTCGGTGAGCCGGGTCGGCGGCATCCCGCTGCTGCTGCCCCCGCACCTGGAGGCCCACGACGCGGAAGCCCTGAAAGCCGAGGGCGAACAGGTCGTCTCCGTCCTGGACGGCCTGATCCTCACCGGCGGACCCGACATCGACCCGGCCGGCTACGGCGCGGTCCGGCACCTGGACACCGACAGTCCGCGCAAGGACCGCGACGCCTGGGAGTACGCACTGCTGGCCGCCGCGCTGGAGCGGGATCTGCCGGTGCTGGCCATCTGCCGCGGCTTCCAGCTGCTCAACGCCGCGCTCGGCGGCACGCTGCGCCAGCACCTGCCCGACGAGGCGGTGTTCGGCCACGCGCACCGGCAGCAGCTCGGCCAGTTCGCCGCGGTCCGGATCGACCTGGACCCGGCCGCCCCGCCCGGCCGCGACCTCGGCGCGCACATCATCGCCTGGTGCCACCACCATCAGGGCATCGACAAGCTCGGCGCGGGCCTGGAGTCCTCCGGCAACGCCCCCGACGGGCTCATCGAAGCCGGATGGATGCCGAGGAAGGCCTACGTCGTCGGGGTGCAGTGGCACCCCGAGGAGGACAGCAAGCCCGAGCTCTTCAGATCCCTGATAGACGCCGCAACCCGTTACGCCAAAGGAAAATAGCGCGTGTACGACCTCAGCTCTGCATACGACTTGGTGAACCCGGCCACCGGTGAGGTCTTCCGGAGCATCGAGATGACCACCGCCGACGGCGTCGACGCCGCCGTGGCGCGCGCCGCGGCGGCGTTCCCGGCCTGGCGCGACGTCGCCCCGGCCGACCGGGCCCGGCTGCTGCGCCGGTACGCCGAAGTCGTCGACCAGCACAGCGAGGAGCTGGCGCGGACCGAGGTGGAGAACGCCGGCCACACCATCGGCAACGCCCGCTGGGAGGCCGGCAACGTCCGGGACGTCCTCACCTACTACGCCGCCGCGCCGGAGCGTCTGTTCGGCCGCCAGATCCCGGTGGCCGGCGGCCTGGACCTGACCGTCGCCGAACCGCTCGGCGTGGTCGGCGTCATCGTGCCGTGGAACTTCCCGATGCCGATCGCCGCCTGGGGCTTCGCCCCGGCGCTCGCCGCCGGGAACACCGTGGTGCTCAAGCCCGCCGAGACGACGCCGCTGACCGCGCTGCGCCTGGCCGAGCTCGCCCTGGAAGCCGGCCTGCCGGAAGGCGTGCTGCAGGTGGTGCCCGGCTTCGGGACCGAGGCCGGGGCGCGGCTGGTCGAGCATCCGGACGTGCGCAAGATCGTGTTCACCGGCTCCGCGGCGGTGGGCCGCGCGATCATGGCGCGGTGCGCCGACCAGGTCAAGCGGGTCACGCTGGAGCTCGGAGGCAAGAGCCCGAACATCGTCTTCGCCGACGCCGACGTGGAGAAGGCGGCCGCCGCCGCACCCTACGGCGTCTTCGACAACGCGGGGCAGGACTGCTGCGCGCGCTCGCGGATCTATGTCGAGGCTTCGGCCTACGACGCGTTCATGGAACGATTCCTCGACGCCTGCCGGGGCGTCGTGGTCGGCGACCTGCTCGATGAGAAGACCGAGATGGGACCGCTCATCTCCGCCGCGCAGAAGGCTCGCGTCGCAGGGTTCGTCGACGCTGTCGCGCCGGAGGACATCGCCTACCGCGGCGAAGTCCCGGACGGCGCCGGGTTCTGGTTCCCGCCGACGGTCGTCACCGGGGTGGCGCCGGACGCGGCGATCCAGTGCGAGGAGGTGTTCGGGCCGGTCGTGACCGTGACCCCATTCGACTCCGAAGCCGAAGTGATCGCCGCCGCGAACGCCACCGAGTACGGCCTGTCCGGCTCGATCTGGACCCGCGACCTGTCCCGGGCGCTGCGCGTGTCGCGCGCCGTCCAGTCCGGGAACCTCTCGGTGAACTCGAACTCCTCGGTCCGCTACTCGACGCCGTTCGGCGGCTTCAAGCAGTCAGGCCTCGGGCGGGAGCTGGGGCCGGACTCGCTGGCCGCCTTCACCGAGACCAAGAACATCTTCATCGCGCTGTGAGCTCCGCTCCCGGTACCGTGCCGGGAGCAGGGTGATCGAGAAGCGATCGAGAACCGTTACCTGAACAGGAGAACAATGAGCGAGCGTCTGTCCGGCCGCGTGGCCGTCATCACCGGCGGTACCGGCGGCATCGGGATGGCCACCGCGCGCCGCTTCGCCGCCGAGGGCGCCCACGTGGTGCTCGCGGATCTGGACGAGGCGGCCGGCAAGGCGGCGGCCGACGAGGTCGGCGGCCTGTTCGTGCGCACCGACGTCACCGACGCCGAGCGGGTCACGGCGCTGTTCCAGACCGCGGTCGACACCTACGGCCGCGTCGACATCGCCTTCAACAACGCCGGCATCTCCCCGCCGGACGACGACTCGATCCTGGAGACCGGCATCGAGGCCTGGGACCGGGTACAGAAGGTCAACCTGACCTCGGTCTACCTGTGCTGCAAGGCGGTGATCCCGCACATGGTCCGCCAGTACGAGCAGACCGGGCGCGGCGGTTCGATCATCAACACCGCCTCCTTCGTCGCCACCCTGGGCTCGGCCACCTCCCAGATCTCCTACACCGCCTCCAAGGGCGGGGTCCTGGCCATGTCCCGCGAGCTCGGCGTCCAGTTCGCCAGGCAGGGCATCCGCGTCAATGCCCTGTCTCCCGGGCCGGTGAACACGCCGCTGCTGAAGGAGCTGTTCGCCAAGGACCCGGAGCGTGCCGCCCGCCGCCTGGTGCACGTGCCGCGCGGCAGCTTCGCCGAGCCGGAGGAGATCGCCGCGGCGGTGGCGTTCCTGGCCAGCGACGACGCCTCGTTC
>JABFWL010000252.1 GCA_013362315.1 Catenulispora sp. | reverse complement strand
CTATACCATGTTCGACGAGGTCATCGGCGCCGACGGACTCGCCGCCGTCCGGGCGTGCGTCGTGCCCGGACCGGGCCGGGCCGGGCAGAACAGCGCGGAGGACAGCGCGGCCGATCCGTTCGCCGGACTGAGCGACAGCTTCCTGTACGTCCCGCGCGCCGACCTGCTCCGGCGGATCGTCGAATGCTGGGCCTCCGCCTACAACCCCGAAGCAGTCCTCTACCGGCTGCGCCGCGGCGCCGACCCCGATGCGGCGCGCGTCGCGGTCGGCGTCCAGCAGATGGTGCTCGGCGCCAGCTCGTTCGTCGCGTTCACCCGCGATCCGCGTGACGGCGCCGACCGCGTGGTGGTGGCTGCGGCATACGGCATCGGCGAGGGCGTGGTCCAGGAGCGCGCCGATATCGACCACTACTTCACCGAACGGGCCACCGGTGTCGTGCGCAGCGAGATCGCGGTCAAGCGCCGCATGATCGGCGCACCCGCTGTGACAAAGAGCGGCAGCCCTGCGGTCCTGGCCGAACCGACAGAGCGCGAAGTGCCAGCAGAATCAGCCGAGCCGCCGGTCCTCTCCGACAGCGCTTTGGCCCGGGTTGTAGAGACGGGGTGCCGGATCGAGGAGCACTTCGGCCGTCCCCAAGACATCGAAGGCGCCTTCACCGCCGACGGCGAACTCTGGATCGTGCAGTCCCGGCCGCTCGCGGACCTTCCCGAGCAAGTGGTGTGGAGCAACCACAACATCACCGAAAGCTACCCCGGGGTCAGCTGTGCGCTGACGTACTCGCTCGCGCGCGACTTCTACAAGACCATCTTCACCGACCTCTACCGCCGCATGGGCGTCCCCGAGGCGCGGCTGCGAGAGAACGCGCATCATCTGGAGCGCATGGTCGGTCTCCGCGAAGGGCGCATCTACTACCGGCTCGACGCCTGGTACGCGCTGCACGGCCTGCTGCCAGAGTTCGAGTTCATCCGGGGCTGGTGGGAGCACTCGATGGGCCTGCGGCCCGAGCCGGGGATGGACACCTCACCCGGCTGGCGTCGCAGAGCCCTGCGCACCGCCCCGGGCACCCTGCGCCGCAGCACGCGTCACTTCCGCCAGGTTCGCGGATTCCTCGCGTGGTGGGACCGGACCGCCGCCGAAGCCGGGGACCTGGAATCCCTCGACGCCCAGGCCCTGATCGCGTTCTACCGCGGGCTGTGGGCCGAAGTCGGCGCGCAGTGGGGTGTCACCCTGACCAACACGGTCCTGGGCATCCTCCCCGCCGCGGCCTACGAAGGCCTGCTGCGCCGCTGGACCGGCGCCCGGCACCGGGCGATATTCGGCGCGCTGCTGGCCGGGGGACCGGAGAACCGCACGCTCGCCGGAGTCCGCGCCGCGCTGGAGCTGTCCGACCTGATCAGTGCGCTGCCCGAGGCCCGGGACCGGATCCTGAGCGCCACCACCGCCGCCGAGGACGCCGCGGTGTGGCGGGAGATCGTCGAGGGCGAATACGGACCGGAAATCGCCGACGCCGCGGTCCGGCAGCTGCGCGTTTACGGCGACCGTGCCGTCGGCGATCTGAAGCTGGAACAGCTCACCCCGCGCCAGCGGCCGGCCATGATGCTCGACATGGTGCGCCCGCACCTGCGGCAGGGCGCGGGCGCCGAGGCCAGCCGCGCGGACGAGCGCAAGGTCCGCGCGGACGGCGAACGCGAACTGCGGGAGCAATGTCGCAGCCCCCTGCGACGTGCGATCATCCACGCCCTCGCCTCCCGCACCCGCGCCCACGTCAAGGCCCGCGAGGACACCCGGTTCTGCCGCACCGAGCTGTTCGGCCTGTCGCGGCGGGTCCTGCTGCGCCTGGGCGTCCTGCTGGCCGGCGCCGGGCGGCTCGACGATCCGCGCGACGTCCTGGACCTGACCGTGGAAGAGGTCTTCGGCGCGTTCGACGGGACCCTGCCGGGCAGCGACCTGCGCGCGCTCGCGGCCCTGCGCCGCGCCGACCGGGAGCGCTGGGAGGCCTTGCCGGCGCCGGCGCCGCGGTTGGTGAGCCTCGCCGGACGGCCGCTGGACGTGGCC